>CACYCZ010000129.1 GCA_902773055.1 uncultured Bacteroidales bacterium
AGAATAGGGCGGTGCAACTTGTCAGTTGCACCGCCCTATTCTTTTGAAAATATAAGTTTCTTTGAAAGAATTGCTCTTATTTCTTCAGTTGTGCGATGGCATTCAGAATGTTTTTAGCCAAGCCATGATTGGGGTCAATGGCCAATACTTTCTCGCAGTAGTCTTTGGCACTGGCATAATCATCCTTCTTGAAGTAATAAAAGGCAGAATATACAAGGCATTCCTTGCGCTCGGTATTATAGGATTCATCTTTATTGGCCAGACGCTCATATACCTTGTCATAGCACTCCTTGACAGATTCGATAGGATTCTCTGGGTCTAAAATGGTCTGGATTCGTGCGCGCCACATCGGACCAAGATATGAATCCTTGGCCATATCCTCTAATTCTGAAAAAATCTTGTCGCCGGCTTCAACATATTTTTTCTTCAGGTCAGCTTTAGTGCTGTCTTCAATACCGGCTGCACAGGCATAGTAAATCTTACCCATTTTAAGGATGCCGTTGGCACTCTTCTTGCCTGGCTCGGCAATGTCGAGGTACTTTTTGTATGCGGCAACAGCTTTTTCAGCTTCTCCGATTTTCTCGTATGCCTCACTCAGACCGAGTTGGATTTCGGCTTTTTCCGGATCCAGTTTGGCGGCATGCTCAAAGGAACTGACCATCATGGCTGTGTCCATAAGCATTTCGGCCAGTTGACCCTGATACTTGTAGTCAGTACCATTGTAGAGTGTGTCCTTGAAAGCTCCGAAGAATTTGTCTGCGGCCTCCTTGGCACCCTGAACCTGCATGAGTTCCATGAGGTTGTAAAATTTCAGACGGTTCAAACTGAGAGATTTGGGATCTTTGGGGAGAATAGCATTCACTTTGTCCAGAGAACCTTGGAAATCCTTCTTGATATAGAGAATAATGGCATATTCTTCTTGTGCTTCTAAATCTTCGCCTTTGTATTCGGCAAAATAGGTGTCATATGCCTTGATAGCATCGTCAATCTTATTCTGATAATAGTAGATTGAACCCATAGCCTTGTTCACGTCAGGATCACTGGGGAATTTCTCCTTGAATTGCTTCAGTACTTCCAAAGAGCGTTCTGCATTGATATATTTGTAAACGTCAGCAGTCTTGAGGTATGCGCTTTTCTCATTGGGTTCTGCATTGATGGCAGCTTCGTAGAGTGCAGAGGCATCACCATATTTCTTCATCTCATACAAGGCATCGCCATAAAGCATAATGGCGGGGAAGTAACTACCGTCGGTCTCATAGGCCAGACGACCCATCTCGGCGGCTTGTTGATAGAGCCCTGCCTTGAAAAAATCTTTTCCTGCCAGTGTCAGCGCTTCTTTCTTTTTTAATTCTTTTCTGTATTTTTTATCTTCTATAAAAGTGCTGAACTGCATGAGACTTGTCATTGGATCTGTCTTTGATATGGAAATAATCTCATTGACAGCTTGTTGAGTCTCTGGAGATAACGTGTAGTTGACAGTTGTCTTGTCATTGGCGTTTACAAAGCTAGTTGCAAATGCAAAATTTGCCAATAAAATAAGTAATTTTCCTTTTTTCATTGTTATGTTATTATATTAATTTTAATCTGTGATATCAATTTGTTTAACGTGTACAGGCATGACTGGTAGCAGTTGGGATGACTTTGTAATAATCAGTTGTCCTTCGGTATCTGTCAGATAGTGATAGAAATTGCGGTTGAGTGCCTGCATATAGGGCTCTGTTGATGATATAAATAATTGGCGCGTGAGTGGATAGTCGCCGGTAGCAATGTAGTATTGCACTGGCTGGTAGCTATTGCTTTTCTCAGGGACAGAGGAACTGCTGACTCTCATCACGCGTACCCGATTGTCAAAGGACAGATTTGTGGTATCCTTGAAGTTGCGTATCCAGTCTACACCTATTATACCTATAGCATTGCGGACTTGGGCTACATAGGCAATGACGTTGGGGTTGGATTTAGCCGTTTTAAGGTTTCCTTTGAGTTCTCCTCCGTTGCATATTGAGTCTCTGACAAAACGAACAGTGCTGGAATTCTCGTCATCAAAGACCAGTTCAATATTTCCTTTCGTCTGTGCGCCTGGGATCTGATTCCATTTGGTTGTTTGGCCGGTGACAATTCGGCGAATATCATTGACGGAAATGAGTGAATCTGGGTTGCTATTGTTGATGATCAAGGCAATGGCATCATATGCGAAAGGATGACTTTCTACGGATAATTGATGTTGGGCTAAAATGCTTTGTTTCTCGGCTTCGCTCAGAGGTCGTGTCGTAATGGCCATGCGGAAACTGTCTTGAAGAAGAAGATTGATGGCTTGGGTCTCGGATACAAAAGTTGTATCTAATATCGCCTCTGGGTACTTAGCGTGGAAAGCACGCATTTCTTGTTCTATAATTGGACGAAATGTTTCATCGCATGCCACTTCGATGGTGTTGATTTCTGTTTCGCTCCTCTTGGGAGTATTACTGTTGCACGAAAAGAGAAATAGCAAAATGGCAGTAAAGAAGATGAACTTTCCTAAAAATTTCATTTTTTGTGTTGATTTGAATTGCAAAGATACTTTTATTCTTGCGATTTTCAACCTTTTTGTCGGTTTTATTTCTGTTAATAATTATTATTTTTAATTTCTTCGCAAGAAAAAGATACTCCTTGTTCAGTATGCTCAATGTTAAGGATTGATATCCGAGCATTATTTTCGAGATGCTTGTATGGACCCTAAAATGATATAGCCAGTGGGGGACAGATAACGTGAAGTGATGTTACATTATTTCAGCAATCTTGCATCTAACTGCGACGGTAAAGCCACGAAAAAAGTGTCAGTATTATTGAAAAAAATAGGAGGGTAACATGAAAGTAGCGGATATGAGATGTGAAAAATGGAGGAGGGTGCAGGCTTGAATTTGTCGTTTTTAATTTTGCGCAAAAAAAAGCGACAACTCGAGTTGTCGCTTTTTTTTCAAGTATAATGTGAATATTACATCAATTGGAATCTTACGGGAAGCTGGAACCAAACGTTTACTGGCTTACCTTGCTGACGACCAGGGACAAATTTCGGGAGTGATTTCACAACGCGAACGGCTTCACGGTCACAACTTGGATCCAGGGATTTGAGAACCTGTACTTCTCCGACTTCACCTGTGCCTGTTACAACGAAGCGCAGGAGCACCAAACCTTGTATGCCTTGGTCTTGGGCAGCCGATGGATACCTCAGATTGTCACTAATGTATTTCATCAAAGCACTTTCACCACCGGGGAATGTAGGCATTTGCTCTACATAAGTGAATACTTTTGCTTCTTCTGTTGGTTTTGATGTGATGACTTCTTTGATATCTGCGATATCTTTACCGTGTACCTCATCATTACCCTTTACGTCGGCGATAGAAATAGCAACCTTGCTTTCACCCAACTCTTTCTGAGATTTCATCTCGTCTTCTTTAGAAACGTCCTCGTCTTTTACAATCTTAGGAGCTGTAAACTTGATGGAGCTCTTGATTTGTTGTGGTTGAGCCTGTTTGGGTTCTACTTTCTTTATAATGTGCTTATCTTCAATTTTTGCTTCTTCCAATTTGGAGAGCTGTGTTGTTGTTACAGTTTCCTGTGTGTTCTTAGGTGCAACAGCTTTGATTAAGAACGGCAAGATATAGGCTAATAATACCATGCAGAATGTTATGGTTAATGCCTTGATGTTGCGTGAACCAGTCTCGGCTCTTAGAACATAGGCACCATAATTCTTGTTCTTGCCATTAAATACAAGGTCGCACCAATTTTTTGAATATAAATCTAAATTTGCCATAATTTAAGTCATTATATTATTGGCTGCGAGCCTATTTGTGGTTTTTAAGATAATCAATCATCTGGTGGTCAAAATCGGTGATAGGTACGATTACATACTTGCCGATATCGCAAATCTGCATTTCGTCCAAAGCGTCAATCAGATTCTTGTAGCTTGCGCCATCAGAAGCCTTAATGATAACGTTTGGTGTACCTTCTGCAGCGCGGATGTCACCTAATTCTTTCTCAAATTCTTTCTTTTGCTGTTCTTCTTTCTGTACGTTGCTTGTTACCATCGCAGCATATTTCTTACGAAGTTGCTTAACTTTTTGGATAGCGTTGATGTTTTTCTGAGCAAGCATTTTACGAAGGCCATTTTCACCATAGGTAGTCTCTTTAAGATTATCTATTTCAGGGATACCCTGATAGTAGTAAATTTTGTCGTCTTCGTCCAGAAGTAGTGTTACAGCGTCGGATGCCTTGACTTTATTCTGTTGCTCTTCTTTCAAGTCTTCTTTGTTTGATGGCATGTTGATTTCCATAGACTTGGGTCTTGAAAGTGTAGTACAGAGCATGAAGAAGGTAATCAGAAGCATCATCATGTCCACCATAGGCGTAAAGTCTACGCGGGCGTTTATTTTCTTTGCTTTTGCTAATGCCATAATTTTCCTCCTTTATTTATTCGTCAATAGCTTGTACTTTCTTCAGATTGGTAATGAGGTTGTATCGGTTCTGCTTCAGATCCTGTAAAGAGTTCATCACGTTCTTGATTACCTTATATGAGGTAGTTTCATCGGACTTGATGGAAATCTTAAGGTCAGGATTGATTTCTTTAGCAGCTTCAACCCAATCTTTGAATTCATTGTTTGTACTATCGCAAGGAACACCTTCGATGTCGTTGCTACTTAGATATGCCTCTCGGTTAACATCGTCCATATCCAACCATGATTTCAGTTTGCTGATAGGAACTCCGAAAGAGGAGGCATTTGCAAATGCGGCTTTCTCTTGTTGGGTGAAATTCAAGTTGTACTTGGTGCTTATTTCATCCAAGGTTGAGAATAAATCGCTCTTTTTGTCAAGTGTCATAAATACGCGGCCTTTTGAGTCAATCAGGATGGTCATGACATTATGGTCGGGTACATTGATTGCTGACACAGAACCTGGTGTTGATACTGTTACAGGTTCTTTCTTGACGAAGGTAGCAGTCAACATGAAAAAGGTAAGCAATAGGACCATGACATCGGACATAGGCGTCATGTCTATGAACGTGTCTCTCTTTTTAATCGCAAAACGTCCCATTTATATAACTTTTTACCTTTTTATATGTTCCTTATTTCTGTGTCTCCTGGAAAGTAGATACGATTGTGAAACCTACCTCGTCAAGTGCGTATGTGAGGTGGTCAATCTTGTTTGTGTAGAAGTTATAGAATACAACTGACAGCCAAGAAGTCGCAATACCAGATGCTGTATTTACCAAGGCTTCGGAGATACCGGCAGACAGAGCAGAAGAGTCTGTACCACCACCAGCAGACAGAGCGGAGAATGACTTAATCATACCGACTACAGTACCGAGCAGACCGGTTAACACACCCAATGTAACGATTACGGCCAAGATAGGCAGATTCATCTGGAGAGACGGCATCTCAAGAGCTGTTGCTTCTCCAAGGGCTTTCTGGATGCCTTGAATCTTCTGCTCTTTGTCCAATTCGGTGTTGGTTGCCATTTCCTGATATTTGCTCAAGGTAGCAGTAACAACATTTGCTACAGAACCACCCTGCTTGTCACAGATGGCTTTAGCAGCTGTCATGTCATTCTTTGCGAGCGCACCCTTGATTTCTTCAACGAATTTGTCAAGGCTGTTTTTACCGAAAGCGGTCTTAAGAGCCAGCCAACGTTCAATAGTCAAAGTAATAACTGCGAATAACTGTGTCCAAATGATAGGTACGATAACACCACCATGGTATATTGTACCAAGGATATCCAGAGGCTTGCCTTCCGGATCACCACCTGCAAAGTGGCTGGCATCACCGAATACGAACTTGAATATGATAATAGCAATTACCAAGCAAATGACAAGGATTACCCATGCATTTTTAATACCTTTAAAACCAGTCTTTTTCTTAGCTGCTGGTTTCTTGTTTGCGTTAACCGCAACTTTTGTTTCTTTAGTTTCCATTTTTTTTGTTTGATTGAATTAATTAATGTTATTATTATTTTAAATTGTATATATCATTCTAATAGTTGAGAACTGAATTTGTCCTTGTTGTAACCTCATGATAATAGCAGGTGCTTGAGGACAGAAATCCGCTATACCTTGCAAAGATATAAATATTATTTGAATTATTCGCTGTCATGGGTGAAGATATTTGTAAAAAATATCCTGTTTTATGTTTTTGAAGCTTACATATTTTATGGTTTATTAGATATTTTCGTGCATTTTTGTTAACTTTGTGCGGAATTAATGTGACAATTTTGTAAAAATAACAAATTATGGAACAAATAGATTGGGGTCATTTGCCTTTTGGTTATATGAAGACAGATTACAATGTTCGCTGTACATATCGTAATGGTAAGTGGGGGGAGATAGAAGTATGTTCCTCTGAAATAGTTAATATTCATATGGCTGCGACATGCTTGCATTATGGTCAAGAATCTTTTGAAGGTCAGAAGGCCTTTCGGTGTCCTGACGGCAAAATTCGTATTTTTCGTTTAGATGAAAATGCGGCTCGTATGCAGAGTACGTCGCGTGGAATAATGATGCCGGAGATGCCGACAGAACTCTTTATAGAGATGGCGAAGAAGGTTGTAAAACTAAACGAGCGTTTTATACCACCTTATGAAAGTGGTGCTGCGTTGTATCTTCGCCCTTTGATGCTGGGAACTAGTGCACAGGTAGGAGTCCATCCTTCTGATGAATATCTTTTTCTGATTTTTGTTACTCCTGTCGGTCCGTATTTCAAAGGAGGTTTTGCTTGTACCGACTATGTCATTACCCGTAAGTTTGACCGTTCTGCACCTCTTGGGACAGGTATATATAAGGTTGGCGGGAACTATGCGGCCAGCCTTAAGGCCAATGATGAAGCTCACAAGGCTGGTTATTCCTGTGAGTTCTATCTTGATGCCAAGGAGAAGAAATATATTGATGAATGTGGAGCTGCAAATTTCTTTGGTATAAAGAATAATACTTATGTGACCCCGGCATCAACGTCTATCCTGCCATCTATTACCAATAAGAGTTTGCAGACTTTGGCCGAAGAAATGGGACTCAAGGTTGAGCGCCGACAGATTCCGGTAGAGGAACTTGATACATTCGAAGAAGCCGGTGCTTGTGGCACGGCTGCTGTGATCAGTCCGATTACTAAAATTGATGATCCGGAAGCAGGAAGAAGCTATGTTATCAGTAAGGATGGAAAACCAGGACCTATATGCAGGAAACTGTATAAGAAACTGCGTGATATACAGTATGGCATAGAACCTGACAAATATAATTGGAATACGGTTTTAGATTAGAAATCAACAGATAATTTTTTTTCGTGATGTTAACAAATTCAGAGGTTAGAAAACGGGCTCGCAGAGTCCTTGAAGGTAATTGGGGAACAGCGGTATTTGCCGCTGTGGTATATTATGTGATTGTGCTTGGATTGTCATCCTGCGTGTCAATACCTTTTGCGTATAACTTGTGGATTTCTAATGGAAGTTCAGTGCTGATGACATTGTTGTGTATGCCGCTTTCCTGGGGATTCACAGTGTTCTTTCTGTCTTTTGTCAGGAATCAGGAGAAATCTGTCGGAGCCTTGTTTGACGGGTATAAGCGTGTAGGAAGAATATGGCTTGCTATGTTCTTGAAGACCCTCTATGTCTTTCTGTGGACATTGCTTCTTGTTGTTCCTGGAATCATGAAAAGCATGTCATATGCCATGATGGAGTTTATTCTTCTTGACAATCCTGATATGGATGCTGAGGATGCTATCCATAGGAGTCGGGTTATGATGGATGGCCATAAAATGAAACTCTTCCTTCTGTATCTGAGTTTTATCGGATGGGCTATTCTCTGCTTGTTTACATTGGGTTTTGGCTTTTTGCTGCTTGTTCCTTATATCCAGACATCATTGGCAACTTTCTATCAGGATCTTGTTGATGAAAATGCCCGTTGTGCTGACAAAGGAGAGGGAGTGAACGAGGCAGGTCAGGCGATGCCAGATAGTCTGTAATAATAAGTGCTAAATAAAAATACGGGGAGACAATCACTGATTGTCTCCCCGTATTTTTATTTTTGTAATGCTGCTTCACTGCATTGGCTGGCTATATGTTGTGTGAAGTCTGTGTTGCTGCCAATGTAAATTTGGGTGTTGCTGTTTATTATATGTCGTTTTGTACCTGATTTGGGTTGATCCTCTGGCAGGGGTTGTCAGTGAACTTGAAAGTTGTAGAACTGCACTTTGGTGGGCATCCGGTTATCTCAGTGGCAGCATGACAATGCCGTAGGGCTTGAGGTTGGCTTTATAGGTCTTTCTGCCAATGCTTATGCGTGCTTTGGTAGTGTGTCCCTCCCGCTCGTTGAGGCGCAGGAAAGTGCCTTGTCCTTCATCGTCAATGGTGGTGATGTCTATGTTGGGCAGGGTTGTTTCTACCAATGATTGGCATGTGGGCAGTGTCCCGTTCCCTGGATGGCATTCTCTAGTGTATACGGGCTGTCTTTCGCATCGGAAAGCCTGTGGCAGGTGTGCTTGCTGCCATGTGCCGTTATAGTGTTGTAGGATAATGCGGTGATGGTACTCCCCGTGGAACGGTTCGCTATACCATGCCGGTTCATGCCATACGTTGTTCTTCTCTATGTATTTCAGTCCTACGTTGCGTATAGGTCCTGATGTCGTGGATGCGCCCAGATAGAGTGTTATTGTTCCTTCGTCAAGATTTGCCCCGAAAGCCTGTTCTCCTGTCTGCGGACTGACCATGAATCCTCCGTTTTTGTTGCTTTGGAGCCATAGGGTGCTGAGCGGACAGAAATAGCTCATTCCTGGTTTGTCGTATTCTGATATGCCGTATGGGATGTCGTAGCCAATGGTACCTGTGGTATGGGTGTCAAAGATGATATTTAGTCCTTCTGGGCTGAAAGTGTTGCCCTTGACAGCTCCTTCTTTGCGTACCAGGGTTGGATGGGGGAAATGGAAGTTAATATCATATTGTATTTTATCATCCAGCAGAGTATAGGTTTCTGTCATGTGGAAAAGTCTGTCGGGCTGACGGTCTATGCGTAGTTGGGGGTGTAGCCCGTCTTGGCATACCTTGATGCGTGCGGGGCCGTGGGCTTTTGCCTGTCGCCATGCTTCATCGCCTTCGCCCTGGGTCATTTCTGCAAGTGCACGAATCATGAAAGTGTCAAGCGAAATGTTGATTTCCTGACCGCTGCCTGTCCGGAGTCTTACAGTGGTGCCGTCGGCGGTGATGCTCAGTTCTGTATTGCCGATGCTGTTTCCGTCTGTCCATGTCGGAGTGTAAGCCCTGTAGCTCTGGCGGGCTCCTATGAGCATATAGCCGTATGCCGGGAGGGTGTATTCGGCTGTTATTACGCAGCCGTTTTCTTGCCATATGGCCCGTGAAGGGATTGTCTTCCCCGTGCTGCAATCAAAGAGCTCATAAGGTTGTTCGGTGTTCAGGGTGATGGTTTTGATGCGTTTCTGCTCGGCATTGAAGGCAATGTAGTATTTGTCATAGCCGTGGGCCTGTATCCGGGTTGCCAGTTGATTCAAGGCTTGTCCGATGATGTGTCGTGACAGGCGGCTGCTGTTCAGGAAAGCCTGTCTGCGCTCGCGTCTTTTTTCGTATAGCGGATACCATCCCTTGGCATCACTGTTTACTCCCCAGAGCAACAAATGCTCGGCTCTGCTCAGCAGGGTGACTTTTCCGTTTCTGGCGAGGAACTGAGACTCTACGTCAGGGTAGAGGTCAGCACGCTCAATGTTCCATGTGAGGGGGTCTTGCAGCAGGCTGATGTCGGATGACTCTATGGGGCAGTCGGCTTCAATGCCCCATAGGTGGCATGCCAGGGCATTGATGATTTTAGCTGCTCTCAGGTCATCCATGGCAAGATTGGTGTACTCTTGTAACTGTATGTCAAGAGGGTCGGCTGTCCAGCGTGAGTATGTGCCGTTGTCGCGGTGACGTGCTTTGGCAGAATGGTCTACATATTTTTCTTTCTCAATGCCGAAACGCCGGATGTAGTCCTTGACGGTAATCCATTTTATCTGTATGTTGTCCTGGCTTCGGTTGAATGCCTCGACTGTCCTGTAGGCTTTGGTAAAGGTCTGTGGAATCTCGTAGTCTTCTTCAAGGGTGATGAGACTGCCTGCCGGTGCCTGCTTGACCTTGGCAATAAAGTCTCCGCGTGTTATGGGGACGCATACCGAAGTGCTCCCGTCCAGCCCACGCAGGTGGAAGGGGCGCCAGGAGTCATCGTTTGTTATGATAGGGGTCCATGTTACATCGGTGTGGTTGAATATATAGGGCAGCTGCGGATGATAGGCTCTCTCCTGCAGATAGAAACCATCGGTTTTCCCACCTGTGATACTCTCTACGATTCGTGTTCCAAGCCATGCACAGCGATAGTTGGTCTCGCCGTCCATGTTGACATTGACGGGTTCGCTGTAGAAGGTTCCTGTAAAGTTGAGTTGTCCGCGCTGATGGATTTTGAGTGCATGCTGGACTACCTGAGGCGCCGACTGGAGTAGTGAATTCAGTGTCTGCCCGCTCAGCTGCATCTGCCCGCAGAAGTCAGTATGCTCGTCCATGAAGTCCATGAGATCGTTGTAGATGACGGGAAACTCCTTCCAGATGAACGGCCTTTCATATCGGTCGTAGTTCATGTTGCCATGAAGGATATAGGTCATATAGACAATCTGTTTTGCTCCTGTTGCGGGATATGCGCTGATGATTAGAAACAGGGCGGCTGTAAAATGCTGAAGAAAAGGACGGAAATACTTCATGTCATGTATATGTTGTGGATGTGCAAATCTACATCTTTTTACGCAGCCAGTCCTCTTTTCTTGCGAAAAAAGGACTGGTTGCCGGTGATTTTTTTTCAGTTGCTGATGTTTGTCTTGCCGTTTTTGTGTTATAAGCCGGCGTGTCTTTTCTGTTCAGGCTTTTCGGGCAGGGCTGATTCTCAGAAGTGCCAGTGCACGTCTACACCCAGTTGGAAGGGGGTGCCTTTCTGGTAGTATTTCCGCTGTGATGATTCAAAGTAGAATGAGTTGTATTGGCTGCATGTGAGATTGTCTCCCCACAGGTTGATGTCCCAAGGTCCAAAGTCCAGGAGGATGTGTGATTTCAGAGTGCAGTAGAAGTCCTGCCATGCAGTGTTTTCTTCGTTCCAGTAGATGCGTCCCAATCCGTTGCCCTGAATGCCCACTGTGATGTTCTTGATTGCCTTGTTATGGTTCCTGACAATATTGTAGTCGGCTATGAGGCCGATGTTGTGTTCCGGGATGAATGGTACATGATGTCCCCGGTAGTCAGCCTGACCGGTATTGTATTTGCGGAATTCGGAATGGGTATATCCATAGTCGGCATGCAGGGTCAGACGATCGTTTAATGCTTTGGCTGTCAGTCCCAGTTCCATGCCGCAGCTGTGGCTGCGGCCGGCATTGACCATGATGCGTCCCAGTCCGCTGCTGACAAAGCGGGAAATCTGCTGGTTGCGTATGTCCATGAAGAAAATGGAGAAATCGGCGGTCAGTCTGTTGTCCAGCAGGTTGAGATGTGTTCCCCCTTCGTAGCTCCAGCAGTATTCCGGCTGGTAGGTGACGGTATTGCTGATGTCGGGCATGGGTGAAATGGGGATGTTGTCGTCAATAGCCTGTTTGATGCTGTTGAACATGGCTGCCATGGCCGGCATTTGCTGTGCGTGTTGGTCCATGGTGGCATCAAGATAGTCCTTGGTGCTTTGCATCATGTCGTTCTGCATGACTGTTGAGAGGATGTCGGAGAACATCTGGATGTTGTATCCTCCGGAGCGTTGCCCCTTGGCTACGGAAAGGTATATATTGCCCAGTTGGTTTTCAAAGTCATACTGTAGGGCTGCTTTCGGCAGGAGTGTCGTGTGGTTGTTCTTGATTTTTCCTTTCAGGAAGGTAGTGGTTGCCATGTCGTTGTTGATTTGGTGGCTTGGCATGGCAAAATTAAAGTTGACAGGTTTTCCCCCTGTGTAACTCATTTCCTGGCGCTCGTGGTCCAGCCGGAGTCCCAGTGTTATGCTGAAGTGCGGAATAAACACGTCGTGGAGTGTGTTTTGAAAAAACAGGGCACCGTTGAGCACAGGCGTGTGGAAGTATGCGGGAACGTCAAAGAAAGGATCTGTGATCGTCATTGACATAGGCATGGCCTGAGTTACAGGTTGCCCGGTGCGAGGATTGGTCATGGTAACGGTCGGAGTGGGGATGTGGCGTGCAATGGTGGTGTTGAGCATGTCTACTCCGTCGCTGTAGAAGGTTACGGGCGAGTGGGTCCTCAGTGCTTCCCACAGGCCGAAAATGCCGCCTGTCCACTCCCAGCGTTTGAAGGGTTTGCTCTTCAAGGTAATCTCCTCTGACAGGGTGTTGCCTCGTTGCCTTTGTTCCAATGTGAAGAAATCCTTGTATACAAAGTCCTGGTCCATCAGCATGCGGTCGTCCAGATTGCGGTAGCTCGTTACGGAGTTGAAGATAAACGGTTTTCCCTCCCATGACAGTTTGAAATGGGTGTTAAACATGCTTCTGCGGTATGTGCTCTGCCGGTTTGAAGTGATGCGCCCTTTGGCGTTGCTGATTTCGTCGCCGCTGACCTGACCGTCATAGAAATAGGGATAGCCGTCTTCGTCAGAGTATTCGTAGGAGGCTTTCAGGTCCATCAGCCACTGCTCCGCAGGGCGGAACATAATTCTGGCATTGGCACCGAAGTCACTGCCGCCTCCTACTTTCTTGCCCAGGCTGTCATTATGGAAGAAGCCTTTGTCGGAATCGTAGAAGCCCCCCAGGCTGAAAGCAATTTTGTCTGAGATTTTCTGGTTTGTCACAGCCGATATGCTGATGCGCTCGTTGCGCGTGGCTGTACCGACCTTGATATCTGTTCCCTGAAAGTAGAATGGATTGCGTGTATACATGCTCAGTATGCCGCCCATGGCATTGCGTCCGTAGAGCGTGCCTTGTGGACCGCGCAGGATTTCCATGCGGTCCATGTTTAGGAAATTCAGGGTGTACTCACTCTTTTCGGCTATGGGAGCATCATCGACATATAGGGCAACGGCAGGGGTGTTGATGCGTGAGCCGATGCCGCGGATATATAATGCGGAAGACAGGCGTGAACCATATTTTGGCATGAAGAAATTGGGCACGATGCTGTTCAGGTCAGACAGTTCACCAATGCGCTGCTGTTCCATGGCGGCATGATTTATTATTGTTGCTGACGTTGCCGTATTGCGTAGCTGACTGGTTTGTTTGTTGGTAGTCTTGACAACGATTTCATTCATGTCAATAGTCTTGATGGTATCGGTCGCAGCAGGCTGCAGAAGCAATGCGGTGGCAGAGAGTAAGAGTGAGAATAACATTTTGTTTTAAGTTTTTTCTGACTGCAAAGTTAGTGGTATATTTTGGTCCTTACAATACTTAATTTTGTTGATTTTGCCGCTGTATATATGTTAGGAGTGGTATTTGTCTTCTAATTCCTTGTTATCGGCAGGGTGGCGGGTTAATGAAGCTAAACACATTTTAACTTCCTTTTACACCGCTGGCGTGTCATGAAAATTTCTCAGGCTTCGCAGGTTTTACTGGCAGGCCTGCGCGTTGAAACCAGCAGGCCTGCCAGTGAAATTTTGTAGGCCTGCAAAAAAATACCCCCTCTGCAATATATCCTGGCAGGGGTGGTGAAATAAAACAAGGGGAATTGCTGTTATGTTAAGAGGTGTTAATATCGTAAGAGTATGAAGGATGGGAAGGGGAGTTGCTCTCGTCACTCTGGGGGAGGATTTCCGTGGAAATTTTCCTGTTTCGGCGGTGAGTGGCAGAAAAGAAAAAAGCCTCCTTGCAAGGAGGCTTTACTGAAGATATCAAAATGGAGAGATAATTCAGTTGTTGTTAATGTAATCCACGAGCCATGCTCCGACCTCTTTGGTGCCATATTTTGCACCTCCGGCAACCTGAATTTCAGGTGTCCGCACATTAGCATCAAGTGAAGCCTGAACAGCTTTGCGGATCATGGCTCCTTCTTCCTTGAGATCAAAATATTCATACAACATGGCTACAGACAGAATCTGTGCCAGAGGATTGGCGATGTTCAGTCCCTTGCCTTGAGGCCATGAACCGTGGATGGGTTCAAAGACAGGCGTGGACGTACCTGTCGATGCAGAGGGGAGCAGTCCCATTGAACCTGTTATGCACGAACCCTCGTCGGTCAGAATGTCGCCGAAGGTGTTTTCAGTGACGATAACATCAAAGAAAGTGGGTTCCTGTATCATGCGCATGGCTGCATTGTCTACATACATGAAGTCGGTGGTGACATCGGGGTAGTCGGTCATCATCTCCTGGGCGACCTTGCGCCATAGGCGGGAAGATGCCAGCACATTGGCCTTGTCGACAACGGTGAGGTGTCTGCGGCGCTGGCGGGCATATTGGTAGGCGACCTTGAGTATACGTTCTACCTCAGGACGGCTGTAGTAGTTAGTGTCCAGTGCATCCTCTGTGCCGATGGAGGCATTCATGGCAGGCTCCTGTTTCTTGCCGAAATACATGCCGCCGGTCAGTTCCCTGATGCAGATAAAGTCAGCCCCCTTGACGATGTCATCCTTCAAGGGACTCTTGTGGACAAGACAGTCAAAGGTGGTTACGGGGCGGATGTTGGCAAACAGGCCCAGTTTCTTGCGCATGGCCAGCAATCCTTGCTCGGGACGCACTTTGGCAGTAGGGTCGTTGTCATACTTGGGGTCTCCCACGGAGGCAAACAATACAGCATCGGATTCCTGGCATATTCTGAACGTGTCTTCAGGGAAAGGATCACCGGTTTCGTCTATGGCATGTGCACCGCAGAGGGCTTCCTGATAGCTGATATCGTGTCCGAATTTTCTTGCGACGGCATCCATTACGGCTACGCCTTGCTCCATGATTTCAGGACCGATACCGTCACCTGCTAATACTGCAATTTTGAGTTTCATGTCTAAAAATATCTGTTTCTGTTAGTCGTTAATCATATTCAGCAATTTAATCGTTGCCTTGATGGCTGCTTCAGTCTGGTCAGCGTCAAGAGCATGGGTGCGGTAAGTCTTGCCCAGATAATTCCATTCAATGCTTGTCTGGACCAATGCGTCAGTTCTTCCGCCCGGTGGAATGGATACCATGTAGTTGGACAACCAAGGGAAGTCTCTTTTGAGTTTATTCTTGTAGATGTGTCGCACGCAACGTACAAAAGCATCATATTGTCCGTCTCCTGTAGCCGTCTCTTCGTAGATGGTCCCATTGACTTCCAGGCGAACGCTGGCAACAGGCTTCAAACCGTAGGCTGTAGATACCATGTAGCTGACCAGTTTGACTTTCTCTTCCAACGTCGTATGCTTGAGCACGTCACTGACGATATAAGGCAAATCCTCTTGCGTGACCAACTCCTTCTTGTCACCCAGTTCAATGATGCGCTCGGTGACTTTCTTCATGGCCTCGTCGCTAAGTTCAAGTCCCAGTTCTTCCAGATTCTTGCGTATATTGGCTTTGCCGCTGGCCTTACCTAAGGCATACTCGCGCTTACGCCCGAAACGTTCGGGCAGGAGGTCATTACAATAGAGATTGTTCTTGTTGTCACCGTCAGCATGAATGCCTGCCACTTGGGTAAATACACTGCTACCTACAATGGGTTTGTTGGGTGGTATGGCTATGCCTGAATAACTTTCTACGATGTGGCTGGCTTTGTTCAGCTTCTCTTCGTTAATATTGGTGTGAGCATTGAAATGATCTTTCAGGATAGCTTCCACACTTGCCAGAGGGGCATTGCCGGCACGCTCACCAAGTCCGTTTATTGATGTGTGCAGGCCTTTTGCACCACCCAATACGGCAGCTACGGTATTGCTGACGGCCATGTCATAGTCATTGTGTGCATGAAAGTCAAAGTGTAATTCAGGATACCGTTTGGTCATCTTTTGGATAAACTCTATAACCTGCAAAGGGTTAAGAATGCCAAGCGTATCGGGGAGCATGAAACGCTTTATTCCCATGTGGCGTAGACCGTCAATCAGCATGAATACATAGTCCTGGCTATCTTTCATACCGTTGCTCCAGTCCTCAAGGTATACATTAACATCGATACCTCTGTCCTTGGCTGTTTGGATGTTTGATTGGATATCCTGCAAATGCTGCAAAGGTGTTTTCTTTAACTGGCCTTGGCAGTGGCGAAGTGAGCCCTTCGTCAGGAGATTGATGACGCATCCGCCAGCCTGTTGAATCCAGTCAAGCGATTTCCCGCCATCAACAAAACCTAATATTTCGACTTTGTCTTGTAGGTTTTTGCTTTTTGCCCAGCGGCAGATGCTTTTGGCTGCTTCAAGTTCCCCTTCAGATACTCGTGCTGATGCAATCTCTATGCGGTCAACGCATAATTCTTCCAACAACAGGCGGGCTATCATCAGTTTCTCATGTGGCATGAATGATACTCCGCTGGTCTGCTCACCGTCACGGAGCGTGGTGTCCATGATTTCAACGTTAAAATCGCTGGGCGTCGAGAACTCTATTTTCATCGGTTCTTTTCGTATTGTTCTATTTTGTCTGTGTTTGACAACAGGAAATCGATGTCGTCATAGGCATTCATCAAACAATATTTTTTATATGAATTGATTTCGAAGTGTTCACTTTTTCCTGTAATCATGTTGGTCACGGTTTGGTTGGGGACATCTACCTTGACCTCCATGTCGGGGGTATTTTCTATGGTGGAAAACAATTCCTGGTGGAAGGCTTTGGAAACCACAACTGGAAGTACAAAACAATTCAGCAGGTTATTGCGGTGGATATCGGCAAAACTGGAAGAAATAACTACTCGTATTCCGTATCCGGCAATGGCCCATGCTGCATGTTCACGCGAGGAGCCTGAACCCCAATTCTGTCCACCGATGATGATTTCATGAGTGCCGGGGTGAGGTGCTTCACAAAAGTCAGGCCAATTCATGACGAAGTCTTTGACAGGTTTGCCTGCAGGGTCATAGCGGAGGTCGTGCATGAATGCGTCGCCGAAAAACTTGGGGTCGCGGGTAGTACTTGCCAAATAACGGGCCGGTATAATTAAATCTGTATTGCAGTTATCGATAGCAATAGGTATACATGTACTTTGTATGATATTGAATTTTTCTTTTGCCATGGCTTATAATTTGCGAGGGTCAGTAATTTTGCCGGTTATTGCACTGGCTGCAACAACGAGGGGGGAAGCCAATACGGTTCTTGCTCCCGGGCCTTGACGTCCTACGAAATTCCTGTTGGATGTCGAGATTGAAAGTTTTCCTGCCGGAACCTTGTCCGGGTTCATTGCCAGACATGAAGAGCAACTGGGGAGTCTTAGTTCAAAACCTGCTTCTTCCAGGATTTTGTCAATACCTTCTTCTATAATCTGTTGTCTTACAAGCCATGAACCGGGAACTAACCATGCTACAACATTTTCGGCTTTCTTTTTACCTTGCACAACAGAAGCAAAAGCACGGAAATCCTCAATGCGTCCGTTAGTACATGCACCGAGGAAGCAGTAGTCAACGGGTGTTCCTTCCAGTTTCTGCCCGGGCTTGAACTGCATGTAGTCCAGCATGCTCAGGAATTGGTCTTTGTCAGCATCAGGGATGTCTTCCAAAGTAGGGATGTTGGCGTCAATGGCGATGCCGGCTCCCGGATTGGTGCCGTATGTGATGCGTGGAACGATGTCTTCGGCGTGGTAGGTTACTTCTTTGTCAAATATGGCATCGTCGTCGCTCTTGAGTTTTTTCCATTCCTCAACAGCTTTGTCCCAAGCTTCTCCCTTGGGTGCATACTCACGCCCTTTCAGATAGGCAAATGTAGTGTCGTCTGGTGCAATCAGCCCAGCGCGGCTGCCCATTTCAATAGAGAGGTTGGACAGGGTGAGACGTCCTTCCATGCTCATATTGCGTATGGTACTGCCTGCATATTCTACGGCATAGCCTGTAGCTCCGCTTGTGGTCATTTGTGCCATGATATAGAGGGCTACATCCTTGGCAGTACTTCCCTGAGGTAGTGTCCCTTCTATGTTGATACGCATAGTCTTGGGTTTGGATTGCAGGATACACTGGGACGCCAGTACCTGCGCCACTTCGGATGTGCCGATGCCCATGGCGATGGCTCCCACGGCACCATGGGTGGAAGTGTGAGAGTCGCCGCATACAATGGTCATGCCTGGCAGTGACAAGGCTTTTTCCGGACCTACGACATGGATGATGCCGTTATCTTTGGAGCCCATGTCGAAATGACGGATGCCAAACTCCTTGCAATTGTTCTTCAGGGTCTCCACCTGCTTGCGCCCCACAGGGTCATGGATAACCTTCTGTTGGTCCGAAGGTGTATTGTGGTCGGGCATGGCAATGACCTGGTCGGGGCGAAACACCTTGAGCCCCTTGTCTCTCAGCGTGTCAAAGGCCTGTGGAGAGGTTACCTCATGGGCATAGAGACGGTCAATATACAACTGGGTCGGTCCGTCTTCTACCTGTTGGACGACATGGGCGTCCCATATTTTATCAAACAGTGTCTTCATTGCTTAAATTTATTTATACAATCAATATATGCTTCTACACTGGCGGTTACGATGTCAGTGTCAGCGCCGAATCCGTAATATACAGAGCCGTTGTATTCTACCTGCATATGTACTTTTCCGACATCGTCAGATCCTTTAGAAATAGCCTGGATAGTAAATTCTTTCAGTGTCATCTGTTTCACGATAATTTTCTTGAGGGCCTTGATGGCGGCATCTACGGGACCGTTTCCAGAAGCTGCGGCTTCAAATTTCTGCCCGCTGATATCAAGGCCTATGCTTGCCACACTCTTGACGCCGCGCCCCGTAGTTACCTGCAGGAAGTCGAGTTTTACGGCATGTGCTTCTGCCGTGTCGGCGCCAGCCAGCATGAGGACGTCAGCATCGCTCACCTCTTTCTTCTGGTCTGCCAGTTGCAGGAACTTCTCATAGATCTTATCCAGCTTTCTCTCGTCTACGTCAACACCGTTTTCGTTGAGGCGATGCTTCAGGGCCGCGCGCCCTGAGCGTGCCGTCAGGACTATGGCGTTGTCATCAATGCCAACGTCATGTGGGTTGATGATTTCATAAGTCTGCACGTTTTTCAGCACGCCGTCTTGGTGTATGCCTGAAGAATGAGCAAAAGCGTTACGCCCTACGATGGCCTTGTTGGGCTGCACCGGCATGTTCATGAGGCTCGATACCATGCGGCTGGTCGGAAATATTTTTGTGGTATTGATGTTGGTGTCGATGCCCAGCCCCTTGTGGCACTTCAGTATCATGGCTATTTCTTCCAGTGAAGTGTTTCCAGCGCGTTCACCTATGCCGTTGATGGTTACTTCAACTTGGCGTGCTCCTCCCATTATGCCATTGAAGGTGTTTGCGGTAGCCATACCTAAATCATTATGGCAATGAGTGGAGATAATTGCTTTTTCAATACCATTGACATGCTCTTTCAGGTATTTTATTTTCTCGTAATATTCTTGTGGCAGACAGTAACCTGTTGTATCAGGTATGTTGACGACTGTGGCTCCGGCTTTGATGACGGCCTCTGTCACGCGGGCAAGGTATTCGTTGTCAGTCCTGCCGGCATCTTCGCAGTAGAATTCCACGTCTTCAACGTATTTCTTGGCGTGTTTTACAGCTGCAACACCGCGTTCAATGATTTCTTCGCGGTTGGAATTAAACTTGTATTTGATATGATAGTCAGAGGTGCCGATACCGGTATGAATACGTTTGCGCTTTGCATGTTGCAGCGCTTCGGCAGCTACGTCAATATCTTTCTGTACCGCACGGGTCAGGGCACATATGGTAGGCCATGTAACAGCCTTTGATATTTCAATTACTGAATTGAAGTCGCCTGGACTTGAAATAGGAAATCCAGCTTCGATAACGTCTACGCCTAATTGTTCAAGAGCCTTAGCTACTTGAATCTTTTCAACGGTGTTCAGTTGGCAGCCCGGTACCTGCTCTCCATCGCGAAGTGTCGTGTCAAATATGTATAACCTGTCAGCCATTTTTTGTTTATTATTTTTTTTATTTGTTGTCTGTTGTATAAAAAAAAGCCCCTCTCGTTTTTGAAAAAAGGGAAAGGCTTTTGTGTTGTTATGATATTGTCAAAATGTATTATAGTGTACAAAAACCATTTCCTCGTTTCTGCAGTGGTAGAAATGTACCCAATAGCCGAAAAATATTTATAATGACCATAAACATTGATATGCTTTTATCTTTTATGATGCAAAATTAAACAATTCTTTTGCAAAAAGCAAACTTTTATACAGCAAATCCGTCTTTTTGTTGTTATTTGTCAATGGTCTCGTAAAAAATGTATATACCAGCTATAAGATAAACTGTAATATGAGCGAGGGTGTGGGCATAGGATAGAAAAAGATAATTGTCTTTCTGTCCTATGTCTGGTTACAGGGAACGGCAGGGGATATTCTAAACAATGAGGATGAAGAGGAAGTCTCTTATCCAATCTGTTAAGTGCATGCGAGTGTTGTTTTCTGCAGGCATTTACGGCTGTGATGGTGTAATTCGTGATGCCTTTACAAAGTAGTTCCAGTAAGTTTTGCTAAAGTCTGTTGTTTCTCCTTCGGGTTCCCTTCCTTCTTGCTGAGCAGTATACTGAGCATCGAATTTGCGAAAATCTAAGTCATACTGTGGAGAGTAGGATACATAGCGCCGTATGTTCTCGTCGCCGGTATCATAAACAATCATCGCAACTGCCTCAGCGTATGCCTTGGGCAGCTGATGCCTGGAATAGATGGGATATGTTGTCAGGATTCTGAGAAAATTATCAAGGTCACAGTCCAGCAGGAAGGATATGAGTGCATAGTCAATAATCAGGGGATTTTGTATTCCGAATTCCAATTGCCCTTTCATCTCAACCCCCAGTTGGTAAGCACCGAGGAAGGTGTTGCTGCGTTTGGGCTTGTCCTGTGTTCTGTTTCGTTTTTGCTGGCTTTCCAACGCTTGTGTCCATTGTCTTGCCCATGTTTTGTGGGTGGGTGACTGGGACAGTTTTGCTATGTATTTCCTTGCTACGGGGAAGTTTTCGGTCAGGATGGCGTATTTGACCATTTGGCGCATAGAGGCGAAACTGGCTCCGTTGCGGCACTGGATGCCGAACTCGTAGGATTGCCTGAAACATTCGTCGTAGATTTCTATATTCTCATAGAACTGGCGGTTGAAGTTGCGGCAGAAGTCCTTGCTGTTGTTGCGATACAGGAGGTTTTCGGAGAAAATAACGGGATAGTTGAACATGTTGTCGGGCAGGGTGCCTAGGGCTGCTTCTGCCAGCAGGGCATAGGTTGCGTAGGCTTTGTTGCTGCTTATTTCGTTTTTGGGGATGGTTTCCAATATTTGTTTCCACGCCTTGTTTTCGGCCAGGGCAGCCAGCTGGTATCCTTTTTCCTCGCGCAGGAAAACGGGGTTGGTACAGATAAGGTATATATCGGTGCAGCAGGCTATGAACACGGCTCCCTGAATGCAGCGGCTGGCCCACTTGCGCCGGGGCATCGGTATGAGACATATCGTCAGGGTCAGGACGAATATACTCAGATAGAGCCATAGGCTCAGTCCGTCAACGGGAGAATACAGATATCGATGGTCAAACGGGATGAAACCGACGAGGCGGTTGAGCAGTCCAACTTCGATGTACAACCAGATGATGCCAGCAACGAGGATGATGCCGGGGACAATGATCTTGTGTCCTTGAAGGATCTTCCCAGCCATCATTGCCAGGAGGGCTGTCACGGCCATGGTCCATGGCATCAGGAACAAGCTGGACATACAAAACATGAGCAGATAAAGATGTTTGAGCCAACCTTGTCGGATAAAAAAGAATATCCATATAGCCAGCACCATAAAGAGTATCTGCAGGTAGAACTCAATCTGAAAGAGAGCGACAAATAACAGGATCACCGGCAGGAGCAGTCCCAATGCCCGGTATGTGGTGTGCCCGATTCTGCGGGGAATGTCTGAAAGCAACAAGGCTGTAAGAGTGAGTATGACAGCCTCGATGGTCATTCCGACACCTTGCCAGCGGAAAAACTGAAGCAGGTAGTCGCTCAGCAATGCCGTGATGCCGGGCAGTTCGGCTATTTTCATGGTGAGGTAGTCGTCGTTCCATACGAAATAGTCGGTAGCTTCCATCTGTGCAATGGTCTGAGGATAAACCAGTGATATGCCTAAGCTGATGGCAATGAAAAACAGGAAATACAGTATCTTGTCAGTCTTGCTCATGATGGATAGTTATTTAGAGGATTGGAGCATTTGCGACATCTTGTCTCGGTTGGTATTGACTTTGCCTGTGACAAATTCGGGCACATTGTAGGAAAAGAACCGTTGCAGATTCTTGTAGGGATTTTTCTGAGGCAGCAGAAAAGGCTTGCTGAAGTGCCCTGCGTTGAAACGGGCGAAATAGAGGTCTGTAGTGCGGCCGTCGGTTCTTCGGGAGGTGAATGCGACCCATTTCCCGTTGGAGCTCCAGCTGTGATAGCTGTCAGGGGCTGAATCGGAGTTGATATTTTCAGGCTTGCAGATGTCGCCGGTTTCCAGGTTGATGAGTATCAGGTCTGCCTCGGGATGGTGGATAGTGAAGGTGCCGCAATCAGCCCGTGATATCAGCAAGTATTTGCCATCGGGCGAAACGCGCGGGTGCGAGGCGCTTCCGCCTTGCGTGCGTGCATTGTATACAGTGTCGACAGGGGTTCCCAGTTTGCCTGTGGTGGCATCAAACGGCACCCGTAGTACGGAGTAGTGCATGGAGTCGACTTCATAGGGGAGGATATGGGGTTCCGCAGAACAGAAAAACAGGGTTTTGCCGTCGGGTGAGAATGCCGGGAAAGTTTCCATGTGGAGGGTATCGGTAAACCGTGTGTCTTCTATCACGCGGTCTTCCTTGGAATCGTATATGACGAGGTCTGACGAAAAGTCAAATACTTCAATCTTGGATGCACAATGGGAATAGAATGACTGGTGGACATCGTTGACGGAGAAGGCTATGTAGCGTCCGTCGGGATGCCAGCAGGGGTAGGTGGCCTTGAAGGAGCCGAAAGCAATGTCGCGTTTGCTCATGACTCCATCCTTGACAATGATGGTGCCGCCTCCTTTGTTGCGGGCATGCAGCATGTAGTGTTCAGGGCTACCCTTGCAGAAATTGTGACAGTTGATACATCCTCCCTCGTTTTCGTTGTTGGTGATGATGGGTGTTTCCGAGAAACTGCTGAGCTGGCGTTGCATGATAGCCATCTTGTTCCATCCGATGTATCCGGGCGGAATGAGCCTGTAGGCTACATAGTCATCTATTTCACTGCCGTCAATATATATCTTGAAGTCCTTGTAGCGTATGCCGTCGGGGTTTTTCTTGCTCCATGCACTGACGCTTATGCTGATTTCCTTGCCGCGGTAGCGCTGGAGCAGGTCTTTCCATTTTGACGGCGGAAACTTCACATAGTCCTTGCCGTTGGCTTCAAGCAGGGTGGTGCCGTTGTCTGAGATGACTGCCTGGATTGCCGTGGCATCCTCTATGCCGAAATTCAAGGGGGCGATATTGGCAGGAATGAAGACGTCTGTATAGTCGGGAAATATAGGCGGGAGGTCTTCGGAATGGTGCTGAGGTGCTTTCCTGCCGCAGGAGCAGCATGTCAGCAGAACGCTACACAGTATGACGAAATGTTTCATTATTGGTGTCTGTTATATTTCCTGATGGTTGAGGCTGTATAGCTGTTGAGTTTCCTGGCTGTTTTTTCTTCTGACAGGTTTTTCAGGCTCCTTTCAAACTTGTCTTGTCTTTCAAGCAGCTTTTGCTGGATTTTTCTTAAGGCGTAGTGCTGCGGATGTCGGGGATCCAGATGTCTGCGGCCGTTTTTCTCCCAGCTGTCGGTATAATGCCAATAGGCACCGTCGGGATAGTTGAGGCGCAGGTCATGACTGTCGGACAGGTGCTTTGATTCTGCCTCCGTCCATCGGCTGAAACGTGACCAGCCCTTGGGAGCCTGTGTCATGCCCATATACCATGGAACGAACAGGCCGGAGCAGGGTTTGCCTGGACAAGTCCACATCACGCAGCCTATGTTGCGGGGCATCCAGCTCCTGAGTTGGCATACAATGGCCAAGACGGTGTTGTTGTTGCATACCAGCGGCCCTGTCTGATTGCTGTCGGCTGTCTCGCGGTGCAGGCTCAGCATGTCTATAATATCCTGAACGCCCAGTTTGTGTCTGGGCGTAACAGCCAGTACTACGTTGTCAGCATCATAACGGTATTCCCCGTTGCTCAGGGCAGCCAGGACCCGTGAGTGGCGGTTGGTGTTTGAACTGCTTCTGAACGTCCTGGGCGCTGCGTATGCCTTGCGGAACGAAAATTCTCCGTCGCGTTGAGGGTCATACCATCCGCGCTCTGTGGCATACTCTATGATATCCTTGCTGCCCAGAAAGTTCAGCGTGTCATTGAGATTTATCTTGTCAATCACGTAGTAATTGGGTATAGTCATTACCTTGTCGTCGGGTACCCGTTGTGCCACCCAGTGACGTCCCTGCACCACGGCAACCAGCCACCCCTCGCGGCTGTCGGCAATGACATACGAGCGCCCGCTGCTGCGGTAGCCGTATTGCTCTACTTCCCGGCCGATAAGTTTCACGGCATCGCGTGCAGAGCGGGCATATTTCCCTACGTCAAGGCGCAGACGGTGCAGGATACCCCCGTCGGTAAAATCCTCCCTGTCCTCGCGCGAAGGACAATTGTCGGAGGCAACACACACGCCATATTCGTTCATCAGCGCATCGGCCACTTCCAACCCCGGAAATTCCGCCCAGATAAACTTGTTCATCCCGTTCTGCCTGCCTGCAACATACATATTGAGCATCTGTTCGCCACCGTCGTCTTCGTTGTGGCCCAGCAGCACGCTGCCGTCGGTCGTTGCCAGCCGCCCTGCAATAATCCCGAAACAATTCTCATCCCGGGCCCGGAGACCATTGCACGTGAGTACACATGCAAGCAACAGGACAAATCCTGCCCGGCCGTGTCTTGTGTTTATGTGTGCCATATAGAGTATATCTTAATATTCAAAGTTCTGCATTGCAAAAATAATCATAAATTCAAAAAGTTCGTACTTTTGCACCCATATTATGATATCAGAAAAGCAACAAGACCCGTTTGGCCGTGCCGGGCTCCTGCTGGGCAGCGAGACCATGACGGCCATAGCCGGCATAAAAGTCATTATCTTCGGCGTAGGTGGCGTAGGCTCCTGGTGTGCCGAGGCGCTCATACGCACAGGCGTGAGCCACCTGACCATCGTAGACCCAGACAAGGTATGCGTCACCAACTGTAACCGCCAGTCCATGGCCACGGCCCGGACCATAGGCGAAGTCAAGGTCGAAGCCCTGCGCCGCCGTCTGCTGGAAATAAATCCACAGGCCGATATTACGGCCCGTTGTGAGGCCTACGGCGAAGCCAGTGCCCTGCTGTTCGGCTTGTCGGAATACGACTATGTCATTGACGCCATTGATTCACTGAAGGACAAGGTCCGTCTTATCCTTCACGCCACGGGTATACCCTCCGTGACCCTCTTTTCCTCCATGGGGGCTGCCCTCCGTACAGACCCCTGCAGGGTGCGTCAAGCGGAGTTCCGCCAGGTCAAGGGAGACCCTCTTGCACGGGCCCTGCGCAACCGCTTCAAGCGTGACGGCACCTTCCCCTGCCGCAAGTTCAGATGCGTATATAGCGAAGAGCCGCCCCTGAAGAACAGGGGCGATGATACCCCGGAGGACGGTGTCGGCAAGGCCCGCATCAACGGATCACTCTGTCAGGTCACGGCCGTTTTCGGCCTGACACTCGCCGCCATGGTGACAGACCATGTAAGCCGACATCTGCCGCCGACAGACAGTCGCTGACGAAAAGCATCCTCCCTCTTCCCCCGGTATCGCCGCCCGACAACCGGCGTGCCGTCTTCCCAGTCTTTCTTGACAGAACGCAGATTCACCATATCGGGAGAAAGAAACTCCGGCATGACGACGCAGGATTGTTTTATTTCCCATAAAGTTTATGTTCCCCATCGGTGAACGTATGTTTCCCGATGCTGAACATACATTCCCCGATGCGAAACGTATGTTCAGCGACGGGAAACGTAAAACCTGCAGGCGTGCAGTGTTGTTCCTGTCGTGGGATTCAATTTGTTTCCTAAGGGGGACGGGTATTTGGCGAATCCACCAAAGGGCAAAAGGTGAGGAAAAATAAAAAAAAAGTCAGGTGTTGATTGCACCGCACCGTGGGCAGCGGCCCAGCGCACGGAGGGGTCTGCCACACTGGCCGCACAGGTAGGGGGCGACGTGATGGCGGCGGTAGCAGTGCCATGCAAGCAGGAGGTAGGTCAGGAACATGGGGTAGGCCAGATATATGCCGACGGTCTGCGAGAAGACGACATATATGATGAACCATACGGAACCGAGGCCGAGCAGATAGGCCAGGGCATCCGACGGGCCGAGTCGGCGCATGACCTCGTCGAGGGTAGAAACGAAGAGTATGAGTATGAGCCACGCGCAGGTCAGGAAGACGGCGAGCAGGGGCGGCTGGCCTATGGGGTTGAGCGACGGGTCATAGTAGTAGGCCTCCCATACCCCGGGCGTGTATGTGCGCATGATGCCGTAGACCATGGCCGTCAGGGCCGTGACCACGCAGAGCAGGGGCGGATAGGCGGAGTCGATGTCCTGAAAATGGACGAAGGGTATGTGCTGGTGTTTCTTGAGCCGGTAGATGCAGAAGAGCAGAAGCATGGCCAGGATGATGCAGAAACCGAAGATATAGTTGTTGCTGAAGGTGTGTATGAACTGGGAGACGGGGTCGTCGGGGACCACGTTTCGGAGCAGTTGCTGTTCTTCGGTCCAGCCCATGGTCTCCTGGTCATGGGCTACCTTGATGTACCATGTTTTCGCCTGTGTACTGTCGTCAACGGTGCAGGCAGTGGCAGCGACGACAATCTTATCATTGGCATGAAGGGTGACAGGGCGGGCTTCGGCAGCATATATTTCTGCTTCCTGAGGGAGCAGGGGCTGAAGCGTCAGCGAGTCGGCGGTAACCAGGAAATTATAGTTTATGGAGTAATGATGGTGACGGACAAAATCCACCGAGTCGCGCTGTTCGGCAGACAGGTCCCAATAGTTGGGCGGGGCAGACGAGGAGGCGCACCCCGTCAGGATACATGCTGAAATGAGCAGGAGGAGGTTTTTCTTAACGGTCGGCATAGATGAGCATTTGGCAGCGGGGACAATCAAATTTCAGACGGAAGCGCCTGCCGTCGGGCAGACGGAGGTACAGGGGTTCTTTCACGGAGGCGGCGGGATGATGTTCCTTGACGCACATGCCCATGGCATGGCGCAGACAATACCGGCAGGTCATCAGGACGGGTTCCTGAGGGAGCGACAGTTCAAAGGCAGGCTGGACGTGGGCAGCTCCGTGTTGCATATAGAATTTCTGGGCCATGGAGTTGGAGACGTTGTGGCTGTAGTCAATCATTTCGGGAAAGCAGGAGTGCGGGGACGGCGCGGCATTATCCTGAAAGGATGCCCGGCCCTTGGACTGATGCTTGCAGAGGAGCTGTTTCAAGACTTGGCGCCGCCATTCGGCAAGAACCGATGCTGGTATGAAAAAACTGTCCGAACGCGCCGTGTTGATATGCCGCGGCGTGAAAACGGTCCCTCCCAGCTTTCCCAGTTCCTCCTTTTGCCTGTCCCCCTGGGGGCTGCGGGCTGTTTCTTTTGCATGGTTGAAATGCAGGGTGCTCTCAACACCTGACTCGTCTTTCATTGTCAGGGTGAATCCGTCAGCATCGTCGGTCAGGGTGATGTCGGTCTCAAGCAGCCTCGTGGTCTGTGACTTGGCCAGTGTCTTTTGGAAAGCTGCGTCATAGTTACGGCAGAGCGGGGTATGAGGCATGAGGCCGACAGGCATGACGCTGGGATAAAGAATGTTGCCTTCAACACGATTGACCCTGAAACCCTGCAGATGTCTGCCCTGGTCATAGAAGCACAATCCGTCACCGTTGCTGAAGGTGGCAAGTCCTGCCACCTTGAATGAACGGGCATAGACTTCTTTGACTTCTCCGACAGGTTCACCGATGGATTTCGGCGTATGGAAGGACGACATGTCTTTGGTCCTTCCATGGAGGAAATAGTCGGTAAAGCCCCGGTTGAAGCTTTTCTGCAATTGGGGGGTGAAGCCGATGACTGACCTGCCGTGGGACGGACGGCGGCAGTCGCTCCTGCGCTTGATGATGCGGTCGATTTCTTGCCGGTAAAAAGCCGTGACGTTCTTGACGTAGCCAATGTCCTTGAGGCGGCCTTCGATTTTGAAGGATGACACGCCCGCATCTATCATTTCCTCCAGGGCATGGCTGCGATTCATGTCCTTGAGTGAGAGCAGGTGGCTGTCGGTTACTATCTTGTTGCCGCCGGCGTCAACAAGGTCAAATGCCAGCCTGCAGAACTGGGCACATTCGCCACGGTTGGCACTCCTGCCGAAACAGTATTGTGAAGCATAGCAGCGTCCGCTGTAGCTTACACACAGGGCGCCGTGGACAAAGGCTTCCAACTCAATCTCAGGGCATGCCCTGTGGATGTCGGAAATGTCCTTGATGCCCAGTTCCCGTGCCAGGATGATTCGCTGAAATCCGCATTCGTGGAGGAACCTGGCATGGGCAGGGGTCCTGTTATCCATTTGGGTGCTGGCATGGAGCGGCAGGGACGGTCTCATCTCGATTAATGCCGTGTCCTGTGTAATCAAGGCGTCTGCGCCGATAGCGGCTAGTTCGTCTGTCAGGCTTCTGACCTTATCCAGCTCGTCTTCATAAAGTATGGTGTTGAGGGTGACATAGACCTTGGCGCCAAAGAGGTGGGCATACTCGGTTAATCGCCTGATATCCTCAGTCGTGTTTGTAGCTTCCGAGCGGGCACCATAGGCATGAGCTCCTATGTATACGGCATCAGCGCCACAACGTATGGCTTCCATGCCGTACTCGGCATTGCGTGCCGGAGCAAGGAGTTCAATGGTCTTCATCATTTAATCTCGTTGATATCGTATGGAGTTGTCTGGTAGACATAATAGTTGATCCAATTGTTGAACAGCAGGTTGGCATGGGCGCGCCATGTTACCTTCGGTCCTTTTTGGGGATCGTCATCAATGTAATAGTTCTTGGGCATGTCTACATCGCTGCGTTTTCCGAGGTCGCGCCTGTATTCCGTATCAAGCGTTTCGGGGTTGTATTCCATATGGCCGGTAATGTAGAACTCACGCCCCTCGCGCGCCATGACCATGCTGACTCCGCTCTCTTCAGATTCGGCAATGAGGGTGACACCGGGTGTAGCCATGATGTCCTCGCGGTGTATTTCAGTGTGGCGCGAGTGTGGCATATAGAAGCAATCGTCAAAACCTCTGAAAATGGGGTAGGCTTCCTTGCGTACGGCGCGTTGCTCAAAGATGCCGAACATTTTTTTCTCAAGAGGGTATTTGGGGACATTGTAGTGGTAATAGAGTCCTGCCTGAGCGGCCCAGCAGATATACAGTGTAGAGGTTACGTGACTGCGAGACCACGAGAAGACGTCTTTCAACTCATCCCAGTAATTGACCTCTTCGAAATCCATTTGCTCAACAGGTGCACCGGTAATAATCATACCGTCGAACTTCATGTTCCTGAGACTGTCAAAATCCTTGTAGAACATCTGCATGTGTTCAATGGGAGTATTTTTTGAGGTATGGCTTTTCAGTTTCATGAATGTTATTTCGATATGGAGCGGCGTGTTTGAAAGCAGCCGGATGAGATCGGTTTCTGTTGTTATCTTCAGAGGCATCAGGTTGAGTATGACGATATGCAGCGGCCTGATTTGCTGAGAGTGGCCGCGGGTCTCGTCAATGACGAAAATATTCTCGTTGGCAAGAATATCTATTGCCGGAAGTTTGTCGGGAAGTCTAAGTGGCATATTGCTATAGTTTTTTACCAGAGTTTCAGGCGTTGCTCTTCAGGCAGATACATCTTGTCGCCTTTCTTGACATTAAAAGCCTTGTACCATGCGTCAATATGTGGCAAAGCCCCGTTGACCCGCCATTCACCCTGGGAATGGACGTCATTCTTCAGTCGGTGGAGAATCTCCTTTTCCGTGATGTTCTGCCCCCATACTCCGGCATAAGCCAGAAAGAAACGTTGATCGGCTGTCAGGCCGTCAATGGTAGGCAGCGGCTTATTCCTGGTGGCGTTTTTGTATGCATTGAATGAAACTTCCAGGCCTCCATGGTCGGCAAGATTCTCTCCAAGAGTCATTTTTCCGTTGGCTTTGATGCCTGGCAGCACTTCTATCTTGTCAAAGAATGCGGCATAGAAATCGCCGAGCTGTTTGAAATTTTCCACGTCTTCTTTTTTCCACCAGTCTTTCATGTTGCCGTCTTTGTCGAAGTGAGAGCCTTGGTCGTCAAAACCGTGGGTCATCTCATGCCCGATGACAACGCCGATAGCGCCATAGTTGAAGGCGTCGTCAGCCTCAGGGTCAAAGAATGGATATTGAAGAATGCCGGCGGGGAAACAAATCTCGTTGGTTGTCGGATTGTAGTAGGCATTGACTGTTTGGGGAGTCATGTGCCATTCGTCGCGGTTGACGGGTTTTCCTACCGTTTCGTCAAGGTGTTGCTTCGTCAGGAACTTCCTTATTTCAGATACGTTTTCATACAGGCTTCTGGCAGGGTCAATGTCAAGCAGGCTATAGTCTTTCCATTTGTCTGGATAGCCGATCTTGACATAAAAGGTAGCCAGTTTTTCCAACGCTACTTTTTTGGTTTCTTTGCTCATCCATTTCTGAGCCTGGATGCGTTCGCCGAGTGATTTCTGCAGGTTAGCTACCAACTCGGTCATACGTTTCTTGCTGCTTTCAGGAAAGTATTGGGCTACATAGATGCGTCCAAGAGGTTGCCCCAGGAGTCCTTGTACCAGATTGGTGGCTAAGCGCCAGCGTGGATGGTTTTCTTTTCTTCCTGAGAGTATCCGCCCGTTGAAGTCAAAGCTCTCGGCGGCAAGGTCATCGTTGAGTATGTCGGCAGCATCGTTGATGACGTTCCATTGCAGATAGGCTTTAAGGTCGCTGGCGCTGATGGAGGACAGCAGCGTGTTAAGCCCCTCGCAGAATTCTGGCTGACCCACTACAAGCTGGCGGCAATATTTCTCGTCGATGCCGGTAGCCTTTATCTGTTCCCTCAGGTTAAGGTGCGGATATTTTGCAACAAATTCGCTGAGGGCCATTTTATTGTAGTTTTTCTCCACGTCGCGCAGTTCAGTGCGGCTTCTAGAGAATCGGGCAATTTGGGTTTCCAATTGAAGTACGGCATCGGCTTTCCGGGCTGCTGTGTCCTTGCCAGAAGTGTCTTTGAATCCCATCAGTTTGAACATGTTTCTGACATGTTGTTTGTAGGCGTTACGTATGGCTGCCATATTGCTGTCTTGCTCAAGGTAGTAGTCTTTTTGTCTCAGGGTCAGTCCTCCTTGGTAGACAGACAGGATGTTTTCGGTTGAGTTTTTCTCGTCGGCACTGAATCCTGCGTGGAAGAAGAAGTTCTTGCCGTAGATACATTGGCTTAGCATCCATGCCGAAAGTTCCTGGACCGTATTGCATTTTTCCAGTTTGTCAACAATGGGCTTTATCGGGCTGATGCCTTCTTTGTTCCGGCGCGTGGAGTCCATGGCCAATTTATATAAATCGCCTACTTTCTGCTCAATGGTGCCGTGAGTATGGGCTTTGCTGCTCAGTGTGTTGAGGATGTTGTTGATGCGCTTGTTCCCGTTTTCAGCCAACATGTCAAACGCTCCGTAGCGGCTGTATGCTGCCGGCAGTGGATGGTTTTTTATCCACCCTCCGCACGCATATCTGTAGAAGTCTTCGGTGGGGTTGACGCTCTGGTCCATGTTTTCTGGTTTGATGCCCGACTTCAGAGTCTGGCCCTGGGCAGATGATATAGCAGCTGTCATGATAAGTGCAAGTATTTGATGTTTCATGTTTTTTTTGAGTATATTGGTTGTCAGACTTTGAAGAATATCTTGTGTTTGTACAGGAAGAACAAGAAGGCCCAGCACGTCAGGATGTAGGTCAGTTCGACCATTACCTGATGCAGTGCTTCCGGGAACAGGTTGATGAAACCGTCCAGAAGTCTGTGCTGTGGTTCCCAGAACGGGAAGAATCGCTGTGCGAGGTATATTGTGATGGAGTTCATGCCGATGACGATGAAGAATTTAGCCCATTTGCGCCAGCCTTTCACTTCGATGATGTAATAGAACAGTGCGAGCATCAGTAGGGAATAGCCTGCCACGGCGCATACGAAGGAGCTGGACCACAATGCCTTGTTGATGGGATAAACAAAGTTCCAAAGCCAGCCTGTGAGGGCCATGACGATGCCGGCTGCTGCCAGGCACAGTGCTTTCTTGTTGCCGTTCAGTTTTTCCTGTCTCAGCAGGTTGCCGCTCATCATTCCCATCAGTGCGGTTGCGATGGCAGGAATGGTGGAGAACAGTCCCTCAGGGTCGTAGTCTTCTCGGTAGCAGTGCCTGCCCAGAATCACCCTGTCGAGGTAGCAGGCAATGTTGCCTTGCTTGCTGAACACGTCGGCGCCGCCTCCGTCGGGTGCCGGTATGAGTATGGTGATCAGCCAGTAGCCTATGAGGATACCGGCAATGATGGCCAGCCGGGCCCTGATGGATTTGACCGAGGTGTAAATCAGTGCACCGCACATCCACCCCAGACCAATGCGCGACAGTACGCTGCAGAAGCGCAGGGTGTCAAATTCAAATTTCATCAGTCCGTTGTAGACCAGGCCCCAGAATACTAGCATGAGTCCTCTCTTAACGATTTTGAGGTAAATCTGGCGGTCGGTCCTGCCGTTTTCAATCTGTTTGTTCAGGGAGAACGGGAAGGATACGCCTGCGATAAACAGGAACAGCGGAAAGATGGTGTCGTGGTGTCTCAGTCCGTCCCATGATACATGGTGCATCTGTTCACCGAGAGCCGTCCATACGGCCGATTCGGGAAACATCTGTGCGATGGCAGCGACCAGTGAGGCTCCGCCCATGATAAAGAGCATGTCAAATCCTCTCAGTGCATCTAATGATTCAAGTCTTTTCATATAGCAGATTATTGTTTTTATAGATTTTCCAATTCTTCCGACGCCTGTGTCCATTCCTCCATTGCCTGTTCCAGCTGTCGGGTCAGGTCGGCGTGCTTTTGCGCGGTACTCATGTCAAAACCGCTTTCTGCCCCGTTCATCCTGTCTTCCAGGATGTGTATGGCGGCTTCCAGTTCTGTGATGCGTTGTTCGCAGTCTTCAATCTGGCGTTTCAGTCTCTGCTCCTTGCGCCTCGTTTCCTTCTGGTTTTTCCAGTCCAGTGCGTTCTGGCTTTCTTCCCTGGGGGCGGAAGCCACCGTCCTGTCTGGCCGGGGCTTACTGTCGGTTTTCTCCAGTTCTCTCAGCGATTCCATGTCTTTGGCCTGCAGGAAGTCGTAGATACCTCCCAGATGCTCCCTGACCTGTCCGCCGCCAAATTCGTAGACCTTGTCCACTAGCCCGTCCAGGAAGTCCCTGTCATGGCTCACAATGATGGCCGTCCCGTCAAAACTGCGCAGGGCATTTTTCAGTACGTCCTTGGTCCTCATGTCCAGGTGGTTGGTCGGCTCGTCGAGGATGAGCAGGTTGACGGGTTGCAACAGCAGTCTCAGCATGGCCAGGCGGCTTCTTTCGCCCCCCGAAAGCACCTTGACGAACTTGTCGGCCGCCTCGCCGCCAAACATGAAGGCGCCTAGCAGGTCCCTTATGCGGGTGCGTATGTCGCCCCGTGCAACGTTGTCTATGGTGTCAAAGACCGTCAGGTTGCCGTCCAGCATCTGCGCCTCGTTTTGGGCAAAATAGCCGGTTTCCACGTTGTGCCCGATCTTCAGTTCGCCCCTATAGTCAATGAGGTTCATGATACATTTCACCAGCGTGGATTTCCCTTCGCCGTTCCTGCCGACGAAGGCCACCTTCTCGCCCCTCCTGATGCTGAATGTTACGTCCCTGAACACTGTGTGCTGCCCGTAGGCCTTGCCCACGCCGTTGCATATCACGGGGTAGTCGCCGCTGCGGCTGCACGGCGGAAATTTCAGGTTCAGGCTGGAGTCGTCCACCTCGTCCACCTCGACGGGCACTATTTTCTCTAGCTGCTTGATGCGGCTCTGCACCTGCACGGCCTTGGTTGGCTTATATCTGAAGCGCTCAATGAATTCCTTGATGTCGGCTATTTCCTTCTGCTGGTTCTCATAGGCTCTCAGTTGCGCCTCGCGGCGTTCAGCCCTGAGCCTGACGTATTCATCGTATCCCACCTTATAGTCTACCAGCCTGCCACAGTCAATGTCCAGCGTGCGGGTGGTCACATTGTTGATGAAGGCCCTGTCGTGGCTCACGATGACAACGCTGCCGGGATACATCTTCAGCCACCGTTCCAGCCATTCAATCGACCATATGTCCAGGTGGTTGGTGGGTTCGTCCAGCAGCATCACGTCGGGTTTCTGCAGCAGCAGTTTAGCCAGTTCCACCCTCATGCGCCATCCACCGCTCAGCTCGCTGGTGGGGCGGTCCAGTTCCTGGCGTTCAAAGCCCAGGCCCGTCAAGGTTTGTTCCAACTCAGCCTCACAGTTCTGGGCGCCTGCCATATTCAGTTGCTCGGTGGTGTCGGCAATGCGGGCTATCAGTTCGCCGTAGGCGTCGCTGTCGTAATCCGAGCGTTGTGCCATGGCGGCGTTCAGGGCATCGAGTTTCTCCCTGAGCTGCCTGATTACGGTAAAGGCCTTTTGCGCCTCGCCCCTGACAGTAGTGTCGTCGGCCGTTGTCAAGGTCTGGGGCAGGTAGCCCACCCGCTGTCCTGCCGGCAGGCTCACGCAGCCCTCTGTGGGCTGCAGCTGTCCCGCCATGATTTTCAGCAGCGTCGACTTGCCGGCTCCGTTCTTGCCCGTGAGCGCCACGTGCTCCCTGTCGCTCACCACGAAGGCCACGTCTGCCATCAGCGGCTTGCTGCCGAATTCCACCTTAAGTCCGTTTACCGATATCATGAGAGAGTGTATATATTCAGAGTCCGATATACCTTATCCTTGAGCACCAGCCATGTTGGGCTGGTGCCGTTATCAACCCGCAAAGATACAAATAAATGCGCTTAAAACCCCGCTCCCTCCGCCAAAAGCATCCGAAGAAAAACAAAAAATATACATAAGTCCGAGCCCCAGCACCGACGGATTGTCATTCCGACGGAGTTTTTCGATACAAAAAGTCCGAAAAGTCCGTGGCAGAAAAGTCCAAAAAATAAACAAGGCATTTTTTCCCATGGCGATGCCTCCCTCTTCGCGGGCTTGCATGGTCATGAAGGGCGATATGCGGGGGCGGCTATTGCCCTGTGGTTTCCGATACGAAGCAGGCTACAAGTCCGTAAGTGATGGTGGGGCGTATCCAGATTTCGGTCAGCAGATAGTCGGTATATTCGTTGATGGGTTCCAGGTAGATATCGTAGTTGTAGAGTGCGGCAATGGCCATGTCGACAATGAAAATCACCCACAGGTTGCGCTTGGAGTAGCTCTTCCAGTTCTTGCGGGCATAGAAGTAGGTGAGCATGCAGAGCAGCAGCACCGACAGTGTGAGACATGCCAGACGGAGGGCGTAGCCGGCCAACGGGGGAGCAAAGAGGATGTCGCGCAGGAGGATGGTCACGCCCACGCACACAGAACACCAGTAGTTGAACTGCTGCGGTTCAAGACGGTTGAAGAAGTACATCCACATCATGCCCAGACAGGCCAAATAAAACAGGTTGAGCACCAGTTCGGGCCATGCCTCTGACAGCCCGAAATGGCCTACGCCATAGAGCATGATGCCTACCGAGAACATTCCTGCCACGGCGGTGACACCTACGTCAAAGACTTTTGCCTTCTTTTTGAATCTAAGCATATAATAACTCTTTTAAATATCAGATGTTTTATGGAATACCCTCCCCGCCGGTTGTTATCTGCATGGCGGAACTCCAGGGAGGCATAGAGCCTTTCGGCCGTTGTGCTGTCCTTGCCTTGCTGACTGACAAAGTTACAAATAAATATATAAAAACCAGGCCGTGTTCGCTGAAAAGCAGTTAATTTTGCAGAATAGTCAAAATAATCAACACATAAAAAGTCTGTCTATATGAAACATTTATTCTGTTTGTTTCTTTTGGCCGGTTTGCTGCCGACCCTTCGCGCTCAGGTCAAGCCTTATATGACCGAGGAGCCGTTTACTTCAACCAAGCAGCCGCGTCAGGGCGCTGCCTGCTATGGGAAACTGCTGTTCCAGTTTCATAATGCTAATCCCCTGATTGAAATCTATGACCTCAAGCAGCGTCGGCGTATCCAGCAGATAGAGCTGCCGCCTGAGCCGGTCATCCACTGCAACAATGTCAACTTCGGCAGTCGTAAATTTGACAGGAAGGACAAACTGCCCCTGCTCTACGTCAGTTCAGAGCGTGACCAGCGCATAGTTGTCTACAGGGTTACGGAAAGCAATGGCCGCTATGCTGTGCAGAAAGTCCAGACCATCACCCTGCCCAACAGTGACGAGGCAAGCTATTATTACACCAACCTGATTGTTGACGGCAAGAACAACAAACTGTGGATAACGGGCTACACGCGCCATTCATGGAACAAGGCCGACAACGGCAACCAGTTGCGCTACGTACAGTTTGAACTGCCCGACGTCAGTGCCGGCGATGTCAGTCTGGACTATGCTCAATGCATCAGTGAGTTCCGTCTGCCATTCCGTGTAGCCACACAGGGAGCCGTCATCCACAAGGGGCGGATATGCCAGGCCTTCGGCTGCAAGCAGCAGGAAACCAACTTCATCATCATAAACCCCCGCACGGGTCAGGTGGAGCAGGAATACGGCATCGGTCTTGCCGGTATTACCGAAGAGCCTGAGGGCACCTTCGTTTACCGCAACAAACTCATGGTGGTGACCTGCGTACCTGGCAATATATACTATGTCAGCGACTTTGTGAAGAAATAATCTGCAGGAGCCTTCCTCTTTCCTGCATGGGATCACCGCTTCTCCATGCCATATACATCGGAGAGGTGTCTGCCTGTTGTCCCCGGCCTGTCAAGAGAAACTGCCATTGAGCCCGTTTCATACTTGACGTGCCGGGGACAATGGTTGTATGCCCTCAGGGGAATAATTCCATTTTTTTACCTCAGAGTGTCATTCCTCACAGCCCTTTCTCAGGTTATCGGCCGGCGGGAGACATTTTCCCCGGTTTCCCGATGCAGTCTATGTTCCCTGATGTGGAACGTATGTTTCCCGTTGGTAAACGTATGTTCCGCATCGTGGAATGTACGTTCAGCATCGCTGAACATAAAATTTTCCGCGTGTTGCACCATTTCTGCCCCCCATTCCGCCATTCCTCCTTTCTGCAGGAGGGGAGAGGCAGGGAGAGCAGGGGTGTTGACGGTTGGGTGGTCCGTCGCTCCTCCGGTAGGAGAGAAAGGGGAATGGAAGAAAGCGTCCGGATTATGGGTCAGGATAATTTTTTTTGCTAATTTTGTTTCGGTGTATGCTCCGGCGGTGTATGTGGCCGGCAGGATATGCCGGTTTGGGCAATGAAAAAAATGTTGGAGAATATATGATAACATTGGACTATATGATGAAAAAATGGTTTTTGACGGTTGCCGTCATGTTTGCGGGGCTTTATGTAGGCGCCCGTGACGTAAGGCCTATGGCCTATGAATTGCTGCCGCCCGGAGATATCCGTCCTCAGGGATGGCTGGGTCAGTTGCTGGAACGCCAGAAGAGCGGCCTGACAGGCAGGATGGACGAGGTATATCCCCAGGTGATGGGGCAGCGCAACGGTTGGCTGGGCGGTGACGGCGACCAGTGGGAGAGAGGACCCTATTGGATTGACGGCCTGCTTACACTGGCTTACATGATGAACGACAAGACCCTGCAGAAAAAGGTGCAGCCCTGGATTGAATGGAGCATCGCCCATCAGCGGGCTGACGGTTTCTTTGGCCCAGACAAGGACTATCCGGCCGAACCGGGTCTGCAACGCAATAACGCCCATGACTGGTGGCCCCGCATGGTCATGCTGAAAATCATGCGTGACTACTATGAGGCTACGGGCGACGAGCGCATCATTTCGTTCCTGCAAAAATATTTTGCCTACCAGCTGAAAACGCTTCCCGACAAACCTCTGGGCAACTGGACCTTCTGGGCTACCTACCGGGCATGCGACAATATGTCGGTAGTATTGTGGCTTTACGACCGGACCCACGAAGAATGGCTGCTGGAACTGGCTGACCTGCTCCACAGGCAGGCGTTTGATTTTACCGGCTACTTTGAGCAGGAGGGAGTGAGCAAGTTGAGGTCTATCCACTGTGTCAATCTGGCTCAGGGCCTCAAAGAACCTGTTGTCTACTGGCGCTGTGACCCGAAGGACCGCTATATTGCTGCCGTAGACAAGGGGTTGGAGGACATACGCCGCTACAACGGTTTCCCCAACGGCATGTATGGCGGTGACGAAGCCCTGCACGGCAACAATCCGCTGAACGGCTCAGAGCTGTGCAGTGCCGTGGAGCTGATGTATTCAATGGAGGAGATGATGCGCACCACGGGGCGGTGCAGCTATGCCGAATATTTGGAAAAGGTGGCCTACAATGCCCTGCCGACACAGATAACAGATGATTTTATGGGGAAACAATACTACCAACAAGTCAATCAGGTTATCGTGAAATCGGGCCACGGGCACAACTTTGACCAGAAGCAGGAAGGAACGGCGCTCGACTACGGCATACTGAGCGGCTATCCCTGCTGTCTGAGCAATTTTCATCAGGGATGGCCCAAGTTTGCCCGTAACCTGTGGCTGAAGAATGCCGGCGGCGGGCTGACGGCACTCGTGTACGCTCCGTCGGCAGTGACGACCGGGATAAAGGGAAAGACAGTCACCGTAACGGAGGAGACGATGTATCCGTTTGAAGAAAGAATCATGATGAAAATCAGTATCAGGGAGAAAGGCAATGTGACCTTCCCGCTTGAAGTGCGCATACCGTCATGGTGTCAGGCCCCCGTTGTGAAAGTCAACGGAGCACCATGCAGCGTGGCAGCGGGAGCAGACCACTTCACTATAGACCGTCCCTGGAAGACAGGCGACAGCGTGGAACTCTCGTTCCCCATGAGCGTCAAGACATCACGATGGTATGAAAACAGTCTCTCGGTGGAACGAGGCCCGTTGGTCTATGCCCTTCGCATTGAAGAGAACTGGGTGAAGAAAACCTATGATGAAGATATCAGCCGGAGACACGGTAAGGAGGCCTGGGAAGTCTATCCCGCAACATCGTGGAACTATGCCCTGATAGAGAAGAAGGATATGGCCGGTCAGTTTGAGGTCAAGATAGACGGGCAGAAAATGCGTTCCGGCATTTACCCCTGGAGTCTGGAAGGCACCCCGATAGAGCTGACGGCTCCGGCCAAGGAAGTATCTTTCTGGAAACTCTATGACGGGCACGAGGCAGGTCCCTTGCCTTTCAGCCCGATTCTGTCGCTGAGAGACGTACCAGTCACGACAGTGCGCCTTGTTCCTTACGGATGTACGACGCTCAGGATAGCAGAGTTCCCGACCGCCTATTGACGGCCGGGCTCCGTGAATAATATTTGTCAAAAAAAATCCGCATTTTTGTTGCAGAATGAAAATATATATGTAATTTTGCACGCAAAATGATATTTATAGGACAATGAAGTCTCGTTGGTATAAACACAATGTGAAACAGGGTAAGAAACAGTCGGGCGGCGCGTTTCAGGTTGTGATGTATCTATAAGACTAAAGGAATATGATAATAAGGCGACCTGACAAGGTCGCCTTTATTTATACAAAAATATGGACATACAATTATTCAAGGAGATACTCAGCATCGACTCTACTTCATCGCGCGAGGGGGAAATGGCACAGTTCCTGGCATCGCGGCTGAAGACGGCCGCAACTTCTGAAGTGAGGCTGATGCCAGTGGGAGACGGGACATATAACCTGATGCTGACGTGGGGGAGACCCAGGGTGATGTTCTGCACACATATGGACACCGTCCCGCCCTTTATACCGCCAGTCTTTGAGGATGACCGTGTCAGCGGCAGGGGGACGTGTGACGCCAAGGGGCAGATTATGGCCCTGTATGGGGCTTGTCTGGAACTTGAGCGGCGCGGCAAGAAGGATTTCGGCCTGTTGCTCCTCGCAGGAGAGGAAACGGGGTCGATTGGCGCAAAACATTTCAACCGAAGCGGCGAAGGGTGTGAATACCTTATCGTGGGCGAGCCTACCGACTGCAAAATGGCTTCGGCAGCCAAGGGCACAAAGTCTTTCCACCTGACCGTAGGCGGGAAAAGCTGCCATTCGGGCTATCCCGAAAACGGATGCAGTGCCGTGGAGACCTTCATGGACTTCATGAATGCTCTCAGAGGACTGGATTTCGGGAGTGACCCGCTGCTCGGTGATACGACATGGAATGTGGGGAAACTGGTCAGCGACAATCCCAAGAATATCTTGAGCGATGACGTGCAGTGTGACATATATTTCCGCACGACATTTGCTACCGACAGCCATGTAGAGCCGAAGCTGAGGGAACTTATCGGCAGCAGGCCGGAATGGACCGGAAGGATAGGGCTGGAGGCTTTCGGTGGCGACTGCCCGAGCCGTTTCCTGACATTTGACGGTATGCCGGCAGCTCCCGTGGCATTCGGAAGCGATGCTCCGCAGCTGGCTCATTTCAGCAAGAAGATACTGTGCGGGCCGGGTTCCATACTTGTGGCCCATACGGACAAGGAATATGTCATGCTGAGCGAAATAGAGCGAGCCACCCGGCTTTATCTGGATATGTATGAAAGAACAGAAGGAAAATAATCAAAAAAACAGATACAGAAATGATTGTAATGAAATTTGGAGGCACGTCGGTTGGCGGCTGCGAGGAAATCAGCCGCGTGGTTTCGATAGTGCGACAGAAATTGGACAGGAAGCCCGTAGTCGTTACCTCGGCGATGTCTAAAATGACCGATCTGCTTTACAGGATAGCGGACAGTGCAGAGAATCGTCAGGAAGAGGAAATGGAAAACTTGCTCAATGAGTTGAGAAGACATCATGTGGAGGTTGCCGAACATCTGCTGGTCAACAATGTTGATATCATGTTGGAGACAACATCGAGGTTGAATGAAATATGTGACGAGCTGGAATCTTTTACTAAGGCGATATGTGTCTTGGGAGAGTTGTCGGAGCGCAGCAGGGCACTTATCATCAGCAACGGTGAACTGCTGTCGTCTACAATCCTTGCCAGCACCATGAACGCCTCAGGCATCCGGGCCGTCTTGGTGGATGCCCGTAGAATGATAGTGACAAACAGCAACCACCTGAAGGCCGAACCCAATATAGCCGAAATAGAAAGCCGTGTTCCCCGGATGCTGGAATCAGAATGTCAGGGAGCCGACGTCATCGTGACACAGGGATTCATAGCATCCAGTACGGATGGTGAACCGACGGTCTTGGGCCGGGGCGGGTCAGATTATTCCGCATCACTGATAGCTATGGCCCTGAATGCAGAGGCGATAGAGATTTGGACCGACGTTGACGGTGTGATGACGGCTGACCCTAACAAGGTGAAAACGGCCAGACGGCTGGATAGGATATCGTTTGAAGAAGCTGCCGAAATGGCCCACTTCGGAGCAAAGGTGCTGCATCCGCTGACCATTGAGCCGGCAATTAAAAAGAATATTCCCATCTATGTGCTGAATTCCAAAAACCCAGCCTGCGAAGGGACGTCAATATTGAATAATGTCCATATCAGTGACGGAGTGAAGTCAATATCATACAAGGAGAATATTTTGGTAATCAATATCTTCTCAACCAAGATGATTAATGCTTCCGGCTTTTTGGGCAAGGTGTTTGACATCTTCAGCGACAACAAGGTATCAGTTGACTTGATCAGTACGTCGGAGGCCAATATCTCGGTAACCATTGATGACGGCCAGAACATCAGTAAGGTGCTGGAGGAACTGTCGTCGTTTGCGACCATAGAAGTGGACAGAGGAAAGGCCCAGATTTCCGTGGTGGGACAGAACCTTATCAATCATCCTGGTATGTTGGACAAGATATTCGCGCCGTTGGACAAGGAACGGATTTTCATGGTTTCACAGGGGGCCTCCCTGATCAACTTGAGTTTTGTGGTTGACAAGGAGGCAATGGACTCATCGATAGAAGCAATCCACAATGCATTCTTTGGAACAGGAAAGGGGAAATAAGGCGATGAAAATCTTTATTAGCGGATATGGCAAGATGGGCCATATGATAGAGGAAATATTGAGCAGGAGAGGCCTGACCTGTTCCGGCACGAGCGAGGATATCACTTCGGTTGACCCTGCTATTGCCAAAGAAAGTGTGTGCATCGATTTTACGATGCCTCAGGCCATACGCCGGAACTATGCTTTCCTGGCAGAGCATTTCAAGGCGGTGGTCATCGGGACGACCGGCTGGGATGATATCAGGGAAGATGTGGTCAGATGTTTTGAAGAGCACGGCACGACGATGGTATATTCATCTAATTTTTCAATAGGCGTGAATGTCTTTTTCAGGCTGATAGAAAAGTCGGCCAGCCTGTTGGGTCAGACAGGGGGCTACATGCCTTATATCGAAGAAAAGCACCACTGTCATAAGCTTGACCGCCCGAGCGGGACGGCAAAGATGCTGGAAGACATTATCGTGGAGGAAATGGACATTCGCCCCGATATCGCCTCTGTCAGATGTGGTGAGATTCCCGGAATCCACAGCGTGGGGTTTGAAGGCATCAGTGACAGAATCACGCTGACCCATGAGGCCTTTTCCCGCGAAGGCTTTGCCGCAGGAGCGGTGGAGGCTGCTGTCATGGCCGACAGCCTGCCTGTGGGAGTATATAAATTTAAGGATATAATATTTAGAGCGCTTTAAGCAATGGGACATTTGAAATTTTCAGGGTGTGGAACAGCATTGGTAACACCCTTTAAGGATAACGGTGCTGTCGTAGATTATAATGCAATGGGCAAGCTTGTTGAACGCCAGATGGAGGCGGGAGTTCATTTCCTCGTCCCCCTCGGTACGACGGGTGAGACGCCTTGTCTGACAAGTGTGGAGAAAATCAAGTTGCTGCAGGTTACCAAGGAGTATGCCAAGTGTCCCATTGTCGTGGGAGGCGGTACCAACTCGTTGGCGCAGACAATAGAGAGTATGAGGCTTCTGGAGCCTTTTGGCCTGGATGCCTTCCTGATTGTCGTGCCCTATTACAATAAGCCGACGCAGAAGGGTCTGTACGAATATTTCAAGGCCGTATCTCAGGAAACCGACAAGGACATCATTCTATACAATGTCCCGGGGCGGACCGGAGCCAATCTGGAGGCTGAGACCACCTTGATGCTGGCCGAGATAGACAATATCGTGGCCATAAAGGAAGCATCAGGGCGCTATGCCCAGATATCTCAGGTGATACGCAACAAGCCCGACAATTTCAGCGTTCTCAGTGGCAACGACGATGAAACGCTGTCGCTGATGGCCACTGGTGCCGACGGCGTCATCAGCGTGGCGTCCAATGTTGATCCCCACAGGATGGTTCAGCTTGTCGAGGCGCTTCGGTGCGATGATATGCCGACGGCACGCAAGCTCCACTACCAGCTGATGCCTTTGTTCAAGAACTGCTTTGTTGAGAGCAACCCCATTCCGGCCAAGGCTGCCCTGGCGCAGTTGGGGCTGTGTGAAAACAGCTTGCGCCTGCCGCTTGTGCCCGCAACGGAGGAGACTATGTCACTGATGAAACAGACAATGGAGGAATTAGGCTTATGAAAACCGAAAGAGATATCTTTGACCGTTTGTGCAGTGATTTGGAAAGCGGTGCTCTCCGTGTGGCCGAGAAGGTCGACGGAGAGTGGCAGGTTAATGTCAGTGTCAAGGAGTCAATCCTGGACGGTTTCCGTCTGGGCGTGCTGGCCGATATGAGCCAGGGGCAGTTTGCCTTCTATGACAAGGACACCATCCCCGTGCGTCAGTTTTCTGCTGGGAGCGGTGTGCGCATCGTGCCCGGCGGTACCAGCATACGTCGCGGTGCCTGTCTCGCACCGGGTGTCATCGTCATGCCCCCGTCCTATGTGAACATCGGGGCTTATGTCGACAGCGGCACGATGATAGATTCCCATGTCCTCGTGGGCTCGTGTGCCCAGATAGGGAAAAATGTCCACCTCTCTGCCGGCACCCAGATAGGCGGTGTGCTCGAACCTGTCGGTGCCATGCCTGTCATCATAGAGGACGGCGCCTTTGTGGGCGGCAACTGTGGTATCTATGAGGGTACCGTTGTCCGTGAGCGTGCCGTGATAGGTACGGGTGTCATCATCAACGGCTCCACTCCGGTATACGATGCCGTGAAGGGCGATTTCCTGCCGCGCCTTGACGGCGGTCGCATAGAGATTCCTTCGGGTGCCGTCGTCGTGGCAGGCAGCCGTCCCCTGAGACACGGAGGCCCGTCAGGGCAGGCTGTTCATATCTATTGTCCCGTCATCGTGAAATATCGCGACGACAAGACGTCGGCATCGCTGACACTGGAGGAGCTGTTGCGGTGAGTACGCCGTTGTCAGTGTCATTCCCGGAAAGTTTCTTTTCCGATGACGTCCATTCCTTTTTCCGTTCCCCCGTCAGGGACATTTTCCGCAAGGTAGACCTCAGTGCCATCTGCTCCTTTGCCGGCGGCTATCCCTCGGCCGAGACCTTCCCGGTCTCCGCTCTGGAGTCGCTTGTATCAACGGTTATCAGGAAGTATGGTGCGCAGGCTTTTCAGTACGGGGCCACCCAGGGCGTGCCCGAGCTTCGCAGTGCGCTGGCCCGTCGCTACGGCGTCGGGGCCGATGAGGTCCAGGTAACCACCTCGTCCCAGCAGGGCATCGACGTCGTGACGCGCATCCTCGTCAATCCCGGCGATGTGGTCATAACCTCGGCGCCCACCTATCTGGGAGCCTTGCAGTCGTTTGCATCCTACCGTGCCGATGTCGTGGGAGTGACCCCCATTTCCGACGGACCCGCTCCGTTTGCCGTTTCCTGTGGCCGGGCGTTGGAGTCGTGCCAGGCATCAGGCCGGCGGGTAAAGATGCTCTATGTCATTCCCGATTTCCAGAACCCTTCGGGCGAGACCCTCTCGCTGGCCGAGCGCCGCGCGTTGGCCGACCTGGCCCGGAGACACAATATCCTTATACTTGAAGACAGCCCCTACAGGGAGTTGCGCTACGAGGGCGAACCACTGCCCACACTCTACAGCCTTTGCCCTGAGCAGGTTGTCCATCTGGGCTCCTTCTCCAAGATCTTCGCCCCCGGTTTCCGTCTGGGCTGGATGATGGGTCCAGCCCAGGTTCTCGACAAGGTCTACGTCTGCAAGCAGTCGCTCGACCTCTGTCCGCCGGTGCTCGACCAGTATGTGGCAGCCGAATACCTGTCCTCGGGAGCCCTCGATGCCAACCTGCAGCATACCATAGCGCTCTACCGCAGCCGTCGCGACCGTTTCGACGATCTGCTGCGCCGCTATATGCCGTCGGGGGTGACGTGGGCGAAGCCTCAGGGCGGCCTGTTCGTGTTTCTGACCCTTCCGCCCCATGTCGATACCGTGGGTCTGTACGACAGGGCGCTGTCGGCGGGCGTGGCCTATGTTGCCGGCAGTTTTTTCTATCCCGGCGGCATGACGGGGCGTAACACCATGCGGCTCAACTATTCGTTTATAGCACCCGACCGCATGGAGGAAGGCGTCAGGATACTTGCCGATGTCATCCGCCAGGCCATAGGGCAGTGAAAAAAGTTCCGAAAAACAGGAAACGCCGCGCCTCCTGATTGAAGAAGCGCGGCGCTTCTGTTTTTATCTCGGTTGCCGGTTGTAGCCTGCCACCATCTTGTAGGCATCCTCAATGACCTTCCAGGCTATGCTGACCGTCCTGCCGTTCTCGTATTGCGCCATGTAGCCCATCATTTTGACAATCGTTTTATGGTGGCGCATCCAGTTCAGGGGTTGGTCGGCAGTTATGAGCAGGTTGCCTGCGACGTAGGCAATATATTTCTCCGTCAGATTCTCGTTTGCCGGAGCCCAGCGTCGTATAATGTTTCTTATGTTGAAGCATACGCCGAGCCGTCTGAAAGTCTGCTCATACTGTTGCATGATAATCCATGCTGCCCTATAGCCGCACAACTGATTCTCAAAGATGCAGAATCCTGCCCTGTCGTGCCCCTGCAGTCCCTTCCATTGGTTGCGGGCGTTGAAGCGTATGTTCAGCGGATTGTTGTTTCTGATGCCTCTTGGCTGCATGCAGTCTGCTGCTCTGCCGGCGGGCGGATTGATGCCTGTGGGTTTTTGCAGAACCTTGTTGTTTGAAATACCTTTAGCTGTACTTGCCTTTTCCATATAATATATAATAGTATTATTGTTCCCCGTCCCGGGAAGGGCACCATGCCCCTTCCATCGTGGAAACATCAGCAAAGGTATCATAGCCGCTCCGCCGCTTGAGCTGTTCAGGCGGCAGGGCGAAAGTTGTTGAAAGAAATCAGTGAAAGTTTTGCCCCGGGTGAAAATTTGTGCCTTCCGTTCCCCTTTCGGGGTGAACGGGGGTGAAAGTTTGGTGAAAGCCGTTTTTGGGGGGAGCTACTCGTGTTCCAGCATGGCCTTGAAGGTCTGTGCCAGCAGGAGGTATTCGGAGAACCGTTTCCCCTGGACCGGGGCG
>CACYCZ010000130.1 GCA_902773055.1 uncultured Bacteroidales bacterium
AACCCGTCTGGGAATACCTGTGGATATGACCAATGAGGGTATCAGGGGCTGCGAGGCCTATCGTGCCACCGACTTCCCCCATGAGATAGGACTGGGTTCTACCTGGGACAGAGACTTGCTCTACCAGATAGGTACTATTACAGGGCGTGAGGCCCATTTGCTGGGCTATACCAATATATATGCCCCCGTTCTGGATGTGATGCGCGACCAGCGCTGGGGACGTTGTGAAGAGTCCTTCGGCGAATCTCCCTATCTTATAGGTGAGCTCGGCACTCAGGTTGCCAAGGGTATCCAGCGTGACCACAACGTGGCTGCAACGGCCAAGCATTATCTGGCATACAGCAATAACAAGGGTGCGCGTGAAGGCTATGCGCGTACTGACCCCCAGATGGGACTCCGTGAGGTGTTCAATCTTCATTTCTATCCTTATTATCAGGTAGTCCGCCGTGCCGGACTGCTGGGCGTAATGGCATGTTACAATGATTTGGACGGTGATCCTGTTGCCGGCAGTGAGTTCTGGATGATGAAGATTTTGCGCAAGTTGCTGGGGTTCCGCGGATATGTTGTATCTGACAGTCAGGCTGTGGAATATCTCTTTGAGAAACACAAGGTTTCCGAAGACCGCGAGGCTGGTGTGCTGAAGACCATCAATGCCGGCATGAATGTGAGGTGTACTTTTGAAGAGCCTGAAACCTATGTGCTTCCTCTGAGAAGTCTGTTACAGAAGAACCTGCTTAGCGTGGATACTCTGAACAACCGTGTGCGCGATGTCCTGCGCGTCAAGTTCATGGTCGGCCTGTTCGACCATCCGTATCAGACCGACCTGGCCAAGGCTGACGAGGAAGTCAACTGTGCAGCCAACAATGAGGTGGCTCTCCGTGCTTCCCGCGAGTGCATGGTGCTGCTGCAGAATAAGGACAATATTCTGCCACTCGATTTCTCAAAGATGAAGAATGTGGCCGTTATAGGCCCCAATGCCGATGAGATAGAATTTGCCCAGGGACATTATGGGCCTCAGAAAGCCGATGTCATTTCTGTATATCAGGGATTGAAGAAAAATCTTGAGGGCCGTTGCAATGTAACCTATGTCAAGGGTTGTGACATCGTAGACAAGAACTGGCCTGAGTCGGAAGTGCTCTATGAGCCGTTGACCTCTGAAGAGCAGGCTGGCATTCAGGAGGCTGTCGATGTGGCAGGCAGGAGCGATGTGACTATTCTGGTTCTGGGCGGCAACAACCGCACCTGCGGTGAAAGCCATTCCCGTTCCAGTATTGACCTTCCCGGGCGGCAGGAGTATCTCCTGCGTGCTGTCTGTGAGACGGGCAAACCTGTTGTCCTTGTGCTCATCAACGGCCGGCCTCTCTCCATTAATTACGCCAAGGCTCATGTGAAAGGTATTCTGGAGACATTCTACGCCGGTGCTTTCTGCGGTCAGGCTGTCTATGAGGTTTTGAGCGGCGAATATAATCCCGGAGGCAAACTGGCGGTGACTATTCCCAAGTCGGCAGGCCAGATTCCGTTCAATTATCCTACCAAGCCGGCAGCCAACCACGACGGCAAGAAGGGCAAGGGGCCGAACGGCAACCAGACGCGTGTTCACGGCGTGCTGTGGAACTTCGGCGAGGGTCTGAGCTATACCACCTTTGCCTATAAGAATCTTTCCGTCACTCCTCAGGACCTCAGGGCCGGCGATACTGTGCAGGTTACGTTCCAGATTACCAATACCGGCCAGCGTGATGGCGATGAGATAGCACAGCTTTATATCCACGATGCCGTCAGCTCGGTGACAACCTATGAGAAGCGGCTCTGTGGCTTTGAGCGCATACATCTCAAGGCCGGTGAAACCAAGACTGTCACGATGAAAATCCTGCCCGAATGCCTCTCGCTGAGCAATCTGAACTACGACAGGGTTATCGAGCCCGGAGAGTTCGAGGTGATGGTCGGTGCTTCCTCCGTAGATATCCGTCTTGAGGGCAAGTTCAATGTCACCGAACAGCAGGTCATCTGGAAGATGCCCCAGCTGATAGCCGGAAATTAAGCACATAGCGTGATAATCAATCTTACCATAATATATTAAAACCAAAAATCCGAGTATATGAAAGAAATCCAGTTAAAGTATGGTTGCAATCCTAACCAGAAACCATCACGTATTTTTATGCAGAACGGCGAGTTGCCGGTCACAGTGTTGAATGGCCGTCCCGGTTATATCAACTTCATGGATGCCCTCAACAGCTGGCAGTTGGTCAAGGAGTTGAAGGCCGCTACGGGCCTGCCTGCCGCCGCCTCGTTCAAGCATGTTTCTCCGGCAGGCGCCGCCATCGGCCTGCCTCTGAGCGACACGTTGAAGAAAGCCTATTTCGTTGACGACATCACAGTTCCGCTGACGCCGTTGGCCAATGCCTATGCCCGGGCGCGCGGTGCTGACCGCATGTCGTCCTTTGGCGATTTTATTGCCCTGAGCGACGAATGCGATGAGGCTACGGCCCTGCTGATTAAGCGCGAGGTCTCCGACGGAGTGATAGCTCCTTCTTATTCTCCTGAAGCCTTTGCTATACTCAGGGAAAAGAAGAAAGGCAACTACAATGTCATTCAGGTAGATCCTGCCTATGTACCTGAGCCTATGGAGACCAAGCAGGTCTTCGGCGTTACTTTCGAGCAGCTAAGGAACAATGTGGAATTTACCGATGACTCCATCTTCAACAATATTCCTACTGCTAACAAGACATTTCCCGAGGAAGCCCGTCTGAACCTCAAGGTTGCCTTGATAACCCTGAAGTATACCCAGAGCAACTCCGTATGCTATGTCAAGGACGGACAGGCTATAGGCATCGGTGCCGGTCAGCAGAGCCGCATCCACTGTACGCGTCTGGCAGGCAACAAGGCCGACATCTGGTGGCTGCGCCAGCATCCCAAAGTGCTGAACCTGCCATTTGTCGACGACATCAAGCGTGCCGACCGTGACAATGCCATTGATGTGTATATCTCTGAGGACCACGATGACGTCTTGGCCGAAGGTATATGGCAGAATTTCTTCAAGACCAAGCCCGAAGTGTTCACCATGGCAGAAAAGAAGGAATGGATCAGCCGTAATGACAACGTAGCCCTCGGCAGCGATGCTTTCTTCCCCTTTGGTGACAACATAGAGCGTGCCCACCGCAGCGGGGTGCAGTATATAGCCCAGGCAGGCGGCAGTGTCAGGGATGACAATGTCATCATGACTGCCGACAAGTACGGCATCGCCATGGCATTTATCGGCATCCGCCTTTTCCATCATTAATGAAACAGACGCACCCTTCTCCCAGTGGGGTGTCAAGTGCAGCAGTTTATGCTGCACTTTTTTTGTTGTAACAGGGTGGGAGCAGCCCTGTTGTCAGCCCAAGCATCTCCGCCTGTAAAAACTCCTCTCCATACTGCCCTGTTGCCCGTTCCGCCGGAATAGGGGGCGGTAGGAGCAGGGCTCTTCCTGCAGACGGCTGCCCTTTCCGTTATGCTCGGTCAAGTCAGTATACAGCGTGAAATGTCTGTTTGTATCGTTGCAGAATGGTGTTTTTATCCCGACATGATTTATGTTTACCGTTGCAGAACGTATATTCACCGATGGTGAACGTACGTTTCCCGACGCTGAACATACGTTCACCATCGGGAAACATAAACCGTATCGGGCATCTATGGCATTTCAGACGGAGGGTAAGATAAAAAATCCCGATATCTTTATTTATATCCCAAAGTTTTCGTACATTTGCTATCAAGTACTGCCGAACCGCCGTAAACGGCGCTTGTCTTTCGGCAACAGTCCCTGAGTGCAGGGTGGCGGTATGACTTTTGTGGAAAAATTAACTTAGCATCAGCTATTTATTCAGAGAATCATGAAACCTAGGAAATTTCATTGATGTAAAATGATGAATAAGTCAGCCGATGCCTGCGTAATAGCGTGGGCATGACTTATCTTTATTTTACAGGTTTCCTAGGACCTCATGATTCAAGAGAACGTCAAGTCTGCGCTTTTCTTGTGTCTTGAGGTCTTGGGCTTTACCTGTAAATCAGTTCTGGAGATATAGTCCTGATTGCTTCGAAACTATTGTATATGAAACAGGAATTATCACAGCTAAGACAGGACATGATTGCTGAGATTCATCAGCGTCTTGAAGATAAAGTATTGGAACGCTCAAATGCCGACTTGCTCATAAAACTCATTATGCGGGCCGACAGCGATGATGAGGCAATTAAAATCATGTCGCTGGGCACAACCTACAAAAAGTCGGGGCTGCACTATCTAAAGCGTCTGGAGAAGATGGACAACACCATACGTTACTTCCGTAAAAACGAGGCTTTGAGTTTTAGGACTGATGACTCTGGACTTGTCAACAAGTTGATTATCGGTGATAACTATGAGGCATTGCAGAATTTACTTATACAGTATAAGAAGGGTATAGACATAATATATATCGATCCGCCGTACGGCAAAGACAGTATGGGCGATTTTGCCAAGACGAACTATGAGAATGGAATTACG
>CACYCZ010000131.1 GCA_902773055.1 uncultured Bacteroidales bacterium
AGCTACACGCCATTTGATAGTGTTTTGTTATGTCTTTACTTATGCGTCTCATTTGACCTCCTCGAAGTCGGCATCTTGGATGTCGTCTTTGTTGTCGGTGTTGGACTGGGTGTCAGTTCCTTGCTGGCCGCCTGGCTGGGCACCCGGTTGAGCTCCTGCCTGACTATACATCTGTGCGCTGGCTGCCTGCATTACTTGATTGAGTTCATTTGTAGCTGCATCAATGCCGGCTATATCCTGTGCCTTGTGAGCAGTCTTCAGTTTTTCCAGAGCGGCTTCAATAGCCGGTTTCTGGTCGGCAGGAATCTTGTCACCATTTTCTTTCACGAAATTCTCGGTTTGGAAAATCATGGAGTCGGCCTGATTGAGCTTATCAATTTTTTCACGTTCTTTCTTATCGGCCTCGGCATTGGCTTGTGCTTCTGCCTTCATGCGGTCGATTTCGTCTTTTGACAGACCGGAAGATGCTTCTATGCGAATTGCCTGTTCCTTGCCCGTTGCCTTATCCTTTGCAGAAACTTTGAGAATGCCATTGGCATCAATATCAAAGCTTACTTCAATCTGTGGAATGCCACGGCGAGCAGGAGCGATACCAGTCAGGTTGAAGCGGCCGATGCTCTTATTCTGTGCAGCCATCGGGCGTTCACCTTGCAGGACATGAATGGTAACTTCTGTCTGATTGTCGGCTGCAGTAGAGAATGTCTCACTCTTCTTGCAAGGAATGGTCGTGTTGGATTCAATCAGTTTTGTCATAACACCACCTAATGTCTCAATGCCGAGTGACAACGGGGTAACATCCAGCAGGACGATATCGCCAACACCGCTTTCTTTGTTAAGGATTGCTCCTTGAATGCTTGCACCTACGGCAACGACCTCATCGGGATTGACACCTTTGGAAGGTGCTTTGCCGAAATAGTTTTCTACTAATGCCTGAACTGCGGGTATACGGCTTGAACCACCTACGAGGATGACTTCGTCGATATCGGCTGGTGTCAGTTTGGCGTCTGCAATGGCTTTCTGACATGGTTCGAGACAATCTTGTATCAGAGTATGAGCAAGCTGTTCAAATTTTGCACGTGTCAATGTTTTTACCAAGTGTTTGGGTACACCGCCAACTGGCATGATGTAGGGCAGGTTGATTTCTGTCGTGGTAGAGCTGGACAACTCTATCTTGGCTTTTTCAGCGGCTTCTTTCAGACGCTGCATAGCCATGGGGTCTTGACTCAGGTCGGCTCCTTCGTCATTCTTGAATTCCTCAACAAGCCAGTTGATAATGACGTGGTCAAAGTCATCGCCGCCAAGGTGGGTATTACCGTTGGTGGAAAGTACTTCAAAAACGCCTCCGCCAAATTCCAGAATAGAGATATCAAATGTACCACCGCCGAGGTCAAATACGGCAATCTTCATGTCTTTATTGCTCTTGTCAAGACCATAGGCCAGAGCAGCTGCAGTCGGCTCATTGACAATACGGCGGACGTTGAGTCCGGCTATAACGCCGGCTTCTTTGGTTGCCTGACGCTGAGAGTCACTGAAGTATGCTGGAACAGTGATGACAGCATCCTTGACTTCTTCACCGAGATAGTCCTCAGCAGTCTTTTTCATTTTCTGCAAAATGATGGCTGAGATTTCCTGCGGTGTATACTGGCGGCCGTCAATTTCAACACGTGCCGTATTATTTTCGCCTTTTACTACGCTGTATGGTACACGGCCAATTTCTTTCTGGACCATGTCATAGGGTTCACCCATGAAACGCTTGATGCTATAGATTGTGCGTTTAGGGTTTGTTATAGCCTGACGCTTGGCAGGATCACCAACTTTGCGCTCACCGCCTTCAACGAAGGCAACAACTGACGGGGTAGTGCGCTTACCCTCGCTATTGGCAATGACGACAGGTTCATTACCTTCAAAAACAGATACACATGAGTTTGTCGTACCTAAATCAATTCCAATAATTTTTCCCATAATTCTTATTTTTATTTATATTTTATTCGTTAACTAAATTTGATTATAAATTTTCACTTATTCATACTACAAGGAGTATGCCAAACTTGGTTAGACAGGTGATATTTTTTATTGTCATTGTGTTCAGGAACGCTTTTTTTACTGGGAAAACTGCCTTGATGCTACATTCGATACAATATTTAATATTGCTGCCTTCTGCTGCCTGTAGAGGGAATGGGGGAGAACAATGAATCATTTCAATATGACATTTGCCGGTCCCCCAAAAAATCCTGCATTTGCATAAAGGGTAGGGGAAGTATACTCTGGCGCCCTAAAAGATGAAAGTATCCCCTGACGGCATTTATGTTTGCCGATGGTGAACATAAATTCAGCGATGTGAAACATACGTTCAGCGGTGCGAAACATACATTCACCGTCGGTGAACATAGACTCCGTCGGAGTAAAAATACACTTATAACGCTATGCAACAACTTTTTCCACGAAGGATGCCAAGATTGTTGCAGCAATCAAGATTATGTGGTCATGCTTATGCCTGTCATGGGCATTTAATTCCAAATTGTGTTTTGTTTTACCTCTGCCCATGCAGGTTTACATATATTTGTGCTAACTTTGCACTATAATATTTTATAGTATACAGATGAATAGAGTTATCGTTACTGTAGTTGGAAAGGATACTGTGGGTATCATCGCTGCCGTATGTACTTATATGGCAAGTAAGGGTATTAACATATTGGACATTTCCCAAACGATTGTGCAGGAATATTTCAACATGATGATGATTACGGACATCAAAGGATGTACCGTGCCCTTTGACGTCATGTCGTCAGACCTTCAGAAGATTGGAGAAGATATGGGTGTGCAGGTGAAATGCCAGCGTGAGGATATTTTTGACAAGATGCATCGTATATGATTAATATTAGCGAGGTGCTCGAGACCAACAAGATGATCGAGCAGGAAAATCTGGACGTCAGGACAATAACAATGGGCATCAGTCTTCTGGACTGCGCTTCAGATGATTTGGAGCATACATGCCGGAATATTTATGAAAAGATTGTTTCGCTGGCTAAAGACCTGGTCAAAACGGGCGAAGATATCAGCAGGGAATTTGGTGTACCTATTGTCAACAAGCGCATCTCCATAACTCCGGTTTCAATCGTTGGCAGTTCGTGTTGCAAAAGCCCGGAGGATTATGTAAAGATTGCACAGACGCTTGACAAAGCAGCTCATGAGGTCGGCGTAAACTTCATCGGCGGCTACAGTGCCATAGTCAGCAAAGGCATGACGTGCAGCGATGTCATGCTCATACGCTCTATTCCCGAGGCCATGGCATGTACCGAACGCTTGTGCAGTTCAGTTAATGTCGGCAGTACCAAAACCGGTATTAACATGGATGCGGTGCGCCTGATGGGAGATGTCATTCTGGAGACGGCAGAACGCACAAAGGAGCGTGATTCACTTGGATGCGCCAAACTTGTAGTATTATGTAATGCTCCGGATGACAACCCATTCATGGCCGGTGCCTTTCACGGTGTCAGTGAATCTGACGCCATCATCAATGTCGGTGTATCGGGACCAGGCGTAGTAAAATATGTTTTAGAACATTTGCCCCAAGATACCAATTTTGAAATACTGTGCGAAGCAATCAAGAAGACAGCGTTTAAGATTACACGTGTTGGACAGTTGGTGGCTCAGGAGGCAAGCCGTAGATTACATATACCATTCGGCATCATTGACCTCTCACTGGCCCCAACGCCGGCAATAGGAGACTCTGTTGCAGATATACTGAAGTACATCGGCCTGGAACAGGCCGGAGCACCCGGTACTACGGCAGCCTTGGCCATGCTGAACGATCAGGTAAAAAAGGGTGGTGTCATGGCCTCAAGTTATGTCGGCGGCCTGAGCGGTGCATTTATTCCCGTCAGTGAAGATCAGGGAATGATAGATGCCGTGAATGCCGGTGCCTTGACCATTGAGAAGTTAGAAGCAATGACGTGTGTATGCTCCGTGGGACTGGATATGATTGCCATTCCGGGCGATACAAAGCCTACGACAATAAGCGGTATTATTGCCGATGAGTCAGCGATTGGCATGGTAAACCAAAAAACGACAGCAGTGAGAATTATTCCAGTGATAGGCAAGAAGGTAGGTGACATTGTGGAGTTTGGCGGTCTGCTTGGTTATGCACCAATTATGCCCGTAAACACTTTTGACTGCTCCGTCTTTGTCAACAGGGCAGGCAGAATACCGGCGCCGATTCATTCGTTTAAGAATTAAGCCCCCAAAGAAAGGAGATAAGCATTAATATAAAAATTGTGGCTGGTAGGTTTGTCTTACCAGCCACAATTTTTCCAACCAGCCACCTGATACCACTGTGTATCCTTGAACATATTGTTCAGGTTGCCGTAATAACTATATTGATTGTATAGCTCCTGCGGGAAGAACATGGACATTCCACAGGCAGAAGTGTGGTCTACATTATTAAAGTATGTCGAAAAACCTATACTATAATAATAGAACCTGTCAGATGCCCTGGTATGAATCACACATTTATCCAAGACTGCTTTCCATCGAAGATAATTTTCAGGGGTGAGTAATTTCTTCATAGCCGATGATATGTCATAAAAATCGGGATATGTTGTATGTATGAAAGAAGAGTAGGTTTGAACACCTGTCAAATCGGGGTATTCTCCATCATGAATTGCCGTGCTGAGATAAGCAGCTGTTGCATCAGCAAGATTCTGCAATTCAGATGTCTTGACAACAGACATCACACATCCCTGTGGTCCATAGAGAACATTCGTCTCGGGGTTTTCCATGACATCATAGTAATATATGTCAGCCATTTTCTTGATGCTGTCTTCGGTGAACGGATAAGCAAATAATCCATTAGGAATCATGTCTGTATAGTATATTCCATAGCCCGAAGTCGTTGCCGGACT
>CACYCZ010000132.1 GCA_902773055.1 uncultured Bacteroidales bacterium
AATCAGCATTAACAAGCTTAACATTGTAATTAAACAATGCCTGACGAGTTGTCGTCTCATATTGCCCCCAATCTGAAGTAAGAGTATTTCCTTCATCTACTAATTTTCCTCCTTCAAAAAAATACCCTTCACTATAGACTCTGTCATAATTCAGGCTATCTGTATACAACGTTGTCTCACGATGTTTCAGAATAACATCATATCGGGCTTGAGCAATTTGAGAATTACCATCATAATATAAATATTTACTAACCAGTGACAACGTATCTCCTTGAATCATTCTGACATTTCCATAAGATTCAAAGGAATTAGATTCTTGAAAGAAATTAGCACTATCACAAAAAAGTAAGACATCGTCATGTCTAAATGAAACATTTCCGACAAAAATTTGCATATCGGCATACTTATACTGATCATACATTACTTTATCAGCATGTTTCAACTCAATCTTTTTCCCTTTAGGCCTTTGCTTATCTTTAGAAGAAATTGGCAAACAAAAAAAGATAAAAACAAAAAGAAGTACCAGCCTAATGGCTAATACGCTTCTGGCATATCTATGTACTTCTTTTTCAATCATCATTTCACCCAACCCGGATATTTAAAATCAGTTTTTTTCCAATCGTCCTTAATTCGAATATAAGTTGTTTTCTGTTTTTCCCTAATCCAGTTATCCAATATTTCCTCCTGCCGTTTGTTTGAAACAATATCTGTAAGCATTTGGAAATCTTCCGTAATGTCAGCTTTGTGCCCTGGATATCTATTCTTAAGCAACACAACAGCACAAACTTGAGCTCCTTTACTATTAACCATCGTAAAAGGACGGGAAATTTCGCCTATATGCATTTTATCCACGACCTTTGCAACCTCCTGCGGTAAATCCTTCATTTGGAAACGGGAAGTTTGACCTCCTGATTGCATATCGGTATTTACCATTAAACCATGATTATTGCGTGTATCCTTGTCATCAGAAATAATTTGCACAGCCTCATCAAAAGAATATTTCTTATCCTTTATGTCATTCACAACAGAATCAAGACGCATTATCGTTTTATTGATTTCATCTTCAGACATTTTAGGTTTACGCAAAATATGACGGACATTCACCTTGTCCCCCTTACGCGCAATCAATTGAATAATGTGATATCCATATTCTGTCTTGACAATTTTAGAAACAGTTTTAGGATCAGTCAAAGAAAAGGCAACGCTCGAAAATTCAGGAACCGTTTCCGCTCTTCCACGAAAACCAATTTCCCCTCCTTGCCGTGCAGAACCTTCATCCTCAGAATATAGGCGTGCAAGTGTTGAGAAACTAGATTCCCCAGAGTTAATACGATGTGCATAATCCAACAACTCATTTTTAACCCGTTCAACTTCAGATTCATTTACCTCTGGGGCACGAGTCAATATTTGAACTTCAACCTGCATAGGAATATATGGCAAACTATCAGAAGGTATATTCTTAAAATATCTACGCACCTCAGCTGGGGAAATCTTTCTATCACCAACAATTTTTCTTTTTGCCTCCTTTATTTTTTCAGATTCTATATAATATTTGAGTATCTCATTCTTTATCTGCTTTGTCGTCATTCCTCGATATTCTTCCAACTTCTCTTCTGAACCAGCCATTTGAATCATATACTCCAATTGCTCCTTTACCATATCTGCGACACTGCTTTCTGAAACTTCAACACTGTCTATTGCGGCTTGGTTCAATAGTAGTTTTTGAACAGCCAACTGCTCTGGGATAACGGAATAAGGATCTCCTGATATTTTTTGTCCCTGCATTTCTGCATTCATCCGTTGAAATTCTACGTCAGACCGCAAAATGACCTCATTTCCGACAACCCATATAATTTCATCCAAAGCATTACTTTGAGCAAATGAAATCATACATACAAAAAGAAAAGAAATAAAAAGTAATACTTTCTTACACCTATTTCTCACTAGAACACAGATATATGCCATAAACAATATTAATGATTATTAACTGTATCCAAAACATTTTTATTAACCGAATACGAATATTTGTTCCTTAAGGCACGAACCCACTCTTTTTCTTTAAGGTCTTGATAGTCTGAAACAACATGATTTTTTTCATCTGTATATATTTCTGGTCCACTTATCATAGAACCCACCACATCAAAATATGGGATACCGACGTTTGTTTTGGGTTTCTCTTTTCCATATCGCTTATAATCAATTCTTGGATCATCACCTTCCTTAAAAATACCATATTTAACAATCATTTGTTTCATGATTGCCGGACCAAACTCCTTTTGAAGGACTTTAAGTGCATCTTCCCTGCTATTCAATGTCTTGACAAGCTTTACAGCCTTTTCCAAATAGACTCTCTTTTTCGAAAGCAATAAGAAGCCTTTAAACCTTGGTGATTCCCATGTATAATTCTTTTTATTTTTCTTGAAAAACTTCTCTATTCCTGCAATATCTTTTGCTGCAGGCTTCCAAACAAGAAAATCGGTTGCTTCATACAACAATAAGCCATCACGATATTCTTGGATTAAATTTTTCAAATCTGGATTCGTTCGTGATGCTTTGTCTATAATTTTTTGTATAACCTGTTCCCTTGTCAAAGCTCCCCCTGACTCCTGTATCATTTTTTTTATACCAGACTCCATTGCCTGAGTTTCTATACCATTATTCCTAAGCACTTTGACGATTTCAGCTTTACGCTCAGCATACGATTCCAACGGTTTTCTTTCATGCATTTTTACAATATGGTAACCTGCCGTTGTCTGGAAAGGCTCTGAAATGTCACCAGAATACATTGCATAGAGTTTCGCTGTAAAGTCAGGCAAAGCTGAATTGGGCCCCAACCAAGGCAGTTTTCCCCCCTTTGCCGCAGAAAACTTATCATCTGAATACTTCTTCGCCAAAGTTGCAAAATCATTGCCTGCCTTCAAAAGTTGATACACTGAATCTATTTTCAACTTCGCCTTTTGCATCACAGTTGCATCAGCTTTCTGTGGGACTGCTACCATAATATGAGAAACTAATAATATATCACTATCTCCTACAGATTGTTTAATATTATTATAAGTAACTCTGGCGACAGAATCAATATACATTGTATCAAGCAAATAAGGCTTCAATTGTGCATCCCGATATTGTTCAAATTCTGTTTTGAAAGAAGACAATGTATCTAACTTATTATCAATTGCAGCTTTAACTTTCAATTTATAGTTGACATACATATCAACATATTCCTCTATAGCACGTTTATCTACAACCTTTCCATTTTTATTGTTTTTGTTGAAGGTATACTCAAACTCTGAACGCAAAATATCCTCTCCCGCTATTTTCATTATAACGGGATCATCTGTTTGAGCTTTATTTTGCCCTATAGAAAAAAAAGCCAAAACTAGAGCAATACATTTTATCTTCATAATATTTAAATTGATTATTTGCTACTTGCCGGACTATAATTCGGAGCCTCGCTCGTTATTGTTATGTCGTGTGGATGGCTTTCCAATATGCCCGAATTTGTTATTCGGGTAAATTTAGCATGATGTAGCTTTTCTATGGTCTGGGCTCCACAATATCCCATTCCGGACCGTAAACCTCCAACCAACTGATACAACACTTCCTGAACAGTTCCTTTATAAGGTACCCGACCGCTGATACCCTCGGGAACTAATTTTTTTGTTTCAACTACTCCACTTTGGAAATATCTGTCTTTTGAGCCATTTTCCATTGCTTCCAAAGAACCCATTCCACGATATGCCTTAAACTTTCGACCATTGAAAATAATCGTATCGCCCGGAGACTCTTCTGTTCCAGCTATTAATGAGCCTATCATAACACAATCACCACCGGCAGCCAAAGCTTTAACAACATCCCCTGAATATCTGAGTCCGCCATCTGCTATCATTGGAACTCCTGTTCCCTTTATAGCAGAAGCGACATCATATATGGCTGACAACTGGGGGACACCCACTCCTGCAACAACACGAGTTGTACATATGGAGCCAGGACCTATTCCAACTTTTACGGCATCAGCACCTGCATCAACCAACATTTTTGCCGCCTCTCCTGTAGCAATATTGCCTACAACAATATCCACATCCGTAAAACGCCTTCTAGCTTCTTTCAGTTTTTCTATCACAAATTTTGAATGACCATGTGCCGTATCTATAACAAACGCATCTGCACCTGCTTTAAGCAAGGCTTCCATTCTGTCAATCGTATCATTTGTAACACCTACTCCTGCTGCTACCCTTAGACGACCCTTTGAGTCTTTGCATGCAATTGGTTTATCCTTAGCCTTAGTAATATCTTTATATGTTATTAAGCCTATCAATTTGTTATCCTTATCAACAACAGGTAATTTCTCAATCCGATTTTCTTGCAGAATCAATGATGCGTTTGCCAAATCTGTTTGTTGATGTGTTGTTACCAAATTTTCGGAGGTCATTACTTCGTCGATATCTTTATCCATATTCTGCTCAAAACGCAAATCACGGTTTGTTACGATACCGACCAAATGATTTTCTTCATCCACAACGGGTATTCCCCCTATACGATATTCATTCATTAACATCAGCGCATCACGGACCTTTGACCCTCGCTTTATTGTTACAGGATCATAAATCATTCCATTTTCTGCCCTTTTCACAATAGCGACTTGACGAGCCTGCTCTTCTATTGACATATTCTTGTGAATTACTCCAATTCCTCCTTCTCTTGCTATAGCTATTGCCATCGTACTTTCGGTCACTGTATCCATAGCTGCTGAAACAAAAGGAATATTCAATCGGATATTCCGAGAAAAATTAGTAGCCAAGTCTACTGTTCGGGGTAAGACTTCAGAATAAGCTGGTACCAGAAGAACATCATCATAGGTTAAACCCTCTGAGATAATTTTGTCTTTTACAAATGAACTCATACTATTTTAGAATTTATTTGCACGCAAATTTACATTAATATTTCCAAAGGGAAAACATTGCAATTGCATTTTTACCAAAGATAAACACAGATTAATTTTCGTGCAAAATATATTTAACAATCTGAAAAATCCCTTAATTTGCCATGTCCGAGATAAATTTTATGCGAACAAGCCGTATTTCTTCTTCTGTATAATCAGATCCCAACTCGTCTATTGCGCGATCAATAGAATCCGTTTCCGACTCCTTGAAATATTCATATATTTCATTAATTCGCTCTTCATCCATGATTTCATCAAGGAAATAATCTATATGTATTTTCGTACCGGAATAAACAATTGTTTCTATTTCATCTAGCAATTCATCAAACTCTACGCCATTTGCATTAGCAACATCATCCAAATCCACCTTTCTATCTATACTTTGGATAATACTTACTTTCAGTTTCGATTTATTTACCACTGTACGAACGCGAAAATCTGCAGGACGCTCAATATCATTTTCTTCACAATGACGTTTGATAAGTTCACAGAATTCCTTACCATACTTATTCGCTTTACCCTGTCCTACCCCAGGTACGTTTTTCAACTCATCAATGGATATCGGATACATTGATGCCATTGCCTCTAGGGAAGGGTCCTGGAAAATCACATAAGGGGGCAAGTTATACTTCTTGGACAATTCTTTCCGCAGTTCCTTTAACATCTGATACAAAATTGGGTCTACGGCAGAAGCTCCTCCTGAAGATATATTCTCTATCGCCTCTTCTTCATCAAAATCGTGATCTTCGGTTATCATGAATGATTCCGGCTTCTTCTGGAAATCATGACCTTTTGGAGTTACCTTTATTGCTCCTGCATTTTCCACATCCCGCATAAGATATCCGGCCACACACGCCTGCCTTATCACCGTATTCCACATTGACGTTTCGCCCTCATTGCCTGAACCAAAAGTTTCAACATTCTGATGTCCTTGAGAGCGTATAGCATCCGTTTCCTTTCCGATGATTATATTTTTAATATAATCTTCGCTATATCCTTCCTTTATAGCCAAAACAGTTTCTATGACTGTTAATAATTCTTCTTTTGCTTCCACTTGTTTTCTTGGGTTTAGACAATTATCACAATTACCACAATTACAAGACTCATATTCTTCACCAAAATAGTGAAGCAATAATTTTCTGCGACACAGAGAGGACTCTGCATAACAGACAGTTTCTTGCAAAAGCTGTTTTGCAATTTTCTGTTCATTTAGAGGTTTATCCTCAACAAATTTTTCTAATTTAAGTAAATCCTTATTTGAATAAAATGCGATACATTTTCCTTCTCCGCCATCTCGTCCGGCCCTGCCTGTTTCCTGATAATAGCCTTCCAAACTTTTGGGGAAATCATAATGAATGACAAAACGAACATCAGGTTTGTCTATTCCCATGCCGAAAGCTATTGTCGCAACAATTACGTCAATACGTTCCATTATGAAATCATCCTGTGTCTGTGTTCGCAAACTGGCATCCATTCCCGCATGGTAAGGTGCTGCCTTTATTTCGTTAGCCTGTAATATCTCCGACAACGTCTCTACTTCTTTACGACTCAAACAATATACAATTCCGCTTTTACCTTCATTTGTTTTGATAAACTTAACCACATCTTCTATTACCCTTGCCGTTTTAGGACGAACTTCATAATACAAATTTGGTCGGTTAAAGGAACTTTTATATTCAATCGCATCTGTGATGCCGAGATTTTTTTTGATATCAGTTTTAACCTTATCTGTAGCCGTAGCTGTCAATGCAATTATCGGTGCTCTGTATATCTGGTCAATCGTAGGACGTATATTCCGATATTCCACTCTAAAATCATGTCCCCACTCGGAGATACAATGAGCTTCATCTATTGCATAGAATGATATCTTCATCTGCCTGAAGAAATCCCAATTATCGACTTTTGTCAAGGTCTCAGGCGCAAGATAAAGCATTTTCGTCCTCTCAGCGAGGATATCTTCTTTAACTTTTTCAAGTTCAGCTTTACCCAATGTTGAATTCATAAAATGTGCAATACTGTCCTCCTCAGAAAGAGCGCGTATCATATCAACCTGATTTTTCATCAGTGCGATTAACGGAGAAACAACTATGGCAGTCCCTTCCAACAACAATGCCGGCAATTGGTAGCATAGTGATTTCCCGCCTCCTGTTGGCATCAACACAAAAGAATCCCGGCCAGATAATACATTCTTGACAATAGTTTCCTGATCGCCTTTGAATGTATCAAAGCCAAAATATTTCTTTAGGGCATCAACTAAATTTCCTTTTTCTTTCATATAGTCGCCAACTGCGAGTATCTTTTTTTAATGCTCGCATAACACAAAGTTATAAACAAAAATATTTAAAACCTAAATATTTTCCAAAAACTTCGCAATTATTTTATAGCGTAACATTTTTCAAGCGTTCACTTGCAAACTTTGCTGTTACCTTGAAGGTTCGCTTTGAAGATGAAGGAAGTGAATACATTGCCGGCATCATTATTGACTCTATGATTGTCCTTAATCCACGCGCACCAAGTTTGCACTCTAGGGCTTTGTCAACGATAAGTTCCAACGCATCATTGTCAAATGATAGCTTTATGCCGTCCATCTCCAACAATTTTACATACTGTCTGACTATTGAGTTCTTTGGTTCAAACAATATTTTCTTCAATGTTTCCCTATCTAGAGAATCAAGAGTACACAATACAGGCAGACGTCCTATCATCTCAGGAATAAGACCATAACTTTTCAGGTCCTGAGGTTGGATGTAGCGCAACAGATTATTCTTGTCAATTTTTTTCTTATTTCTGACAGAATCGAACCCTATAACTTGCGTATTCATTCTTTGTGCGATTTTTCGCTCTATGCCGTCAAAGGCTCCGCCGCAGATAAAAAGTATCTGCCTCGTATCCACTTGTACATAGTCTTGATCCGGATGTTTGCGACCTCCCTTGGGAGGTACATTTACAATCGAGCCTTCCAAAAGTTTCAGCAGAGACTGTTGCACACCTTCTGCACCAACATCCTTTGTCAGGGATGGGTTATCCTGTTTTCTGGAAATTTTATCTATTTCATCAATGAAGACAATTCCTCGTTGGGCTTGTCTGACGTCATAATCGGCTACCTGAAGCAATCTGGACAAGATAGATTCTACGTCTTCTCCGACGTAGCCTGCTTCTGTAAACACGGTTGCATCTACAATTGTAAAAGGTACTTGCAACATTCTGGCAATGGTCCGGGCTAGCAAAGTTTTCCCTGTTCCAGTTGCTCCGACCATTATGATATTAGACTTTTCTATTTCAACAGCATCATCGTCGTAATCCTGATTCAGGCGCTTATAGTGATTATATACTGCAACCGAAAGGCATATTTTCGCCTGCTCCTGTCCTATGACATACTGATCAAGAAAAGATTTTATTTCCTGAGGTTTGGGAACCGATTTGAAGTCTGGAGCTTTCCTGTCTGTCTCCGGGTCGCCGTTTATTGCTTCTTTCGTTATGAGATATGCCTGTCTGGCACACTCGTCACAAATCATCCCGTGCAGTCCCCGGATAAGCATCCTGACCTCACTCCTTTTTCGGCCACAAAAGGAGCATACATCTTTTATGCTTTCCGTCATATTAAGAGCGATTGCGTAATTGGATACGATCCACCATGCCATATTCGCAAGCTTCCTGCGCCGTCATCCAATAATCACGGTCACAGTCAGCATAGACCACATTGAAATCCTTATGAGCATGAGTGGCAATAATCTGCGTCAGTTCCACTTTCAGTTTCTGGATTTCACGAGCAGTAATCTCTATATCTGAGGCCTGCCCCTGAATCCCGCCTAAGGGCTGATGTATCATAACCCTGCTGTGCTGAAGAGCAGAGCGTTTACCCTCCTTACCAGCCACGAGCAATACTGCTGCCATAGATGCTGCCATCCCCGTGCACATAGTTGCTATATCGCTCTCAACAAACTGCATTGTGTCATATATACCCAGTCCTGCACTTACTGACCCACCTGGCGAATTAATATACAGGGATATATCTTTTGTAGGATCAACAGAATCCAGATACAATAGCTGGGCCTGAAGAGTATTGGCTGTATAGTCATCTATCGGGGTTCCCAAGAAGATTACGCGATCCATCATCAATCTGGAAAATACATCCATCTGAGTGACATTCAATTGGCGTTCTTCCAGAATATACGGATTCAGATATGTATTTTGAGCCTTGATAACATCATTCAGGACCATACTGTTTATTCCTAAATGACGAGTGGCATATTTCTCAAAATCGTTCATTGATTATTTTGTCTCAAAAAAAGCATTAAAATCCTTAACAGATATTTTCTTTTGCTGCAATTTTACCGTAGCCTTGACAGCCTTCGTCAATTCAATATCAATCGCACGACTTAACAGACGCTGCAACTGTTTTTCATCCTTGAGCATCTCGTTAGCATAATTTTCCAGATACTCATCAGGAACATTATTGAGTCCATATTGCGCAAACTGACTCTTTGCAACCAATTTGGCTGCTGATTTCAATTGTTCCTCCTCAATTTTCACATTCAGTTGATTAACCAGTTTTGTGCATATCAATGCCCATTCCCGGTCAACAAGTATCTTGGAGAAATCTTTCTCGATATTAGCTTTCTGCTCATCATTCTCAGCATTCAGTAGCATTTCGCGCTTCATGAGCTCTTCTGGGAATTTTACTTCTCCCACCTTCCCAAGACAATAATCTTTTACATCGAGAATGAATTTATAATTACTGTCTTCTGCATATACTGACTCCATATCAGCCTTGATGCGACTGCGGAATTCATCCTCCGACTTGACCGTATCTTTACCATACACCAAATCAAACAATTCCTGGTTAAGTTCTGCCGGTTTCATATGGGATATACTTGTTATCTCATATTTGAAATCGCCCTTATGCTCTCCGACCTCTTCTTTTTTGATTTTCAGAAGAGCAGCTATCTCTGTATCTTTTCCGTCATATGCCTTTGATACGTTAAACACGATGTCGCCTTTCTTGGCTCCGGCAAACTTCTTTTTCTGAGTTTCATTGGAGAAGTACTTCGGCATCAGGCTGACGTTCTCGACTTTGATACCGCCTTCCTTTACAACATTCTTCTTTTCCATTTCAATGAGGTTTCCACGTAGCATATCACCGTCTTCGTAAGATTCAACTTCTTCAAATTTACCATTGCGGCGACGATAATTTTCTACCTGTTCATTAACCTGTTCTTCGTCTACATTGATATTATAGAAAACAATCTTGTCTTTATCGGTCAGTTCTATTTTAAAGTCTGGAGTAAAGCCCAAATCAAAATGCATTTCAAAGTCCTCTGCATTTTCTACATCAATCTTAGCCTCGTCTTCGGCCGTAAGAGGTGATGTTATCAAATCCAGATTTTGTTCTTTGATATAGTTGTTGATGCTTTCTGAAATCAGTTTCTGCAGTTCCTCGGCCTTGACCTCCATGCCGTACATTCTCTGTATCATTCCCATTGGGACCATACCGGGACGAAAACCTGGCATTTTTGCCTGCTGCTTCAGTTTCTTCAAGGACTTTTGAACCTTCTCATCGTAATCTGCCTTAACAATTTTGACAGTTAATTTACCATTAATCTCATCAACTTTTTGTAATGAAATATCCATAATTCTGTTTTGTAATATTATTCCAAATTAAAAATTGTCTGCAAAGATAACATTTTATTTTATAATAATCTGTTATTCTTCATAAATTCGGCCACAAAAAACATTATCACGACTTGCGTCATGACATTTTTCGCTTCAATCCTGTAGATTTAGCACTTCTCCATCATAGCCGAAACTGACGTTTTGCGGCAGGTAAGCCTCACTGTCGGCATGCCGGCCGGCAGAATGGGCCATGTGTATTATCCTGGCATTCTGCACCCCCAGCTTTCTAATTACCTCTACCGCATCAGCTATTGTCTGATGGGTAGGATGAGGCCTATGTCTCAAACCATTTATCACAAGATACTCCACTCCTTTCAGCAATGCACAACTCTCTTCCGACATTGTTTTCATATCTGTAATAAAGGCAAAACGCCCTATTCTATAACCAAGTATTGGCATTTCGCCATGCATCACACTTATCGGCAGCACTGCAAGTTGTCCACATCCCTCTGCCACAGGCAGGTAAAATTGTTCTCCGGCCTCTACGGGATGCAACCTTATATGGGGGACACGGGGCTTGTCGGGTTTTTCAAAGCAATAGGGCATCTGGCGTCTGACTGTTTCCAACGTCCGTTCCAGTCCATAGACATCTATGGGTTGACCGATGCAGAACGGACGCAAGTCATCAAGCCCTCCGATATGGTCATAATGCTCATGGGTCAGCAGCACTGCATCAAGAGGGAGAAAAGGCTGTTGCAATATCTGCTGACGGAAATCAGGGCCACAGTCAATCAGGATCCTGCCTCCTCTGGTTTCTACCAGGACGGACGTGCGCAGGCGCCTGTCCCTGGCATCGGCTGAACGGCAGACATCGCATTGGCATCCTATTTCAGGTATGCCTGTACTCGTCCCTGTCCCCAAGAGAGTCACTTTCATACCTTGTCTCAACTTTTCAATTTATAGAGTATCCAGCCTTTGTCTTCATGTAAACGGAAGAAAAGCAATGACAAAAAACCATTCGAGAAGCCTTCAAGTGCCACGACACGGTGTCTTTTGTTGTCCAAAGGCTGCCCGTAATTCACATTATAGAATTTTTCTTGAGGAAGTTCTGGACAGAATGAAAACCACTGCTCTGCCTCTATGGTACCCGTCATAGTCTCAAACTCATCTTCGGAATCTTCCATGGATATCTCTATTTTGGAGGCCAGATGTGCCCGCTGAAACAAAGAATCTGACACAAAACGCTCAAAAAACAATATGAAGTCCCTGTCATGATAGTCATCTATATTGTACTCTGAAACCTTTCGCAGCATCCACTGGTCATTATCTCTGGAAAAAAAGTAATTCTTGACAAGCTCGCTGATCATGTCAATGTATTCTATCGTCACCTGAGATACAGCTTGGCTTTTTTCCAATTCCAACGAAGATTCCCTGTCAAAAAAGACCGTGTAGAATTCCTCTCTGGTATGCAGCCTGTCAAAATGCCATTGTGAACGGGATATCATTGAACGACGGCCGTTCCGTTCATACGGCAACGGGAAAACGATTCTCTCCATCTGATACCTGCGGTTGGTGGTAAAAGAATAAATAAAATCGTTAAAGAATTCATCTGCCCTTTTAGGTACGCTGGCCTCAAATTCAGCAGAATCAATATCGACAGAATCCATCAACAGCGCCGAATCAGTTACAACAGAACTGTCTCCCTGGCTCTGCGGCGCAGAAGTCCTCTGACAGGACCCTGCGAAATATGCCAGAAACACCAGTATCAGCAATACTCCAAAGCACTTTATGCGCCTCATTCTTCCCTTTTGTTTTACGATGCAAATTTAACATCTTTTCCGATTAGCACAAACTATATACATATATAATTTTTACACCGGTTCAATATTGAGTTGTCCCGCAGGACCCATATATAAGAATTACCCTGTCTTTTATGCCGGCTAAAGGGATAGACATCTTTAAGCATGAAAGTATACATCCGTAAGACAGATTACCCTTCTGTCCACCGATAAATAGCACATTATAAAGAAAAAGACATCTCATATATCTATATATACGAAATAAAATGAGTACTTTTGCCACACTTTTCAGAATAATAGCCCGTTCATTTCAGGCAACAAATCCAAACTGATTAAACAATATATAGAATGAAAATACGCCAATTGTTTATACTCATTGTATTAGTCGGCACTGCATTTGCGGTGCACGCAGAAGCAAAATCCAATTCTTGGATCAGTAAAAAAACAAAGTTCGTCGGGGACTACATTGAGCGTCTGCGCCTCAAAAGGTTGGACACGACCTACGTCGTACTGCCGGAACGGCGCTGGATGGCGAGTGTCAGCTCCAATTTTGCCGGCATAGATGGCAGGGTTAAAGGTTCTAACGTTCCCATCTACGGCAATGTTAATGTAGACATGAAGACAGGATTGAACGGCAACATGACCTTGTCGGCTTCCTATCGCGGTTATGGTATCAACTACTCTTTTGATATCGCCAAGAGCTACTCCTCCGACCTGTCCATCCAGTCCAACGGTTCCACATTCGGCGGGGAATTCCGCCAACATACCACAGAAGGTATGCACGGAACCATTGATGCTTCCAGCACTCCAGGTGAACTGGGAATAAAGGAAAAAGACGTGAAGGTCAAAGCAACACTTGTTGACGCTTACTATGTCTTTAACCCCAAGCGCTTCTCTTATGCTGCAGCCATGACCCAAAGTGCGATACAAAAAAGATCCTGCGGTTCTCCCATCGCTTTCCTGACTTTCATCAACGCAGCAATGACTACGAATAACGATGCTATCAAACAGCGTCTGAACAACATCAAGAAAATTGAAATCTACCAGGTAGCAGCCGGCTTGGGATATGGCTACAACTTCACCCCCAATCAGGGGCGGCTTCTATTTCATGGTTCTCTGATACCAATGGTTGTGTTCTTTAACAAGAACTTTGCCAAATTAGACCAGAAAGTTAATCTCCCGGCCCCTGACGGCAGCGGCTTCGTCGAACACACGTTTGAGGTAAGTTCTGAAATAAAGAACCGGCATAAATATTTCCTCACAGGCATTGCACGTCTGGCCGCTTCCTATCATATTACAGACCAGTTCCTCGTTGCTTTGACAACACAGCTCAACAACATTAACTTCACGTCAAATACAGGCCTCAGAATTGAAATGAACGACTGGCTCCTCAAGGGTTCCCTGAGATACCGTTTCTAATTCCCGTCATGTTGAAAACAAACAGTTCAAAAAAAAAATAAAAAAATAACTGACAAAATATTTGGTGATACTGAAGAAAAAGTGTAATTTTGCATTCGAAATACGGCTCCTTAGCTCAACTGAATAGAGCATTTGACTACGGATCAAAAGGTTATAGGTTTGAATCCTATAGGAGTCACACAAAAGGAGGAATCACGATTCCTCCTTTTTGTATATATCCATAGTTTCCCGTATACCTCAACGACATTATTCCCTCTGCTTTTACTGCCCTTTCTATACGAACAATGACATAAGCATAATGCGGCACAACATCTTGCATGTTGTGCCGCATTATGCTTATGCCCCAAAAGGTATTTCAGATTCCCTCGGGCTTATTGACCCCGACGTAGGAAAAAGAGAAGTTCTTGCCTCTTGCTGCCGGAAACTGGCTCCGTGCATCCACGTCATTGCGGCTTTTGAGGTAATCCACTATCCGGTCATAACAATT
>CACYCZ010000133.1 GCA_902773055.1 uncultured Bacteroidales bacterium
GCTACACAGAAATACGAAGACCTTAAACAGGCGGTTAGTCTGCTGGAGAATGTTTTCAACAAAGAACTGCTGCTTTCTTCCGACCAGGTAACAGACCTGGGACGGTAAGGACCTTTACCCCAGCATTGAGGAGAAGGCAGCTATGCTACTATATTTGGTGGTCAAGAATCACTCGTTTGTTGATGGCAACAAACGTATTGCCGCCACGCTGTTCCTGTGGTTCATGCAAAACAATGGCATCCTATATCGGCTCGATGGATCAAAACGTATTTCTGACGCCTCGCCGTACAGCAGGGCGATTTCTTTTTCTCGGAAGTAAGTTATAATTCAATATAGCGCCCGGGGTTGAACGACTTGTGCTCGCCTGAGAACACATACCCCAGCTGGTTGGAAACGCACTGCGTGTTTCCAATCAGTTTGTCAATGTTCCTGTGTGAGTGCCCGTAAATCCAGTAATCGGCCCCGCAGATTTCAATGAAGTCATACATCTCTGACACAAAAGCGCCATTGATGCGACTCCCTTTAAAGTCGTCAGATGATAGCATGAACGAGGGAACATGATGGGTAACGATGACCCTGTGCTTAGCCTTTTCCGGCAGGCATACCTTCTTGAGGAAACCAACGCAGCGGTCGTGTTCTTTGTTGAAATCAGCAAAAGAAAGGGTATCATCACCATACATTATCCTATGGAAGTCAGTAACTCCGGACTCTGTTGCGAAGGCGTCCTGCAACGGAATATGGGCCCATAGTGTCGAGAGAATCAGCTCAATGTCGTCAATGGTCACTATCGCATTGTAGTAGACCTTCACGTTAGGCCGAATCTGCATCAATTCACCATCTTCCAACGTGGCTAGGTCATAGAACTTATAAAACTCATGATTTCCCGGGACTACAAGCACTTGTTCGTATTGTTCTGCCACCAAGTCCCAGAAAGGATGCGTCATGTAGTTATCATCGCCCAGATAGCCGATATCTCCGGCCAACACCAGTACATCACCCGTCTTTTCAAGCGGGTGTTGCTTTAGGAAGCGCCAGTTGTCGGCAAATTCCAGATGAAGGTCTGATGCAAATTGAATTCTCATAATTGAAAAATCTTCCTAATCTTCTCCACCAATTCTTCGGCATTAAGGCGGGGGAGTTTCATCGCTTTAAAAAGCTCTTTCCCAGGCAGTTCTTTTTCAATTGAATCAAGGAAAAGACTCAGATCTGTCCTCATTTTTGGGGAGAGTGAGAATCGAATGTCTTCTGACAATGTTGGAATTATTCGAAAGACATCTTTCTTGTGCTTTTCAATATCATCCTGATCCTCATCCTCTCCTTCGGCCTTTCTTCTGGTCATATCAAGGAAGGCCTTTGCTTTCAAGCATATCAGGCTCTCAGGATTGGCAACGTGTACACCATCTGCAAAGTCACTATGACTAATAGTGAAATTGTAGTAATCATCATCCATGAGGATGGCTGACAGACTGGAAAGATCCTCTCCTGCAGGTATGGGCGTGATATGTGCATCTTCAGGAGCATTCATGATGCCGATGTTCCTGGAAAACAGCTCAATCTGCTTTGGAAAATCTTTATTCTCGGGCTTGATAAAACGGAAATATTCATGACCACGGCCTTTTTTCTCCTTATTGACGGATTCTCCGCGTTGGCGCTGCATATAACCGCCTGCACTAATGAATTCCCAGAACCGACGGACAAAGGAACCTGACAGTGCTTCCACAATCAGAATCATGTCAATATCCTTTGTTGCACGCGGCTCCTGCTGCATTGCTTCTTCATGGATGTTGCAGGCTGTACCACCAATGATTACGTAGTTCTCCTCCATCCCGGAAAAGAACTTTCTGAATATATCTAATCCTCTAACCATGTCATTTCTTCAATCAATGATTTCAGTTCCTTTTGTACGCGTTCGTCGCTACTGTCTCTCAGGGACAAATATAGGGACAATTTATCAACGAGAATAATCTTTGCAAGGTTGCCTGGATTGTACATCCACACCTGTACCTCATTTTCACCGTGCGTGGGGTCAGTTGACTGTTTGATGGCTCTGTACTCCTTGGGCCCTATAGCAACCATCTTGTGATTGGCTTCCAGCAGCATACCATATTCCGACAGTGCGTTTTGGCCGCAAATTAGTCCTTGCGGATCATTATCAGTGTAGACAGTTTTAAGCACCGGACTTCTCATAAGTTCACAGGCCGTCATCCATAAGGCTTTTCCAGACTGTACAAACCTTAAGTGCTTTGCTTTATTACCGACAAATTCTACTAATCCACTGGACGTGAGCCATTTGATTGCACGGGTTACGTTTGCTGTAGAGGCTCCGATGAGCTCGGCTATCTCTTTCCCGGTTTTCTCATGCAGTAGAGCAACCTCCAAGTGGTATAGAATAATCAGTTGCGCTGTCGCAGGAATTGTCTCCCTTTCAGTTATTTCCTTTTCTATCTTTCCCAAATCGATTAGCAAGGATGGGAGGAACAATTGTTTACCCGGAACGATAAAATTCACACGGTGCTTAGTCAGCCTATGTGCATTGTAGGATACCAGACTCTCCATAACGAATATGGGTAGAAGGCCTGTCATCTGCTCTAATGCCAGGGCCCTTTTGGAATACTGCAAGGGGGTGCATTCTGCATCCTTGTCCACAAAAGCAAAACAAATATTCCGACCAAATAAAACGCCTGTACGCAGTTCATAGGCTCCTGTAATATACAGGGGTAGTTTGCTCTTTTCCTCTTTCTTAAGTGGTATTAGCGTCACTTTTTCTCCTGTAAGGAGCTCAATGTAATGGGTAGTATTATCAATAATTTCTTTCATTATGCATGATTTCAGTATATATGAAACTGTGCAAATATAATGAATTTATTTTGATTACCAAATAATTATATAGAGTCCCATCGTGGACTTGATGGGGCTCTCTTCAGTGGTCCTCTCACATATGTAGAGCGCCGATAAGCTGCTGCGCTTTTCCGTAACGCCAGGTAAGGGATATGCGGTCACGAAGGGGCATCTACGACGATTCTCACTTGCGCTTCTCTGTTCGCATTGACTTGATTTCCGCATTAATCTCCTTCTCGCTAGGTCCAAGTACCATCTTAATTGTTTGCCGGTTTATCAATTAATCCAGATGGTATAGCCATTCAAACAAAATGACTATCGGCATTATAATTGCGGGACCTTAGGCCATATGAAATTCCGTGCTATCATACTATCAATCTTTTTCTTGCTTCCACTTGTTCCGGCTATGGCTCAGGATAACGACAGGGATACCTCCCCTATAAGCTACTCAAAGCCGACGGTCATTTTTAAAATGTCAGAAGAGGATCTCGCTTACAGGGTATTAGAGCTCTGCCGGTATATCCCCGACCATGTTTTGAAGCCGGAGGCCAAGGA
>CACYCZ010000134.1 GCA_902773055.1 uncultured Bacteroidales bacterium
AATGCGCCAGCCATTGGCTAGCGGAGATCAGGTGACTATACAGACAAATCCGAACCAGTATCCCAAACAGGACTGGCTTAATTATGTCATTACCAGTAAGGCTAAATCCAAAATCAAACAGAGTGTCAAAGAGCGTGAAGTCCGCGAAACGCGGTTGGCAAAGGAAATCATAGAACGAAAGTTCAAAAACCGTAAATTGGATTTGGATGGTAATCTGATGATACAGGTCAGCCGCAAGTTGGGTTATAAGGATATATATTATTTCTACAGAGCGGTATTGGATGAACAGATAGATCTCAATACTGTGATTGATACCTATGTGGAGTTCCATAAGCATGACAACAATCAGTTGGATCGGGCTCCTGTCCACAGTGCTGAAGAGTTTTCCCTTCAGGAGGATAACCGGAATGCATTGGCTAATTCAGATGAACTTGTTATTGGCAGTAACCTGAAGGGAATGGAGTATACTTTAGCCAAATGCTGTAATCCAATATATGGAGATAAGGTGTTCGGCTTCGTCACTGTCAATAAGGGAGTGAAGATACATCGTTGTAACTGTCCTAACGCCTATGCTTTGAGAGAGCGTTTTGGCTATCGCATCGTCAAGGCGCGTTGGGCTGGTACGGGTAGCAGCAATACTCATCCTGTAACCCTCCGTATTGTCGGAAATGATGATCTCGGCGTGGTCAACAATATCAGCAGTATTGTCAGCAAGGAAGAGAAAATCAACATACGTTCCTTTAGCATCAGTGCTGATGACGGGCTCTTTTCGGGTATGCTGACTATCATGATTGCCGATGCCAAATCTCTGGATAATTTGATAAAAAAACTGAAGACGGTGAAGGGTGTTAAAAATATTTCAAGGGAATAATGCTGAAAAAAGCTTGAGAAATAACAATCTTTGTATATTTTTTTATATTTTTGGAATTGAATACAATCAACATACCCATGAGTATCAATAATCAGACATTAGAACAGTTGGAGTATTTGTTGTCCAAACTCTCCAGAACTTTTCCTTCAGATGAAGAAAACCGCATTATGACAGACATCAGCTTTCAGGCCAAGTCTGATACCGGTGAACTTAATGTCTTGGATGATGACGACCATTTGCTGGCCACTACCGTCATACCTGACTGGATAAACAATAATCAGGAAAATTTTGTTGATATTGTCACAGACACACTTCGGGATTTTGCCCAAAGCAGACACGTGGCGTTTGAAGAATTGTCAATACTGCATCCATATACGTTGATACTCGTGGATGATGACAAGGAAACCATTACCGAGATATACGAAGTTGATGATGAGTCCATCGTGATAGACCACGAAGACCTCATGCAAGGCTTGGACGAAGACTTGGATGCTTTTATTGACAATCTGTTGAAGGATTAATTGCCGGCGTATTCAGAAGCACTTTGGAATTCATAGGACTGCAGTGTAAAAGCTAAAATCAATGGTCTTTTACGCTGTATAAGTTTTGTATGTGATTGTGCCAAGTGGCTGCAGGCTGCTTGGCAGGTATTCCCTGTCGGCTAATTTCTATTTTGTCTTTCTTGTTAGTTCCTGATGTTGACCGACATCGGGTTTCCGCATGTAGACCGTTCTCTGTGCGAAAAGGTATTGTGGCGGGAGAAAAACTCTGCAGGTATAGCTGTGAATTCTTGTTGTTTCTCCATGAATTTTATGTTTACCGATGCGGAACGTATGTTCACCGATGGCAAATGTACATTCCGCAGTGGTGAACATACGTTTACCATTGCTAAATATAAAATATGTCGAGATATAATACTGTCTGTGATACCGACTGTATATTGTTTTCTGCGGGCTGACTGAACAATGGCCGGCTCGTAGAAGACAATTTGCTTGTTACTGTTGGAAAAAATGTCAGATTTCAGCTCTTAGTTGTATCTGTTTCGGGATGCGTCGATTCTGATGAAAATAAATAGTAAAATGGTAAATCCCCATAAACTTGAGCCGCCGTAACTGAAGAAGGGGAGCGGAATACCGATGACGGGAGTGAGGCCCATGACCATACCGATATTGATGAATACATGGAGTAGCAGGATGCTTACGACGGCATAGCCGTAAATGCGTCCCATGGCATAATTCTGCCTTTCGGCCAGATGAATCAGGCGCAATATCAGGCATAGGAATAGTAATAGCACGATAGTCGCACCGACAAATCCGCTTTCCTCTCCGACGGTGCAGAAGATGAAGTCTGTATCTTGTTCGGGCACATATTTCAGTTTTGTCTGTGTGCCGTTGAGAAATCCTTTGCCCAGCAGTCCGCCAGAGCCAATGGCAATCTCGCTCTGGCGCACATTGTAGCCAGCGCCGTTGATGTCGTCCTCTAAGCCCAGAAGTACGCGTACGCGTGTTTGTTGGTGGGGCTCAAGGATGTCGTTGAGTACATAGTCGGTAGAATAGTGTATGGCAAGTGAACCTAAAGTGAAGATTGCTATGAGATAAAGTTTGACGTCTCTGTTTAGTATTGCCTTGGTGCAGAGGTAGACAATGCATCCTGAACAGATAGCCAGCAGGACCCACGAAATGTCAAAGATATGGATGTAACGTGTGACGATGCCGGCTATGGCGAGTATTGTCAATCCGCCGAGAAACATATGCCTGGCATTACGCCAGTCTTTGTCGTATACCAGGTCCAGACAAAGGGTAAAAATCCATATCAGCGTCAGAACGGCAAATTCTCCTACAGAGGTATGGGTATATGTGATGTTGAACATGTTATATCGTAGGCCTACGATGAAGTAGATGGCTGCAGATATGCCAATGAACAACACGCTTCCACTCATACCCTCGCGATAGAAAACCAGGAAGAAGGCCAGATAAATCAGTGCAGAACCGGTTTCACGCTGCAGGATAATGAGAACAAACGGAATGAAGACTATGGCGCATGCCTGGACCATATTGCGTGTGCGGGAAAGTGAGAAGCCATAGGTCCCCATCATTTTTGCCAGAGCCAGGGCCGTGGCGGTTTTGGCAAATTCGGCAGGTTGCAGGCTGAGTGAACCTATATTGATCCATGAGTAGGAACCTTTATGGTTGGTGGCGATAAAGGGGGTGATAAGCAGAATGCCCATCATGATGACATATAAGATGTAGGAGAAAGTATCATATATCTTGTCGTCTATAAGAAGCAGTGAGAATCCCCATATCATGGCAAGCCCAATCCATAGCAGTTGCTTGCCGGCACGGGTCGTCAGGTCAAGGGTGATGGCATCGCCGAAATTGTAGGTGGCTCCCATCACGGAGAACCAGCCCAGTGTGACAATGACCAGATAGAGCAGTATAGTTACCCAGTCAATAGATTTGAAAATGCTCTTGGCGCTAACGTTGTCGGTTGCCATAGCTGATAATCTTGTTGGCAAACGTGTTGGCTGTAGCCATAGAACTTTCAGACAGTTTGCCGTTAATATATTGTTCAATCATTAGAGCTCCGATAGGCACAGCGTAGTCGGCACCGAAGCCTCCGTTTTCCACGTAGACAGATATGGCAATTCTCGGGTTGTTCATGGGTGCAAACCCCATGAATACAGAGTGGTCGTGGCCGCGGTTTTGAGCCGTACCCGTTTTGCCGCAAACTTCAATGCCCGGCAGGTTGGCCCGTTTGCACGTACCTCCCAGTACAGCATTCCGCATGCCTTGCACGACAAATCTGTAATTTCGTTCATCTACAAACGTGTAGTGCTTGCGCGTATAAAGCGTGTCTAAATCACGTCCCTGTATTTTGCTTACGACATGCGGAATATAGTAGTAGCCGCGGTTGGCTATGGTTGCACCAAGGTTGGCAACCTGCAAGGGGGTCAGCATGACTTCACCCTGACCGATGGCATCGCTGATGATTGTCTGTGCATTCCAGCGCCCTTTATACCATTTGTCATAGTATTGTGCATTGGGTATCATTCCCCGCTTTTCGCCGGGCAAATCTATTCCCAGCCGATAGCCAAAGCCCATGGAGACCATATAGTCTTTCCATCTGGTCAGGGCATTGCTACATGACCCATATTTGCTCTTGGCCATAATCATGTGATAGAATCCCCAGCAGAAATAGCTGTTGCATGATGTCTGTATGGCAAAGTTCAGCTCAACGGGCGAATGGTGACCATGACATCCTACATGGGTACGCCCATGCCAGAAACCACGGGAGCAAGGGTAGTAGGTATGGGGCGTGATGATGCCTTCCTGCAGGAATGTCAGTGCCTGTGTGGTCTTGAATGTTGACCCTGGTGGATACTGTCCCATAATAGCTCTGTTAAGAAGAGGCTTGTGAGGGTTGGCATACAGTTTTTGATAGTTTGCGCCGCGTTCAGCACCAATCAGAAGATGAGGGTCAAAGGTGGGAGATGAAACCATGCACAACACTTCTCCTGTAGAGGGCTCAATGGCAACGATACTGCCTATCTTGCCTTGCATCAGGCGCTCGCCTAAGGCCTGAAGCTCACGGTCAAGACCCAAGGTGAGATTGCGGCCAGGTTCCGGCACCCTGTCAAACTTACCATCTTGATAATGGCCCTTGATACGTCCGTGGACATCGCGAATCATGATCTTGACCCCCTTGATGCCACGCAGGTCTTTTTCGTACGATTTTTCTACACCGAGTTTGCCTATATAGTCGCCACTACGGTAATAGGAATCAGAGTCAATTTCTGCAGGATTAACCTCTGCCACATCGCCGAGAATATGAGCCGCGTGGGAAGTAGCATAGTGGCGGATGGAGCGCTTTTCAATATAGAATCCTTTGAACTTGAATAGTTTCTCCTGAAAAACAGAAAAAGCCTTGGCCGGAATTTGTCCCATGAATAGCTGAGGGGTATAGCGCGAATAGCCATAGTTGAGACGCGGGTCCTTAATCTCAGCCATGCGGTCAATATATTGTTGCTTGCTGATGCCTATTGTCCTGCAAAAGTCCATTGTGTCAATACCATGTTGCTCGTTCATGACCACCATGATATTGTATGCAGGCTCGTTGTATACCAATAATTTGCCATTACGGTCTGTAATTAGTCCGCGCGCAGGATATTGTATCTTTTTGAGAAAAGCATTGGAGTCTGCATTCTTCTTGTAATCGTCGTTTACTATCTGTAGAAAAAAGAGACGGACGATGTAGACCAGTACGATGATGCAGGCAATGGCTCCAATGATGTAGCGGCGCTTTTCAAAATTAACAACAGACATCTATACTCGGATTAAATTTTTGCAGTTCGTACTCTTTCTATTGCCATAATGAAAAAGAAAGTAGCCAGCCATGTACTGCCGATGCTGATCAAATATTTAATGTAGTTGAAGAATGAGAAAGTTTCCAGTGTAAAAAAAAGAATAGAGACAATAAGGCATGCCGAAAGCGTATACTTAATATAGTTGCCCCATCCGAGATTTCTGGCGGATGGCGAGAAGTCTTTTTCATCATTGTCACGTGGAGAAACAGCTTTGAGCAATGCAGGCTGAATCATGGCTAATGCCGTAAATGTAGCGGCGGTAACACCTGGGGTATTGATGAAAATGTCCTCAATGATTCCAATGGTGAAACCAAGGAGCAGAATTTTCCAGCGTGGAGAATCGAGGGAGAAAAGAAGGATAGGGAAAATGCATGCGAAAGGCGTGCCATAGCCGTAGATCTGAATATGATTGAGAATGAGAATCTGTACAATCAGCAATCCTGTTGTCCAAAGAAGTTGTTTCATAGAAATACTATTGTTGTTCTTGAATCCCGAAATGTTTGAATTGTGAGCTGATCATATCTATCTCAGGTCTGTTCTTACAGGATATGACGCATACATCTGTAAGTCGGCTGAAATCCGTTCCGAGGTTAACCTTTAGCTGAAGCGACAGGCCGTCAGGAGCGTTGTGAATCATAGTTACCCTGCCGACGAATATGCCTGGGGGAAATACTGATGAGTAGCCGCTGGTCTCAACGTAGTCTCCGACTTTGACATGAGCGTAGTGGGGTATATCATTGAGATATGCCGTGTTGATGCCGCCTCCTGTCCATTGCAGGTAGCCAAAGTAGTTGCTGTGGCGAATGCGACAACTGATGTTACTGTTAATATTTATTGTAGGCATGATAAGGGAGTAATGGGGACCGGTCAGGAATACGATGCCGACAATACCGCCACCGCCTACAACACCCATGTCTGTCGATATGCCGTCGCTTTCGCCTTTGTCAATAATAATATAGTTGTTATCCTTGTATAGGCTGTTTGACACGATATTGGCAGGTATAAGGGAAAAATCTTTGAGAGAATCTCTGACGACGCGTTCATTTGCGGAAGGTTGGGTGGTCTGCTTATCTAAAGCCTGCCGCAGGTCTGCTACCTGTTTCTGCAGGTATATGTTCTCGCGTGTCAGTGACTTATTGATATTCTTGAGATTAATGTATGCAATGGCATCGGCATACCAACTGTTTACGGTTCCTGCGACACTGTTGGCAGAAGTAAACCATACACTTCCCTGATAGTTATATCCGCGAAACAGTATAATCATACTGATTACTTCCAATATAATGAAAAGTAACCAATAGAAATACTTTTTGATGAAGTTAAGAAGTGTATTCATTGATATCCCAAGGAGTCTCGTCTGAGACTTTATGGAGGAAAACGGGTGTCTTATTCAATCATTTAGAAGAGAATTATAGCTGTTCCCGTTGCCTGTGGAAGATAGAATGTCTTTCGTTATCTCATCAGGAATTCGAAACGGTCTACGTTGGTAATGGCAATGCCTGTGCCTTTTGCTACACTGTGGAGGGGATCTTCAGCCACATGGAAAGGTATGTTTATCTTGTCTTGCAGGCGCTTGTCTATACCTCTGAGTAATGCTCCGCCGCCTGTAAGGTAGATGCCGTTCTTAACAATGTCGGCATATAGTTCCGGTGGCGTGTTCTCTAAAGCGGAGAGAACGGCTGTTTCAATGCGTGTGAGGGATTTTTCAAGACAGTGGGCAACTTCCTGATAGCATACGGGTACTTCCATTGGGAGTGCAGTGATGCGGTTAGGACCATGTACGATGAAGTCTTCGGGGATGTCTCCTTCAAGGTCGGTAAGTGCAGCACCGACATTTATCTTTATACGTTCTGCCATACGTTCACTGACTTTGACGTTGTGCTGTCGGCTCATGTATTCCTGAATGTCTGCGGTAAAGTCATCGCCGGCCATCTTAATGGAGTTGTTGGATACGATACCGCCCAATGAGATGACAGCAATTTCTGTTGTTCCGCCACCTATATCTACAATCATGTTCCCTTCAGGAGCTTCAACGTCAATGCCTACACCAATAGCAGCTGCCATTGGTTCAAAAATCAGGTATACGTCGCGTCCGCCGGCATGTTCGGCAGAGTCGCGCACGGCGCGTAGCTCAACTTCTGTAGAGCCTGAGGGGACGCCAATAACCATTCTTAGCGAAGGGGAGAAGAGGTGGTTACCTGTGTGGACCATCTTAATCAAGCCACGCATCATTTGTTCACAGGCATTGAAGTCTGCGATTACACCATCGCGCAAGGGTCTGATAACGCGGATGTTGTTGTTTGATTTTTCATACATTAGTTTGGCTCTCTCTCCAACAGCTCGCATTTTGTTTGTTGCTGAATCCAGAGCAACTACGGACGGCTCGTCAACTACAATTTTCCCATCACTGATAATGATGGTGTTGGCGGTGCCAAGGTCCATAGATAAATCTTGCGTGAACGAAAAGAATCCCATAGCGTTATATTAATAGTATTGTCGGTTTAGAATTGTTATTCTGCGAAATAGGTGTGAATGGCTGTGTCGTAGTGGCTGCTTGTGGCAAAGGCGCGTTCTGCAAAATGGCGGCGATCCTCTATGTCGGTATTGGCTCCTTTTTTACAGAGTAAGTCCAACAGGGGTTTGTATTCGTTCTTGCTTGGGATGATGACAACGTCCTTGAAGTTCTTGGCTGCAGCACGGATGAGTGAAATACCGCCTATGTCTATTTTTTCAATGATTTCGGCTTCGCTGGCATTGCTTTTTACGGTGTCCTCGAATGGGTAGAGGTCAACAATGACCAAGTCGATGGGGGCGATATCGTATTTTTTCATTTCCTCCTGGTCGCTGTCTAATTCGCGACGACCTAATATGCCTCCAAATATTTTGGGATGCAATGTCTTTACGCGGCCTCCAAGTATGGAGGGATAGGTGGTGACGTCCTCAACTTTCTGGCAGGGGTAGCCTAAACTTTCTATAAATTTCTGGGTTCCTCCAGTGGATAAAAACTTCACACCTTCAGCGTGGAGTTTTGCTAATAGTTCATCGAGGCCGTCTTTGTGGAAAACGGAGATAAGTGCTGTCTTGATTGCTTTAGTTTGAGCCATGATATAATTCTAAATTAGAGATGAAATACAAAGTTAATTTTATTTTTTCTTTTACGGGTGAAGTTCCGGCGCTTTTTATGAGATATGAATAAAAAAGATTTAGTCGAGTTGCCACAGGCCCATCCATGAGACATGGTGTTCTTTGATGCCTATCTCGTCCATCCATCGGCGTGTATCGAATGTCTTCAGTATGTGTGTGTTGATGCCTTTTCCGGCATTGTTTTCCCATACCCATTGAGGTGTGCTCCACAGGCACGCCTTGAAGTGCACGGTTTTGTAGAAGTGTTCGTCACAGCCGTTTTGTCCGTGATGGGCTAACTGCAGGTAATCGCAGTCCAGAAGAGGCCGGTAGGAACTGTTGAGAACTTTGTTGCCGCATTCAATGCCTGCATCCCCAAGGAAGACGAGTGATTTGTGCTTGTCCCAGACGCGGATGATGACGGATGAGTTGTTATAGGCATTCATCAGCAGTTCGGGATTGGCAACGCCGAGGATTTTGTAGTTGAACCCGTCAATGCTTTCTTCCATGCCGGGCTGGGTGAGGTTGATAATCTCGATGTCTTTGACTTTGTCAATCTCCTTGTAAAAATCGCGGCATGAGTCTGCACAATAGTCTTCGGCTTCAATCAGTGCATCGTTAAATCTGGAATGGATGATGCGCTTGATCTGTATGCCCCTGGGTGCTTTCAGGATTTGGAGCAATGACCCCATGTGATCAATATGGGGATGGGAGATAAACCAGGTGTCTACCTTGTTGCCCAGCATGGCGAGAAAACCGCGGAGGTAGTATTCGTCAGCCTGATGCCCTCCGTCCATGACGATGACGCGCCCTTTGTCAGTGACAAATACGTAAGAATTGCCTATTTGGTTGCATTGTGTGTTGAGTTGCCACATCGTGAAGCCGCTTTTCTTGCTGACAAGTGCCTTCAGCTCGTTTTCTCCTACTGAGGCGAGGGCGGAATTTCCGATGGCTGTTGCTGCCAGGGCACAGCCTGTTTTCTTGAAAAATGCTCTTCTGGAATACTGTGTCATGCTTTTGTGAGTTTGGGAGTTGTTATTTTGCGGAGATGAGGCGCATGGCGTCTTCAGCCATCATCAGTTCTTCGTCGGTAGGAATGACGGCGACGGTGACTTTGCTGTCGGGGGTGGATATGACGGTTTCCTGCCCATAGATTTTTTCGTTTTTATCTTGGTCAAGCTTGACGCCGATAAATTCCAGACCTTCAAGGCATCCTTTGCGTACGGGTGGCTGATTCTCGCCTACGCCGGCTGTGAAGATGATGTAGTCAACACCGCCGAGGATGGCTGCATATGCACCGATGTATTTCTTCAGTCTGTAGTTGTACATTTTAAAAGCCAGCAGGGCTTTTTCATCACCGTTTTCTGCCAGTTCAATGACTTCGCGCATGTCATTTGTCTTGCCGCTGATGCCGAGCAGACCGCTCTTCTTGTTGATGATGTCGGTGGCTTGCTGGGTTGTCAGGTGTTCTTTTTCCATGAGGTAGAGCAGTGATGAAGGGTCGAGGTCACCGGTGCGTGTGCCCATCATGGGGCCTTCGTTAGGCATCATACCCATGGTGGTGTCGATACATTGACCGCCTTTGACAGCACTTATGGAGATGCCGTTGCCGATGTGACATATAATCAGTTTTTTCTCTGTCGGGTTGAAGCCGAGGACCTTGGCTGACTGCTGAAGTACATATCGGAACGAAGTGCCGTGGAAGCCATAGCGACGGATGCCATATTTCTCATAGTATTCGTATGGCAGGGATGACAGGTATGCATGCTCAGGTATTGTCTGGTGGAAGGCTGTGTCAAAGATGGCTACCTGGGGAACCTGTGGGAGGTGGGCTTGTACTGCTTCTATGCATTTGGCCTGAACGCCGCTGTGGACGGGAGCCAGGGCAAGATACTTCTTCCATTCTGCAAAAATCTCAGGGGTAAGTATCGTACTTGCGCTGAACGGACCTCCGTGCACGATGCGCTGGCCCACAGCGTTGATTTCTTCCAGAGACTTGATACAGCCCTTCTCGGGGTCTGTCAAGGCTTTCAGTACGATTTCTACACCTGTGTTATGGTCAGGGATTTCGTAGAATGTTTTTTCTGCTACAGGGGACTTCGTTTTCAGGAAAGCACCTTGTGAGCCTATTTTTTCAATGCCGCCTGCGGCAAGAACGGCTTGGCCGCCCATGTCATACATTTTGTATTTGATGGATGAACTGCCGCAATTGAGAATCAGAATTTTCATGATTTGCTGTTCTGTATTGTTTTCGGTTGTTAAGTCAATGGTTGTATGGGAACGGATTTCTGTCAAATATCCAGTTCCTGAAAATATTTTTTCATTTTTTCGCGGGCTTCAGCCAGGCGGGCTTCCCATATTTCGAGCGAATTTTGCCCGATGACGTCGGTGACGTATTTTATAGCAAAGAAGGGAACCTTCATTTCCCGGCATGCCTGAAGTTCGGCAAACGACTCCATGTCAACGATGTCGGCACCCAGGCTTTCGCCTGCTGTTACGAAGTTGTCACCACAACTGTCGGTAAAATCAGTCCGGTCGGTTTGTTGCCCTTTGAGTATGGAATGGAATTTCCTGATAAAAGGGCTTTCCGGTACGGTAATGTCACATTCCAGTTGCAGGCTTTCATAAACCTTGTAGAAGTCACGGTCAATGAAATGGCGGCATACAAGGATGTCGCCGACTTCATGGGTGAATGTGCCGGCAGTACCTACGCTGATAACAATGTCAGGCTTATGTTCCAGCAGTCCTTTCATGACCATCATGGCAGAACGGGCCTTGCCTACACCTGAGAGAATTGTAATTACTTCGTGTCCAGGAAATTTAATGTCAAAAATTTCATTCTTGGATGCAAAAACAATGAGTATTTTCATAAAGAGTGTATTTGAATACAAAAATACATAAAAAAGCCGTGATGAGACCTGTTCTGTAGGTTTAAATTGATAAGTTTTTCATTGCTTCCGTCGGTTCTGCCAGGCAACTGACTGTTGTATGGCTTCTTTCAGGTGTATGAGCAGTAGGGTGTGAGGCCGTGGAATGCTGTGTTACTTTTTCAATTGTGAAAATCCTTGTCCTGATGCGCTTTTATATTTTTTTGTTTTAACTGTTGTTAACATATTTCTTATGCCTGTTCGCCACCCCTTCTGGAAGGGCTTGTAGAGGGGGTGAATTTTGTAGGCCTGCTGGTTTTCACTGGCAGGCCTGCGCGTTGACACTGGTAGGCCTGCCAGTGAAAACGCTTTGGCCTTTGAAAAAAACACATGGATTCCATGTA
>CACYCZ010000135.1 GCA_902773055.1 uncultured Bacteroidales bacterium
ATTCCAGTTAATGCGACATGTCTCATGAAAGAGTTTGGGTGCCGGTTTTAATTCTTTGTCATTTCTAACAAGCGCAGCTTGTGGTAAGGTTGATATCTCTCCTTGTATAATGTCGTCAACAGTTTTTAATACGAGGTTTCCGCCTAAAACCATGAGTTTGTCGTGTATGTCTCCAAAGGTGTCTTCCTCGTTGATAGGTATGTGTGTCTGGTCTATGATGTCCCCTACGTCAATATCGTGTGTAAGGAAAAATGTGGTGATTCCGGTTTCTTTTTCTCCATTGATGATAGCCCAGTTGATGGGGGCGGCTCCGCGATATTGGGGCAGTAGCGAAGCGTGCAGGTTGAAGGTTCCGAAACGAGGCATTGCCCATACTACTTCTGGAAGCATGCGGAAAGCCACTACAATTTGTAAATCAGCATGCAATGCTCGAAGCTGTTCTAAAAAATCCTCTGACTTGAGTTTTTCGGGTTGTAAGACAGGAAGACCTACAGTTTCTGCATAGACCTTTACCGGACTGGGGCGCAGGTGGTTCTGGTGGCGTCCAAATGGCTTGTCGGGCATTGTGACGACGCCTACAACATTGTAGCCGCCTTCAACAAGGCGGCGCAGACTTTCTACTGCAAAATCGGGAGTGCCGAGATAGACTATCCTTAAATCTTTTTTTTCCATAATATAATTAATCTTCAGAGAAATCTACCAGCATCTGTCGGTATGCGCTGTAGAGTTGTGTTTTGTCAATGAAACCGATAAATTTGTTACTCTTGTCAAGTACGGGTAGAGCGTCTGCTCCTGTTGATTCAAAATGCTCCATGACAGTAGTCATGGACTCGTCAATGTATACGATGCCCAAGGGCTCTTCCATCAGTTGGGTTGCATTCAGTACATGGTAGAGTTCTTGTCTGAAAATGACCTTTCTGATATTGGCGAGATTGATGACGCCCCGGAGTGTCCCGAGTCCGTCGACAACGGCGAAGATTTCAGCTTTTTCTCGGGCAAAGAAATTGACAAGTTTGCCGAGTTTTTCTTCAGGGTCAACGCGGGGACATTGTTTGTCGATAACGGAGTCCAAAGTCAGCAAAGTCAGGATGGCATGATCTTTATGATGTGTGATAAGTTCACCTTTTTTTGCGAGGCGTGTGGCATATATGCTGTGAGGTTCAAATGTATAGATAGTCAAGTATGAACTCACGGTGATAATCAACAGGGGAACAAGCATGCTGTACCCGCCAGTAAGTTCTGCTATCAGGAATACACTGGTCAGAGGTGATTGCATGATGGCTGTCATGACACCTGCCATGCCCAGCAGGGCATAGTTCTGTGGAGAAACATCTGACAGTAAGCCGAATCCATTCCATAGGTGTGCAAAGACATAACCGCTGATGCAACCCAGAAAGAGAGAGGGTGCAAAAAGTCCGCCGCATCCTCCCGCGCCTGTCGTGGAGGTGGTGGCAATAACCTTGGTAAGCATGATGAATCCTAACATTGGGAATAGCATCTGGGCGTTACCTTCAAAAATGGAGTTGTTGAGAAGCTCTATGGGATTGCCGTTGAGAATAATGTTTATTGAGTCGTATCCTTCGCCGTAGAGGGGTGGGAAGAGGAATATCAAAAGACTCAAGAAACTCCCCCCGAGAAGGAGTTTGATGTACATATTGTCTATCTTCCTGAACACATTCTCTATTCCATTCATGGCTTTTGTGAAGTAGAGTGATACTAAACCGCAGAAGATACCTAACAGAATGGTGGAGGGGACTCTTTCAATGGTGTAGATCGTCGGGTGATAGGTAAAGAGTACTGTAGAGCCGCTTAAAGCAGTTGTGAGCAGGCTCGCAGTGATGCAGGATATCAGTAGTGGCAGCAGTGATGACATGGTCATATCCAGCATGAGAACCTCCATGGTAAACAGCAGACCGGCAAACGGCGCCTTGAAGACGCCGGCGATGGCGCCTGCAGCACCACACCCGATGAGTATCATCAGGGTTTTCTGGTCGACATGGAATATCTTTCCGAGCGAAGAGCCTATAGCCGAACCGGTCAGCACAATAGGGGACTCTGCTCCGACCGATCCGCCGAAACCGATGGTGATGGAACTGGCTATGATGCTGGACCAGCAATTGTGTGGCTTGATCTGTCCTTGCCGTCGTGAAATGGCAAAAAGTATTTTGGTGACACCGTGTCCGATGTCGTCTCTTACGATGTATTTGATAAACAGTGCTGTGATGAGAATACCTATTACCGGGAATATCAGAAACAGCCAATTGGCGTTATCCACATTAAGTCCTTCTATCAGGAGTGTGCGTATGGTTTCAATGAGCCATTTCAGGATATATGCAGCCAGGGCAGTGAAGATGCCGACGAAGGAACTGAGCATGAGCAGTAGGTGGCGGCTTCCGAGATGACGGTTTAGTATCTCTGCGTGCTTGTGGAATCCTCCTTGAGTGGAATTGACTGTGCTGCCTCTCATTTGCGTATAACTTTAATTTCGTTGTGGTTGCCGAGTTTGATGATGGATGAGGCTGTACTCTTTGTCTTATCCGCTTGGCGGTATTTGACGATGTAGTCTACTTGTTTCAGGATGTCTTCAGGTATTTCGCTGAAGTTTTGTGGTGCCGGTTGCCCGCTGATATTGGCAGAAGTGGAAACAATGGCTTTTCTGAAGCGCTGGCACAGTTGCTTGCTGAAAGCTTCGTCCGTGATGCGGATACCGACACTGCCGTCGTCGGCCAAGAGGTTTGGGGCCAGATTTCGGGCTCCATCGTAGATGATGGTAGTTGGTTTGGTACTCATCTCTATGATATCCCATGCCACAACAGGAACACTGCGTACGTAAAACTGTACTTTAGCCTCTGAATCCACCAATGTTATCAGGGCTTTGCTGTCGGAGCGTTTTTTTATGGCATAAATTCTGCTGACGGCATCCTCGTTGGTGGCATCACACCCCAATCCCCATATGGTGTCTGTAGGGTAGAGGATGACACCGCCTTGTTTCAGAGTCTCCACGGCATTGCGGATATCTTCGGCGGCGATGGCAGGTAGGCGTGTGTATGCTTCCTTGCGGGACTGGATGTCGGCTTTGTTCATGGCTGTTTGTCAGAATTCGCTGGTAAAATGGAATTTGATATGCTTGAAATCTTGTTGTGCCATTTGAAGTACATATCCGCTGTCAGCCAGGAATACGTCACGCCCTTCACGGTCTTTGGCCATGTATTGGAATTTGCGCTTTTTGAATTCTTCCAGTTCGGCGTTGTCATCGCTTTCGATCCAGCATGCTTTGTACAGATTGGCTGGCTCCCATCTGCATTTGGCATTGTATTCGTTTTCTAATCGATATTGTATGACTTCAAATTGCAACTGTCCTACTGTTCCGATGATTCTGCGATTGTTGAACTGGTTGACAAAAAGTTGTGCCACACCCTCATTCATAAGTTGTTCAATGCCTTTGCTGAGTTGTTTGGCTTTCATAGGGTCGGCATTTTCAATATACTTGAACATTTCCGGTGAGAAACTCGGCAGTCCCTTGTAATGTAGTAGTTCACCTTCGGTCAGGGTGTCGCCTATCTTGAATATCTCGTTGTCGGGCAGACCTACGATGTCACCGGGGTAGGCTTCGTCGATAGTGCTCTTTCGCTGCGCCATGAACTGGGTAGGTGAGGAAAATCTCATGCTTTTGCCGAGTCTGACGTGGTAATAGGGCGTGTTGCGCTGGAAACGGCCGCTGCATACTTTGCAGAATGCTATGCATGAGCGGTGGTTGGGGTCAATGTTGGCGGTAATCTTGAAGATAAAGCCGCTGAACTTGTTTTCTGTTACTTTGACTGTGCGCTCTTCGGCAGTGATGTCCTGAGGAGGCGGAGCTATCTGGACGAAACAGTCCAGCAGTTCCTTGACGCCGAAATTGTTGAGAGCCGAACCGAAGAATACCGGTGCTACTTCTGCCGAGCGGTAGCTGCTGAGTTCAAAGGCAGGATAGACTTCAGAGATAAGTTCAAGGTCATCACGCAGTTTGCCGGCATCTTGCTCGCCAACTTTTTCCTCCAGTTCCCTGGAGTGGATGTCAACGGTTATCTTTTCTGTAATTTTTTGTTTGTCAGCTGTAAAAAGATTGAGACTGTCTTCATAGATATTGTATACGCCTTTGAAATGTATGCCTTGATTGATGGGCCAGCTCAGCGGGCGGACTTTGATTTGCAGTTCCTGCTCAATCTCATCCAGCAGGTCAAAGGGGTCGCGGCCTTCACGGTCCATTTTATTGACAAAGACAATGACCGGAGTCTGCCGCATGCGGCAGACGTTCATGAGTTTGCGTGTCTGTGTCTCTACGCCTTTCGCTCCGTCAATGACGATAATGACGCTGTCAACGGCGGTCAGTGTCCTGAAGGTGTCCTCTGCAAAATCCTGATGGCCAGGGGTATCTAGGATGTTGACCTTGTAGTCTTTGTAGTCAAACTCCATGACGGAAGTGGTTACCGAGATGCCGCGCTGTTTTTCTATTTCCATCCAGTCGCTGGTGGCTGTTTTCCTGATTTTGTTGTTCTTGACTGCACCGGCAACCTGTATCTGTCCGCCGAAGAGCAAAAATTTCTCAGTCAGCGTTGTCTTGCCGGCATCGGGATGGGAGACGATGGCAAATGTCCTTCTTCTTTCTATTTCGTTCATGCTCAAATTCTGTGTGATGGCTGTGGTAGCGGCTTAGTCAAAATCTATAGGCTCGGATTCATTCTGGTGGTAGTAGCCGGACAGCATGCTGATGTATCCGGAAACGGGCTTGATGCCTTCGTTTGTGTCTTGGGAGATTTCTTTACCTTGCATACGTAGCAACATGATGCCGTAGAGTAGGTTAAAGCAGGTTTCTATCTCGTCAATCTCTTCGGTTCCGCTTTTCTTGCGCAGTTCTACGATGGCTGGGAGCGCACCGTAGTAGGCGGCTTTGAAGTAGGGGAATTTCCCTGAGGCTATCAGGTTGTTGTGGAGGTCGCGAAGTGAGATGATGATGTTCCTGTTAATCTGGAGGTGACCGTGTTCTGCCACTTTTTCACTTCGCATCATGTCGATGAGTTGGCTGTACCATACCTCTGTCTCATGTCTCTGATCCTCGGTCAGGTCGGTAAATTGTGAGAGATACTGGCCCTTTATTTTCTCAATGTCCAAATGGCATGCCCGGATGAGATCCTCGACCTGCCACATGTAAAGAAGATATTCTGCAATGTTTTCCTTACGGAGTTTCTGTGCTATATACATTTTCTGACAATTAAAGTTTCCCCATGAGGGTAAACATGAATCCCAGCAGAGAGGCTATGATGACAATGCCGCCCACTGTCAGATTGAGTATGCGTACATATCGTACGTTGAAAGTCTTACGGATCCTGTTGACGCCATAAGTGAGTATGACCCACCACAGTGCGGCACCGCACGTCATGGTAATGAAGCCGATCACCTGGGGGATGGGCTGGTCGGGTACAATAAAGGCAAAGCGGGCAAACAGGGCAATGAAGAGGAATATAATCAGCGGATTGGAGAGTGTCAGTATCAGCGACGTGAAGAAATTATGCAGGTAATTCCCCTTGCTGAGTGTGGCTGCCTGCGGAAGGAAATACTTGTCGGGATTGCTGCGGAACATATACAGGCCAAAGATGAACAGCATGGCGCTGCCTATGATTTCCATCCAGAAAATGTTGGTCTTGTTGGTCATGAAATCCATGACGAACGACATGCCTAAGGCTGTAATCAAACCATAGATGAGGTCGCTGATGACGGCACCGATACCAGTTACAATCCCATACTTCGGACCCTTCTTAAGGGTGCGTTGGATGCCTAATATGCCAATAGGGCCTGTCGGGGCAGATGCAATAATACCTATGATGAGACCCTTATAGGCAAGTTCAAATGTTGTTACTGGTTCTATACCTAACATAATTCAAAATGCAAAGTTGCTATTTTTTTACGACATATCAGCTATGTCCTGCGAAAAATCGGACGAAATAATCATGTCTGCTGTTGCGAGGTGAGAGGGAGAAACGGTAAAGGAATGAAAGCAAATATTTGCAAATCAGCATAAACAGACGTCTTCAGGCCGTTGCTGCAATATGCCGAAGAATGGCAGCTGGGGCGCAGGGGGAAGGAGGGCAGATTATTTTTATGAAACATAGCTGAAACACAGTTTTTAATCTGAAATATTCGTATCTTTGTGAAAATAATTCAGATTCTTTAAAAGTATTGTTATGGATAAAATTAAACCTTATGTAATTGGTCTTGATTTAGGCGGGACCAATGCTGTTTTCGGAATCGTTGATTCCCGCGGCAATATTGTTGCAACGACTTCAATAAAGACGCAAGCTTATCCTGATGTGAAAGATTTCGTTGAAGCAGGGTGCGAGGCTATGAAGCCAATACTCGAAGTGGTTGGCGGTATCGGTAATATTCAAGGTATGGGTATAGGTGCACCTAACGGGTGCTATTATACCGGTACGATAGAGAGTGCTGCCAATCTGGCATGGAAAGGCTCCGTGCCCCTGGCTAAGATGTTTTCTGAAAAACTGGGTATTCCTGTTGCCCTGACCAACGATGCCAATGCTGCTGCTATGGGTGAAATGACCTACGGCGTGGCAAAGGGGATGAAGAATTTTATTATGATAACCTTGGGTACAGGTGTCGGCAGCGGTATTGTTATCAACGGCCAGGTTGTTTATGGCTGCGATGGGTTTGCCGGCGAGTTGGGCCATGTCATCATGGACAGGTCCTCTAATGGCAGGTTGTGCGGTTGTGGCCGCAAGGGATGTCTGGAAGCCTACTGTTCAGCCACAGGGGTTGCCCGCAGTGCAAGGGAACTCCTTGAGACGACTGACCGCCCAAGCTTGTTGCGCGAGATGAATCCCGCAGATATCACATCTCTCGACGTGTCCATTGCGGCAGGGAAGGGTGATGCTCTCGCAAAGGAAGTGTTTGACTTTACTGGCAAGATGCTGGGCGAGGCATGTGCTGATTTCGCTGCGTTCTCCAGTCCGGAGGCCTTTGTGTTCTTCGGAGGTCTGACCAAGGCCGGCGACCTTATCATGAAACCCATTGAGGAAGCCTATAACAGGCAAGTGCTTCCCATCTTCAAGGGTAAGGCAAAATTGCTGGTATCTACGCTCGACGGGGCGGGTGCTGCCGTGTTGGGTGCCAGTGCGCTCGGATGGGAAGGCTGAGTTGCTGACATGCCGTTATACATTATTTAAAATATACAGGCAACTGCAGACGAAAAGGGGGATGATTTTTTTCATCCCCCTTTTCTTGTACACTGTTGGTTTCGGAGGGAAATGCCGGATATGTTTATGTGTCTGTTCCCTCGCGCGCGTGCGCGTTCATATATAATATATATATGGAGTATCTTGTATGCCGTTGAAAAAGTCTTATGCTCTGTGGGAAAAATCTCTCCTTCTGCCTGGTGGCTTATGTTTACCGATGTTGAACGTATGTTTCGCATCGGTAAACATACGTTCAGCAACGTTGAATGTACGTTCAGCATCGGTAAATATAAAAAATATCGGCCTGCAGTGTCTTTTTTCGGGCATGTATGTGCATCTTTTCTCTCCGCAGGCAGACGGGAATCACGAGTGCCTGATGAAAGGGGATAGCAGGACCGGCTGTATATAGAAAGCGTTTCCGGCCACCTGGCACCCGGTTTCGTGTCGGGATGCACAGAGATGCCTTGCAGGGTGTGTCTGGCCGGGTGGTATGTGAGAGAGTCTCTCTCCCTTTGGCGCTTGTGGGTACTGATGGACTTGATAATCTGATTATAAATGCGAGTGACTCCCTGGAGATATTGCCGTTCGCGTTTTGTTCCGAGGGTTCGTTAGGCTCTTGTCCCGAAATGTAAGAGCGCATTTTGTCCTCGCTGTTCTTTGGTTGGCTTGAGGAATTGTTTTCTGCACACTCGCGTGAATACTCAGTAATTTTAACAGTTGAAATGTTAAAAAATATTAATAATTAGTTTTTTTCCCTTTTTAGACGTTTGGAATTGGTAATATTTATTAAATTTGTAGCATTCTATGTAGTGTCTTTACGCGAATGTAATAAAAAATATAAAAAATAATAATTAAAATTATGTGTATGAGAGACCGTTTATTCAATTATGGCAGAACACTTGCAGTAGCATTATGTGTACTGTCGATGGGCGGATTGGTGAACTCCTGTACTGACGACTATGACCTGCCGGATAAAACTCCGAGCTGGTTGGGTTCAAGTATTTATAACTACTTGGAACAGAAAGGGAATTACACCAATACAATTAAATTGATTGATGATTTGGATTATGCTGAAGTATTGGCTAAGACAGGTAGTAAAACCCTGTTTGTTGCTAATGACGACGCATATAACCGATTCTATCAGAAAAATCCTTGGGGAGTAAGTCGCTATCAGGACTTAACTCAGAACATGAAAAAGATGTTGCTCTATGGAGCAATGTTGGACAACGCTTACTTGCTTGAAATGTTGCCCAACTTGTCAAGTACATCGTCTTCTACTGGTCAGAATGCTGACGGATCGTATGTTACCAGAAACGTAAGTTTGAAGCATACAACATCTGCATCCGTGACTGATTCAATTGTGCATTATACTGGAGCTCAGATTTCTGCTGCGACTCAAGTTGCAGAGACGGCAGTTCCTCTGAAATCGGCTAATCCGGACGAAAGAGACGAATGGGCGCGATTCAGAAATGCTGACCGCGGTATTTATCTGGCTTTGGACGGCACGACGCCGATGCTCTCCCACTGGATAGACGGTCAAATGGGCCAGAATGGCATCACAGACGGTGACTTTGAGGTGTTTATGGGTAAACCCCGTACAGCCGGTGACGCTTTTGTAAACAGCAGTAAAATCGTAGAGCAGGATATCACGTGTCAGAATGGTTATCTGAACGTAATAGACGAAGTCATGACTCCGTTGAGCAGTATGGCTGAAATGTTGCGTCTGAACCCCTCTACCAGCGTGTTCAGCCACATGATAGACCGTTTCAGTGCACCATATTATAACAGTGCTCTTACATCTGCATACTCACAGTTGTATCCTGAGGTAGACTCAGTGTTTGAGAAACGCTATTATAGCCAGTGGACACACTCCTTTGATACCAATGCAGGTAGGAGCAATTATTATGCACCGAGTGACCTCAACAATACTCGCGTGATGCCGTACCTCCTCTTTGACCCGGGATGGAACCTCTATTATCCAAGTTCTTATAGAACATCCTATGCTAGTGGTACAGCCCGCGATTTCGGTGCCATGTTTGCACCTGATGATGATGCCATATTGAACTATTTCAAAGATGGTGGTGGTAAGTTCCTGGCTGAACGCTATTTCCTCGTTCGCCCGGAACAGTTGACTAAGGACAACCTCCTGCTCAACATTGACCAGATTCCAATGAGCGTTATTCAGCACTTGACAAACAACTTGATGAAGGCCTCTTTCATCAACTCTGTTCCGAGCAAGTATCTCTCCATTGAGAATGATGCCCATGACGTTATGTTTGCAGACCGTGAGACGCTGGATGACTATAAGGAACTGATTGATACCGGTCTGGTTTCTTCCAACGGTGTAATATATGTAATTAATAAGGTATATACACCTGCAGCATACGCTTGCGTTGCAGCACCGGCTATCTACAACGATTCAACAACGATCATGAACTACTCCATCTATATCGATGAAAGAAGTTCTAACGATCCTACGACAGCTCCTATGGGTGCTTATATGTCAGTCTTCCTGAAGGCTATGAACTCAACCTTCACCCTCTTCCTGCCAAGCGACAGGGCATTTACGAAATATTACGATCCTGTTTCGTTCCTCTATGCTCAGCCGTACGCTCTGAATATGACATATAACAAGAATAGCGAGTTGATCATGTCAACGGCTTATCGTTATGATCCTAATACGTATGAACTGACAGACAAGTTGACAAAGGCTATTTCCAGTGAAGTAAACTTCAACCGTCTGCCCAACATCATGGATTCTCACTTGATTATTCATGACAATGACTATGACCCATATTGTATTACTCCTGGACAGGAATGGTTTGTTACCCGTGAAGGCTCACCAATCAAGATTATTGGCTGCACCGATAACAAGAGACCATTCAAACTTCAGGGCGGTTTGCAAATGGAGCGCAACAAGCTTATCAATGTAACCCGAGTATACGACCAGACACGTGAAACCAACGGTTATGGTAATGGTATGACATATATCATTGACGATGTTATTCAGGGTGCAGAAAGAAGTACATATAAAGTATTGAATGACAATAATGACGAAAATTCACCATACCGCAAGTTCTACGAACTGTGCAATATTGATGATGATGTCATTACAGAAGCATTCAATTTTACTTCAGAAGCTGGTTATACAAGAGATCAGATTGCTCAGAACATTGACAGATATTCTATCTTCACGACATACCACAAGACGTGCTCTGATTACCTCGTGAGAATGTTCAGCAACTATCATTACACGATATATGCTCCGTCTAATGACGCTATTGATGCTGCTATTGCGAAGGGATTGCCTACATGGGATACCATCGCCAGTTATATCCAGAGCCAGAAAGATACTATCGCATTGTATGTTGACTCTCTGAAAGATTCCACTTTTGACGAGGAAGCATTTACAGAGCAGTATCGTCTGAAAGCTCAGGCTATGGTAACATGTATCATCAATTTCGTGAGATATCATTTTGCAGATAATTCTGTTTTTGCTGATAACATCAGTATGCCTGATGTTAATCAAGAGACAGCTGCTATTAATCCGATAACCAACCGTAGTTATGCGTTGAGTGTTGTGCGTCCAGGTAATCACCAGCTCACAATTACTGACGCTGCAGGCAATGTGCGTAAAATTGTTTCAGGTGGTGTCGACGGGAAAAACTTCAATGTATGTACCCGCGAGCTTGACTGTAACAATAACTACAGTACTCAGAATGCAGATCCTACTCCTAAGGCTATGGCCGAGAAGATTACATCAACATCTTATGCTGTGATACATCAGATTGATGGCTACTTGGATTTTGAAGAAGAACATGCAGGTGGTAATTTCCGCTTTGATTCTAGTTGGGCAACAGCTGGTGCGGCAAAGAGATATCTTGCTAAAAATGGAATTAAATAAAAATGAATAATATGAAAAAGATAAAGTATCTATTATTCCTTATACTGTGCCTTTGCTGTTCCTTGACATACGCACAGAAAAGAATTTCGGGACACGTGTGGAATGCTAAAGACGGTCCCATTATGATGGCTAACGTTATTGAGATTGACGAGAATAATCGTGTTCAAGCCTCAACGACTACTGATATGAGCGGTAACTTTACCCTCGCAATTAAGAATCCTAACGATGTGCTGAAGGTTTACTTCTTCGGATATCGTCCATGGGAAAGAAAAATCGGTACACAGACTGTGTTCAAAATTGAATTGCAGACCAATACCCGTACAATCAAGGAAGTAAAGGTTACTGGTAAGAGAATGACTCAGTCCAACGGTCTTTCCATTCCTGAACGAGAAGTTTCCGTGGCAACTCAGAAACTTGACATGGATGAAATGGAAGGTCTGTCCTTTGAATCTGCCGACCAGGCACTTCAGGGTCAGATTGCCGGTTTGGACGTTGTGGCAAACTCCGGTAACCTTGGTTCAGGTATGAGTATGCGTGTTCGTGGTGTCTCCACCATCAGTGGTAGCCAGGAACCGTTGATTGTTGTTGACGGTCACATCCTTGAGAACTATGAATCTACTGATGTTGACCTTCAGGATATGGATAACAATGAGCAGTTCGCAAACCTCTTGAACGTCAATGTGGAGGATATCAAGTCTATTGAAGTTAAGAAGGATGCCGGTTCTTGTGCTATCTGGGGTGCCAGAGGTGCAAACGGTGTAATTGAAATTACTACACGTCGTGGTGTAAGAGGTAAGACCCGTGTATCAGGTAACTACTACTTTACCGGAAGCTGGCAGCCTAAAGGCATGAACATGCTGAATGGTGACGGATACACCATGATGTTGAAGGAAGCTTACTTTAATCCCAAGCAGAGTGACTTGACTTCCAATATGGTTGAGTTGAACTACAACAGAAGCCGTACAATGTACTATGCCAACTTCAACAAAAATACAGATTGGGTTGACGAAGTAACTCAGTTTGGTCAGTCTCACAAGTACTACGTATCTATTACCGGTGGTGGTGACCAGGCTACATTCCGTATCTCTGGTGGTTATGACCATGAAACTGGTACTATCATCAAGCAGGTATTGAATCGTTTGAGTACGCGTATGGTTTTGGATTATAAAGTATCCGACCGTATTACCTTCAGTTCAAACTTCGCTTTGACCTATACACGCAATAATCAGAACTATACAGGTATTCTTGCCCGTGCTTACAATGCTATGCCGAACATGGCTGTAACACGCTGGGAATATGACCCATATAATGATTCTTACTATGATACGGGTGAGTTCTACAAGATGTATCCACGTGGTACCTCTGCAAGCCGTCTTACCGGTACGGTTGATGGTACGACATCTTACTATCTGAATGATATGATCAGTAACGGTAACCCTGTAGCTATTGCAAATTTGTCATGGAAACGCATCAGTGACTACAGCATTACTCCGCAGTTCCAATTGGAGTATAAACTGATGGGTAAGGATGCTTCCAAGACACAGTTGAATTATAAGGGTGAAGTATATATGTCTTCTAAGACAACAGGTACTGATACATATTATCCCGGTGAACTGACAACAGCAACGTGGACTTCCCGAATCAATACAGCAAGTAATATAGAGAAGCATCAGCTCTCCTTCAGTACAATCCACCAGTTGGTTTATATCCCACTGCTGCCGAAGGATCACTCCTTCCAGATAATGGGACGTGCTGAAATTAAGACCAACACAAGTAATACACAGACAATGTATTCTTCAGGTCTGGTAGGTGGTATTACCGATCCGACCGTTGATGGCTCGCTCTATAACGGTGAGACTGGTACTGCAACTTCCAAGTCTCATGACGCTAACTTGACAGCGTCATTCCACTATGCTTATAAGTCTAAGTATGTACTTGATGGAACAATCCGTGGTGATGGTTCTGCAAACTTCGGTAAGGATAAGCGTTGGGGTTATTTCCCATCACTCTCCGCACGTTGGAATATCAGTGATGAATATTTCTTCCGTCCATTGAAGAAATATATCAATATGCTCTCATTTGCTCCAGGTTGGGGTGTTACGGGTAACAGTCCTTCGACCAACTCTATTATGTTCAACAAGTATTCACAGGGTGACGCCTATGGTTCTCATTCAACAATCTATCCATCTAACCTGCGTCTTACTGACGTACGTTGGGAGAAAACGAGTTCATGGAACTTAGGTTTCAACGTGAATTTCCTGGAGGACTTGTTATGCTTCAACTTCAATGTATATAGGAAGCATACAACAGACTTGTTACAGAAAAATGTGTCTATTCCTACTTCTACTGGTTATTCTACTCTTGACTATAAGAACGTCGGTACAATGGATAACTATGGATGGGATTTGAACGCATATACCAAGCCTATTTTTAAGACTGGTAAGTTTTCTATGAAGATTAAGTTCAATGCAGCTCAGAACCGCAACCGCATCAAGCAGATGGATGCCAGCGTATTGGCAGGATTGAACGGCGACTTCTCATATCAAAATGCTACGGCATCCCTGAGCGGCGGACCTGGTGGTATGCAAGGTTATCTAAGCCGTGTACAAGTTGGTAATGCCCTGTATTCAATATATGGCTTCCGCTATCTGGGTGTATATCGTTACGATTACGATCATTGCGGTTACTTCCCCGATATGAGCGATGGAACACCCAATGTCAAGAATACAATGTATGGTGCCAATACCGCAGCAGCAGCTGCTGCAAGAGGCGAGAATGCTACGACTCCTGTAGCACGTGACGCTAACGGTAATATCATCTATGACGGTGAAGGCAATCCTCTCCGTATGTATTTCAACTATGGTGCTACCAACTACCAGTTCAGTGGTGGTGATGCCATCTATGAAGATATCAACCATGACGGTCAGATCAATGAGTTGGATATTGTATACTTAGGCAATTCCAATCCTACATTCAATGGTGGTTTCGGTCTGGACTTTATGTATGGCAAATGGACATTGAAGACTTCTTTCAATATCCGTATCGGCGCCAAGATTGTCAATTTGGCACGTATGGCTGCTGAAGATATGCGTACAAACAAGAACCAGAGCCGTGCCGTTAGCTGGAGATGGCGTAAAAATGGTGATATAACCGAAATCCCGAGAGCTTTAAGTTCTAATATTGTTAATTCTTACAATGCTCTCCCAAGTGATCGCTATGTAGAGAATTCCGACTTTATCAGATTGCAGTACATGCAGCTGAGCTATAAGTTTGATAAGAAGGTGATTCAGAAACTCGGTCTCAATTCTTTGACATTCTCTGCTTCAGCTAACAATCTCTTCTTCTTTACGAAGTATACTGGTGTTGATCCTGAGCACTCTGCAAGTGGATACAATCCTGCTTATGATACGTCTCAGACACCAAGATCACGTTCGATTACATTTAGTATAAGTGTGTCTTTCTAAATTATAGAGAATTCTGTTATGAAAAAGTATAATATATATAATAAAGTAATTATTCCAGCCTGCGTGGCTGTGATAGGCTTGCTGTCTTCTTGTAGCGCCTTTGATGACTTCTTGACAGTTTATCCTACAAACCAGATTACTGGTGAGCAATTTTGGGAAGATAAAACTGACTTGGAAAATGTTCTCTTCGCATGCTACCGACAGATGGCTTCTGATGCTATGGCTCAGAGAATGCTTGTATGGGGCGAATTGAAGTCTGATAACTTTGATTTAGCTACGACATCTTCAGAAAATCTCGTTAACTTGATGACAGCCAACTTGCTTCCTGTCAACTCTTGGTTCAGCTGGGCTTCATTCTATAAGTTGATTGGATATTGTAATCTGACACTTTCAAAGGGGCCTGAGGTCCTTGCAAATGACAACAGTTTCAACGAGAGTGACTGGTTGCCTATCAGGGCTGAATTGATTGGTATGCGCGCATTGGCCTATTTCTATCTGGTTAGAGCTTTCCGCGATGTTCCGTTCAACGTTACGGCTAATGATACCAGTGTCGGTGCTACTAATCCTGTTCCTCAAACATCTTCCGAGGCTATTCTGACATACCTCATCAATGACTTGGAAGCAGTTAAGGACTTAGGTATGACAAACTATGGTAATGATGCTGATAACCACGGGCGTTTTACCAGAAATGCTTTGTATACACTTCTTGCTGATATCTATCTGTGGAGAGCTGCAAAGAACTCCTCAAACGATTCTATCGCAGTATACGGAACACAGTATCAGGAAGATTACAGAAAGTGTATTGAGTGCTGCAACTATGTCATCGCAGCAATGAACTATAAGATGAATGAAGAGGGTATCAATCATTATGGTAAGAATGATGGCTATTATCCTGAATTGCCTCTGATGACAATGGAAACCCGTTCTACATCTTATGATGCTTACAACGCAATCTTTGGTCAGAAGAACAGCGAAGAGAGTATCTTTGAAGTGCAGTATGGACTATCTCCCAATGACAACCAGACTGTCAACTACTTCTACGGAGGTTGGCAGAGTGGTTCCTTCAATAGTGGAGTCTTGAAACGTTCTTCTGTATTTGAAGAAATTTCTACAGACGTAACCGAAGGCTACGATGTGTCATTCTATAAATCAGATTACCGTTTGGGTGGTACATTCTACTTTACATCAAGTAAGAATGGTACTGTGATACCTGAAGGTATTGTGAAATATGTTGCAACGACAATTGGTGTCAATTCTTCCGCATCAACACGAGATGATATGACAACCAGAGGCTGCTTCTCTTATTCTGCTTACCGTACGGCTGATAATATCAATGCGAACTGGATAGTATATAGAGCTTCTGATCCAATCTTGATGAAGGCTGAGGCTTTGGCAGCATTGAGAGAGGGCTGGTCTACATCGTTTGATTTGGCTCATGCAGTGTTCAGACGTTCTAATCCGACAATGTTGGCAACAAGGGACATTCGTGAGGGTGCCTATAGCGAGTATGATGACTTGATGGCCTTTATTTTCAGAGAGCGCCAAAGAGAGTTCTATGGTGAAGGCAAGCGTTGGTTTGACCTCGTCCGTATGGCTTACCAGAAAGGTGAGACTGGCGAAATGTTAAGTCTCTTGGTACGCAAATTTGCTGGTGGTGCTAACGCTGTCAGGGCTAAGATGGCTACAATGAATTCTTTGTTCAATCCTGTATATCGGGAGGAGATGAAGGTTAATCCTGCACTCATCCAGAATCCCGCTTGGGAAGATGACAGAACTTCAACAAGAAATTAATTTTAGTTCATGTGGGTTTTTAATTAATCAGATTAAAATATAATGATTATGAATAAAAAATGTAATAAATGGTTGTTTGGAGGATTGTTAGGCTTCCTGGCAATTTTTAGCATATCGTCGTGTTCTGATGACCATTTTGATGTCGGAACAATGACCGAGGCCAAAGGTACATTGTGGGATAACATCGTAGCCACGCAAAAATGTAATGACTTCGTTGAGATTCTGCAAAAGACCTTGGTGAACAAGAAAGAATATGGTATACCTGCGACTTTGACTTATGATGAGCTTCTCAAGTCCAGTCGTGTACTCACTGTATGGGCTCCGGTTGACGGAACCTATGATGCCTCTAAGTGGTTGAACAAACTGGCAGAAGGTGACAATGAAGCAGTAGAGCAGCAGTTTGTTGCTAATCATATAGCATACTTTAATTACAATGGTAGCTTCCCTCAGGTACAGCAGGTACTGATGGCTAACAATAAGTATGCTAAATATGACAATACTGTTACGCCAAATACTTTCCAGGATTTGAGCATTGCTGCCAACTATCAGAATGTTCCGGCTACGAACGGTACTCTCCACCTGTTGGAAGATGGTGCATCTCCATTCCTGCCGAACTTGCGTGAGATACTTGAAGAGTATGATGAGTTGGATAGTATGTATCAGTATATTGAGAGCCGCGATACGGTGTACTTCAATGACAAGGCCAGTACGATTGGTACTGCAGTTGACGGTGTCGTTCATTACGTAGACTCTGTTTTCAATAAGTACAATCTGGTATATCCTGCTATTGCCGAGAATGAGGACTCTTGCTGCGCAGCAATCTTCCCTTCCAACAGGGCATGGAATCAGGCTATTGCAACAATCAAACCTCACTATAACTATAAGGACAGATATTATTATGTGACAGCATCTTCTACAACTGTGCTGAGTACGGATTCAATCCCTGTAGACTCTTTGAGTGATATCAGGACAGTGAATGCTATTTTGAACAATATGTTCTATAGTTTGGATGAGCAGCCTGGTTTCAATGTTAAGGATGCCAGCGTGGAAACTGTGGGTGACTTCTTCCGTACCTGTGACTCATTGATGTCTACGGTTTACTACAGAAATTCCTATAAGTATCATCAGCATGCTACCGGCGACCTTGTAAGCTGCAATGATCTTGCAGAAGGAAAGGATCCTATTGAAGCAAGTAACGGTTATGCATTTATAACTGATAACTTTAATTTCAAATCTCCGAACTCTTGGAAGTTTGATATTGAGTTCGAAGCTGAGCAAAGTTATTACATTCAGGAAAATACGCAGTTTGCTGCGAATTATTCTTCTCATGATGTACTGACAGTAACTCCGACGACGGTTAATCCTTATGTTCCTGGCACAATCAGCAATAACAGATATATTGATTTTATTCCTCGTGCCAGCTCTTCCAAGGTTGTAGCAGCATTTAATATTCCTAACGTGTTGTCAGGTAAGTATGACATCTATGTTGTAATGGTTCCAGAGAACATGTTGGATTCGCTGAATACAAAACCGAAGAGAAGTGCGTTTACGGCTACGATTAACTCTAATTTCTCTCCAAGTCCGAGAAATACGAGTCAAATGTCAATTGGTGAAACCAAGACCACTTCAACATTGTACTCAAATCCTACAAAGGTAGATACGATCCTGCTGTTTGAGGATTATGAATTCCCGATTTGTTATTATGGTATTTCAGGTGCTACACCTATCCTTCAGATTAACTCTCAGTATAAGACTGCGTTGCAGAAAACAACTACTGCGCATCTGTACATAGATAAGATAATCTTAAAATCTAAGGATGAATAATGCCAATTAACTTTTAAAATTGACAATGATGAAAAATATTAATAAGAATTATTTTTTAGCTAGAATTCTGGGCTTGGGTCTCTGTATGTTCTTCTATACAGGTCTGATTTCTTCTTATGCTCAGGATGATGCCACGGATGAGGAAGAGGTTGTTGTTGCCAAAAAGCAACCGCGCAAGAAAGAGCTTCCGAAATACGAAATGAAAGAAGTTAGTGGGCAGGTTATTGATGCAGCGACCAAGAAACCTTTGAGTGGTGTGCGTATTGAGACTTTGGACGACGCGCGTTACTCTGCCATGACAGAAGAGGATGGATGTTATAAGTTCTCCGTTCCTATCTTTGCAACGTCTTTATATATATCTACGCCGGATTATAATCCTGTGCAGATTGCCATTCAGAAATCAAGTCAGGTGACAAAACTGTATAGTTCTGCATTTACTTCTTTCTATAAGAATGGTACCGACATATTCACTAACAAGTCTGTTAATATTCAGGATGCCTCTTCCATAACGGCAGAGACTGAAATCGGCAACTTGTTGGAAGGTAATATCCGTACAATCGGTCGTGGCGGTCTGCCCGGTCTGGGAGCTAATATGATGATTAACGGTATTACAACATTGAATACGACATCACAGCCATTGGTTGTAGTTGATGGTGTTATCTGGGATATGCAGTATGACCGTACGACTCAGCATACAGGCTTCCTGAACAATGTACTCAGTACTTTGGACGTTGAGGATATTGAGTCTATCAAGGTGCTGAATTCCGGAACATCTCTCTATGGTGCCAAAGGTTCCAATGGTGTAATCGAAATCACTACCAAGCGCGGTCGCAACCGTGCCACAAGAATTCAGGTACGTCTGTATGGCGGCTTTGAAACCACTCCTACAACCCAGAAGGTTATGGATGGCAAGCAGTTCCGTAACTACATGACAGATATTCTCGGCACCTATGAGCCGGCAAGTGGTTCTTCTGTATACAGTGCATTGGCACGTATAGCACGTCAGTCTTTCATGAATGAAGATCCTAACTATACATATTATGGTTTGTATCACAATAATACAGACTGGCAGAAGGATTTGTACAAGACAGCGTTTACCCAGAACTACAGGGTGAATGTACAGGGTGGTGATGATGTCGCTTTGTATGGTCTGTCTTTGGGTTATACAACATCTGACGCAACGTTGAAGAAGAATTCCTTCGACCGCTTGAATATCCGATTCAATACGGATATTGAGATGTTCAGGAAGGTATTTGCATCATTTGATATCTCCTATGCCCGTAATACATATTATGTATTGGACAATGGCTGGGGTGAAGACTATGCTGCAGCCAACATTTCTTCTCCGAATATATTGGGTACCCTCGTTTCTCCGATGATCAGCAAGTACAAGCATGTTGTTTATTGGGATGAGGCTGCTTATATGAACAGGATGTATCAGGACGACAAGGTATATTCCGGCAAGGACTATACGGAAAATGAGAACCCCTTCCGTTTCTCTACAGGTTATGGTACACCTGCTCTGGCTAACCCATTCTGGATTCTTACCAATGGTGACGGCGACAACAAGAACTATCAGGAGCAGACTCAGTTTACCCTGAACTTCAATCCTCGCTACGAAATCAACGAGTACTTCACTTTGGGTGACCGTTTCAGCTATATCCTGAACAGTACCAGTGAGAAGTATTATCTCCCATGGGATGGAACTCCCAGCAAGTTTGTAGAAGGATTGGGTACTATCCGCAGTGCTGTCCGTTCTCAGTCAAGTACAGAAAACGAGATTTCAAACAATCTGTATTTATCATTCAAGAAAAACTTCGGTGCTCACAATCTGAAGGCTCTGGCAGGTTTCCGCCTGAACTCTTTCAGTTACTCTGACAGTTATCTGAGTGGTTATAACAACTCAAACGACAAGATGCCTAACATGAGTCTGTCATTGGCATATCTGACTTATGGCGGTGACAACGACAAGTGGCTGGATCTGTCTTATTATCTGCATGCCGGTTATAACTACAAGAACCGTTATTTCCTCAATGCAGGTGTTACGACACAGTCATCTTCTCGCTTCGGCAAGAATACCGAGGAAGGATTCAAGTTGTTTGGCGTGAAATGGGGTGTCTTCCCTTCTGCACAGGCTGCATGGTTGATTTCTGCTGAGCCTTGGTTCAAGTCTGACATGGTTAATTACCTGAAGTTGTCAGCTGGTTACGAGGAGACAGGTAATGATAATATTGACTACTATGCTTCCCGTACATATTTCGAGAATGCCACATTCTTCAATATGGCAACTGCCTTGCGTCTGGCAAACATTGCCAGTTCAACAATCCAGTGGGAGACAACCCGTCGTTTCAACGTAGGTCTGGAGACCAGTCTGTTTGACAACCGCATGACTATCGGTGCCAATGTATTCTGGAGCAAGACATCCAACCTGTTGTCTCTGCAGAATCTGAATTATGTAACAGGTCTTCCTGTTATCTGGGCAAACAATGGTACAATGACCAACAAGGGTGCCAACATCAATGTTAACGCTGTCCTCCTTAACACTAAGAACTTCAAGTGGGAAGCCGGTTTCAGCATTGGTCACTACAACAATGAAATTACACACTTGAAGACCGAGGGTCTTGAACTGTATAACCTGGATGCAAATGGTACCAGGAACGGTATCTATAAGACCATTAACGGATATACCACTTCAGTATACGGCGACAAGACCGTTCTTACCGCTGTTGGCAATGCAGCTGGCGTATTCTATGGATATGCTACTGACGGTATCTTCCAGACAGACCAGGAAGCAAGTACCGCAGGTGCTTATGGTTATCTGAGATATCCTACCGGTTATACGGGCGATCCTTACCGCAACTTCAAGGCTGGTGACGTTCGCTTCATCGACCAGAACAATGACGGTTGGATCTCTGAGGCCGATATGGTTCAGATAGGAGATCCTAATCCTGATATCTTCGGTAGTATCTATACTAAGTTGAATTGGAAACATTTCACTTTGGATGTTATCTTCAAGTACTCTTTGGGCAATGATATTTACAACTATCAGCGTTCACAGCTTGAAAAAGGCAATAATCTGTGGAATCAGTCTACAGCATTGTGCAACCGTTGGTCCTACGACGGTCAGCCAACCAATGTACCTCGTGCCGTATTGCCGGTAAGTTCTCAGTGGGTTAACAACGAGCGCTTCTCTGACCGTTGGATTGAAGACGGTTCTTATCTGAAGATGAAGAAGGTGCGCTTGACCTATAAACTGCCTTTGACTCTTTCTTGGTTACAAGGTTTGACAGTATGGGGTGAGGCCAACAACGTATTTACTCTGACTAAATACTATGGCAATGATCCTGAAGTTTCTTGTTCAAACAGCGTATTATATCAGGGTGTCGATACCGGTATGCTTCCACAATCCAGAAGCTTCAATTTCGGTGTTACTATTAACTTGTAAAAAAGTAATGCAATGAATAATAAAAAATCTTTTATAGCTCTTTTGATTTGTATCTTGAGTTTCGGTTTCTTTGGCTCTTCATGCTCTGATATGCTGGAGCCCAATATGGACCGTTATTCAGATAAGTTTGCTGAGGATAGTATCTATTCTGCCTTCGGTATCCTGATGAGTATGCAGAATGTAGCAGAACGTTCTATTATACTTGATGCAACACGAAGTGACTTGGTTACAACAGGTACATATACAACCGACTCCATTATGGAACTTGTTAACTTCGAGGATCCGGAGGATGGTACCAATGCCCTGTTGAATGTGGCAGACTACTATCATGTAATTAACTCTTGTAACCAGTATCTGGCAAAAGTTGATACCGTTTCAACCAAGGACGGATATGCTGAAATGAAGCGCGAGTATGCTGCAATTATGATGATCCGTTCATGGACATATCTGCAACTGATCAATATTTATGGTACTGTACCTTATATTACAGAGCCGATCTCCAGCGTCGACGATGCCAGCAGGCTGATGGCTTCCAGTCCCAAGATTTCCAAGGACAACATCATTGACCTGTTTGCTGCTTCCGGTGTGATGAGAGCCTATGAACTCCAGGCTTCTCTGGGCTTGCCCAACTATGGCAACCTTACCACCGGTTCCGGTGATATTCCTTCAGGCCAGATGTTTGTACCCGGCGACTTGGTTCTCGGTGATGCCTACCTGATGCAGAACCAGTATCAGAAAGCCGCTGAGAAGTATTTCCACTTCTTCGACAAGTCATTGTACAACAATGTTTCACGTTTCACTACTCCGTATAATGCCACAATGAATAATCAATATTACATGAATGCTGGTGCAACGGGTTCTGGTGATAACAGATATTATGACTTGAGTGGTTTCAACTGGCTGAATGCATTCTCTACCAATAATTACAGAGAGAAACTCGTGGTTTCCGCCAGTGCTTCCCGCAAGGACTATGGTAAGGTAATGACCGGCGTGCAGAACATCTTCGGTTTTGCCACCTCTATTTCCAGAAGTAGTGCAATCTCTATTTCAGCCAATGCTGAGTATCAGCAGTTGCTGCCTTCACAGGGCTATATCTCCCTGAACCAAAGTCAGAACTTCAACCGCTATGATGCATCAAGCGACTATAGTGAGACTTGCGAAGGTGTAGGCGATGCACGTCTGTATGCTACGGCTCCTATGATTGAGTTCCAGGATGGTGAGAGAACACGTATCATCGACAAGTTCGTACCCGCTTCTTCCCGAAGCGCTATGACCATCAGTGTGCTGACTTCTCGCAACCTGAGATTCAACCAGTTCAACAATGTCAACACCTACACGCTCTACCGTAATCCTGTCATCTGGCTTCGCTATGCAGAGGCTATCAACCGCATGGGATTCCCCGAGATGGCATTCGGTGTGCTGAAGGACGGTCTTTCCAACCAGTCTCTGCCTACATACGGTTTCTTTGACAAGAACGTATACTTTACTCAGATTTACCAGCTTGAAGAAGAAAGTGATGAGTATATCATCGATACTATGGGTGTCGTTGTAGAGCGCCGCGACTCACTGGGCAATCTCGTATACGACGATAACGGTTTCGTCATCAAGGATTCCCTGTGGTATATCGATGGTGCAAAACCCGATACTTCTCTGATGCATGTAGAGGACTTTGTTGAACCCGAAATCCAGAATGGCGGTTGCTACTATGTAAGCCTTGATGAAATCAAGGCGGCTGAGAATTATCCTGAGGCTCTTGGTTTCAAGGTTTCTCCGACATTCGATTATACCCAGATAGTCAACAAAGGTTATGGTATCCATGGCCGTGGCTGCGGTGATGTAGGCGGTCGCTATGACACTATATATACCTATGCCCGCATGGTGGCCAAGAAGATAGCCGAAGACTCGGCTATTGCCCAGGGTTGGACCTATGAAAAGCAGCTTGAGTGTGAAGCCCGTCTCCACAATGGTGACACCCTTCTTGTTACCGACAAGAACCTCATCATTAACGCCGTTGAAAACCTCATCGTTGACGAGGGCGCTTTGGAGACAGCCTTTGAAAGCAACCGTTTCACCGACTTGATGCGTATAGCAGGCCATAAGACCGAGGCTGGCCTTGACGGTACCAAATGGCTCGCCTGGAAGGTGGCACGCCGTGACTACAATGTTACTGATGACTATACACAGTATAACAGGGCATTGTACGAAAAGTTGCTCAATCAGAAGAAGTGGTTCTTAAGCCTTCCGGTAGATAAATAATAACTCTCTTCTTAGGTAATTACCTGCCCCTGGGGCAGGAATTACGATTCCCGTGGGCGTTCGGTTATGGTTCGACATAACCGAACGCTCTTTTTTGTACTCTCACCTCATCCCTCTTACTTCATACTTCTTACTTCTCTTCCCCTGCCGGAGCGTTTTTACTGGCAGGCCTGCGCGTTAAATCTCTCAGGCCTGCCAGTGAAAACCAGCAGGCCTGCCAGTTTTGCCCCTTCTGCAGGCCGTTCTGGATGGGGTGTTCTGATGGCCGAAATAAGAAGTATGAAGTATGGGTTTGCTTGTTTGAGTGAGTTTGTGAAAAAATATGTGATTAAGGTGAAATAAATTGTTAAAAGAAAGTAAAAAACAGGGAAATTCTTTAATTTTGTATTGTTAAGTATGCAAGGGCATTACGCTCAAAGGCTGCCCGTGCATGATGGGCAGATTAAGCTAAGTTTAGGTGGATATTAAGCTGGTATCATGATATCCTCCTCCCCTGCAAAGACAACGACATGGTATTGACGACAAACATATACAGCCAAAGAACTGATGCCACAGGCAATATGGCGTGTGGCCTGCGTTGTCTTACCCCCCCCTCCTGTGCAAGGGTTATAACTAGTTGGTCGGCAATATATTGCGACGCAATGGCCGTCAAAGAATATAAGGCGTATATGCACATCCCGTAACGGGATGCATGTGCGCCTCTGCTATAAGTATGCTGATTTTTTTTCAACACTATATTTATTAACAAATTAAAAGAATGCTTATGAAATTAAAATTACTTACATTTCTAGCCCTGATGCTCATGGCAACGGGCACGTGGGCGCAGACCCCATCGTGGACTGCATTGAGCTCGAGCTCCTCTTTGGGAACAACGATTGGTTCATCGGGTTCTACGACGTATTATTACATCACCAGAAGCCTTAGTCTTAGCAACTCCGACGATGGAGGCAGCGGGCTGACCATTAGGGGCACGGTGTATCTCTACATTCCCGAGGGCATGACGCTCACCTGCGAGGGAGCCGATGCCAACGGACAGACGGGTGCCGGTGCCGGTATCGAACTGGCAGAGGGCAACACGCTCTACATCATCGGCGGCGGTACTGTTAACGCTACTGGCGGCAAGGCAGCCAACGGCGGAAACGGCGGCAACGGTTCAAAAGGCGAACTGGAAGAAAACGTGGAGTGGTACTGCAGAGCCAGAATTGTGTGTGGAGTCGGCGGCAACGGCGGCTATGGCGGCGGAGGTGCCGGTGCAGGCATCGGCACCGCAGGCGGCAACGGTGGCGTAGGTGGTTTTATGACTGAAGACCCAGCAGAATCTTATGAGGACTGGGAAGGTGGAGACCTTGCCGGCGTAAATGGAGTGAACGGCAGTGCTGGCACTTCAGCCGGCGAGATGGGTACACTCTATATCCAATCCACCATCACAAAGAATATTCAAGGTGGTGCCGCAGGCAACGGCGGTGCTGCCGGTCGGCCTGGTAATGTGCTCTTCACGGGCAGCGAAATTCAGTTTGAAGATTATTATTCCAGTATCGGCATTCCCATGCCTACCGATGACATCACTGATATGCAGGCCGTGGCTGGCGGTGGTGGTGGCGGCGGCGGTGCCGGTGGTGGCAGCGCGGAGGATATCGGTACCGGTGGTGCCGGTGGTGGCGGTGGTGCTTCGGGCGCCTGCGGCAGTGCCTGCGCCCATGACGGTTGGATCAACGATTACTGGTACTCAGTAGGTGCCGGTGGCGGTGGAGGCGGTATTGGCACTGATAGTAACGATGGTGCAGCCGGATACACTTGCTGGTTCCAAGGAGATGATAACATCTTTGAAGAAGAACAAAACCACAAGCCCGGTGGCATTGCCGGTGCAGCGGGTACGGCCAGCGTGGCAGGCACGGCCAGCGTGGCACCCGAGTCAATCGCCCTCCCGACAACCCTGACCGATGCGACGGACATTGCCAGCATACTGACGGCTTACGCCGGCCAGGCGGTTCCTGTGGATTACACGCGTTCGTTCACGGCCAGCAAGCCCTCTACGGTATGCCTGCCCTTCGCCTATGCAAAGGGATCGGAAGGAACGTATTACACCTTCACGGGTATCACGAAGGAGGGCAGCGAGTTCGTGGCCACGATGACGGAATACACAGGGTCAACCCTCGCAGCCAACACACCGTACCTGTTCGTGCCATCGGCCGGCGGCAGCGTTGACTTTAGCGGCTATTACACCCTGCCTTCTACCCTCACAGCCGGCACGACAGTGAGCGGCGACTGGAGCTTTGTCGGAACCTACACGACGCAGGAGTGGACTACAGCCCCGACGGGCATCTACGGCTTCTCTGCCCGGGATGCCAACGATGGCATCACTCAGGGCCAGTTCGTGAAGGTGGGCGAATACGTCCGCATAAAACCTATGCGCGCCTACCTG
>CACYCZ010000136.1 GCA_902773055.1 uncultured Bacteroidales bacterium
ATAAGTCACTGCCCACCGCACAGGCGGTAAGCAAGCGATAACTGCAAAGGAGCGCTCCCGTAACAAACGGGGGCGCTCCTTACTTTTACTAGTCCTTCTGTTTAAAATAGTACTATAGTTTTCTAAAATGTAGGTTTAATGTGGGAGATTTCAATATCATCCTGTTACCCGAGAGCTTGACGATATAAAACCGTTCCTCCAGTGATTGGATACCGAGAGGTAATAGTTCCTGATTGTCGGGGAGGAGAGAATCTATACCTTGTGTGATAGATTTATGAGGCTGGGACAGGATGAGTGAATCACCTTTTTTCTCAAAGCGGAAGAAATATTCTTCTAAAGTGGTAGAACGGCGAATAGAAAGAAGGCGGTATTGGATTTTCCAGTAGGCGTCGTCATAGATGCCTTCAGCTTTAACACCGGAAAGAGAGTCAATTCTTTCGGCATACCAGAAACCATCTAAATTGCCGTTATCGGATGTTTCAAGTGAACAGGAGCCGCAGCAAATGCTTCCGGCAAGAAATAAAAGAGAGGAATAAAAAAAGTTCTTCATAATGTTGTTATTTCTTTGAGGGATTAATTAGACCACGTTTAGAAACGGTCAGTTGGAATCCTTGATTATTGCCGAGCGTATATCCCCAGTCAAATCCCAGGCTACTTCGGATATTCCAGCCTTGCAGTCGGCCGGTGAAATGGTATTCCGCTTCTCCCATAAAGTAGTAATTGTCTTTGGGTTTCTTATATGGTGCATCATATGTGCCGACAGAATTTTGATAAGTGCCCAATATGCGGTAATTGAGTCTGTGGGATATATGTCCGCAGAAACCTAGATGAACAGCAGAAAAGCGGTTGTTGTATACATTAATTTTGCCGTTGTTGTTATATAAAGGGGAGCGGTAGAGAGGATTCCCTATAACTTGTCCCCAATGTTGCCATCCTGTGTATAGACCATGGTTGTAATAGTTGTCGCATCCTGAAATCTGGTCAGACATTTGCTTCCCATGCTCATGGTAAAGAGGCCCGCTCTGATATTTGGTATAAAGATACTCCAGTACGATATTACTCAGCCACGGACATGCCTTCAGCCTGACTTCAGTACCCAGCATAATGTCTTTCAACTTATATAATACAAAGCTGGATGCTGAGCGTTTGTCCCAATTGTCGCCGCTGCCGTAGCCTCCCTTTGCAATAAAAAACATGGCGGAATGATCTTCAAAAAAATGATCTGCATAGATACTCAGTCCCCAGTTGTCGTTGTCGTAGTTGAGCCGTGCTGTATAGCTGCCTAAATGATTACCCTCCTCATTCTGGTAAGTTGATTCAGGTTGATCCTTTCCTCCAGGAATAAATGCATAGAGAAAAGATGCGAAGTTGGAAGGATTCCGGTAAACATATTCTCTGCCTTCGGAATCGTAAACATAGTTTTTCCCTCCGAACTGGGCAGCCATTTCAAGTCCAAGTTCTGCAGAAAAGGGCGAGATACCTTCTTTTCCTATCTTGAGATAGGCAGCTTTACTGTGATATAGTACATGTTCGGAAAATCCGCTGTACTGTGCAATAAAGTCTTTTTGCCAGTTGTCATCGGTGAAGTAGCCGTAGGCAATATGTCCCTTAAGATGTATCCATTTCCCGGCAAAAGGCAGGGTCCAGTATTCGGGCAAGGCTATACGTATTTGGGGTACGGGCCGGGCATTAATACCCAATGTCTGTGAGCCGCTGCTGAGCAGGTTGTTTTTGAGTTCCAGATTATATTCCTTGCTACCAATGGTGAGAGTGCCGTGAAGCCATCGTCCTTCGGCATAGGCCTGATGGACAAAGAACTTGCTGGTATAGTGTGTCGGGATGACGAAATCTGCGCCATAGCCGATAGCCCATTTGCGTGTTGAATCTATAGCCATGTCTCTCATCAGGCTTGCCCGTAGGTAACCGTTTGATGATGCCAGCGAGCTCAGTCCGTGCTTGTTGGCATTAAGCCATAGCGGTGTGTGACCATGTGATTCACTACCTTGAATCTCTATGAGGTATGTCAGGTCTTTGTCTATGGCATATTTGCCGATACTGTCAGTTGAGTATGTCGGCAAGTTCCAAAGTATAGTGGCGAGGAGAATGCAAATACGAATCATAAGGAAAAGAGTATTAAATGTATGAATCTGTGAAATACAAAATATGGAATTCAATAGAAAGATGTCAGGAGAAGCATCAGTACGAGATAACGCAGGAATTTACCCAAAAATGTCATCAGCAGTGTCTTGCCGAAATGGATATGGAGTAGTCCAAGTGCCAATGTGATGACACTGCCGAGGATGGGCAACCATGAAAGTAAACCTGCATAGGCGCCATAGTCATGTACCCATTTTTTTGTCTTATCCAATCTTTTTTCCTTGACTTTGAAAAGCCGGTAAGCCCATTCTTCGTTGCCCAAGCGCCCGACTCCATAGTTAAAGATTCCTCCCAATGTATTGCCGATAGTACTGTAGAGGGTTAACAGCCATATGTTGAGTCCGGCCAGAGATAATGCCGTCATGATGGCTTCAGAACTGAAAGGAAAGAAACTCCCAGCCAGGAAAGATGCAACAAACATTCCTCCGTATCCAAAATCTTGTAAAAGGGGTATCAAGTCATCCATAGATTATAAGCTGCAAGGACGGCGATGGCGAGGAGAATAACGAAGAAAAAGAAGTCCGAGAGACGTCCTTTGCCAAGAACCATATAATGGGCGAACAATGGTGTTGCCTGTGTGAGCAATACAAATATTAATTCGTTGAAATATTGTGGATATAACAGAAGCATGCCGATAGCGACCAATGTTTCCAAAATAATGACGTAGAAATACATGCGTGTGCGAATTTTGTCATTAAAATTGGTTTTGCCGTAATGAAGGATGCTAATCAAAATAAGTGTGCCGAGGAACGAGGCATTGACAATTTGCTGTGTGTTCCATGATTGCACATATTCAAAGTGGATGTCACGGATTGTCATGAGATGCTCCTGAAATTCTTGCATGCGGTTGAGCACCAATGCTGTGAACAAGGAGAATATGGTGACGGTAAGTATGGCTAAGAAGATGGAGATAAAGGCGCGGAGTGAAAAGGCTCTCAGGAATGTCAGCATAGCGAAAAAGAAAGCAATACCAAGAAATATCGTCTGCGGCATAAAGACGGCGCCTAATACTAAAAAGAGGAATGCGTGGAAAATGTTTCTTTCCGGATGGATATTCTGATAGGATGCAAGGAGAAAATGTTGTGCCGCCAGAAAGAGGGTTACAGCAAAGCATGCCGGACTGACAGCGTGGAGGAAGGGCATGACTGCGCAGAGTATGATGAAGCATGACGGCAGCAGCCAGCTCCTGACGCGTATGAGGGAAACGTTGTTATAGACAGCATAGAGAATATAGGTAATTGCTGCCATCCACAAAAAAACAATCCAATGCTCCTGTGATGTTGTCGGGGAGAATGCCCATAGGGCTGCTGCAAAGGCATAAGTACACGGCAGGGTAAATTTGCCTGTCGTTATATGATGCCTTACAGTGTTGCCTTCCATTATTTTTTGTTAGTTTGTGGCAGGGTGTATATCTTTTCTCCCGGCTTTTCTGCAAATTTGAGACAGTATTTTCCGCCAATCATGCAATATATGCCTACTAAGGCTAATGGGATGCTGAGCAACTGGCCGATATTAAGCAACATTGTTGCTTCGCTTTCAACTTGGTCGGCTTTGATGAATTCAATGAGAATGCGGAATGTGAAAATGGTAAACAGGCAGTAGCCAAAGAAGAACCCTGTACCGACTTTCTTTTTTAGTTTTGGCACGGCATAGAGACAAAGTGCTCCAATGAAGACTAGGATATAAAACAGGCATTCATAGAATTGGGCTGGATGCCGGGCAAAATCTTCACCATTTGCAGCGAAAATGACTCCCCATGGCATATCGGTAGGTACTCCGACAATTTCGGAATTCATGACATTGCCAAAACGGATACATGCTGCTGACAATGGTGTGGCAATACCCATGTTGTCCAATACGCGGAGGTAGTGCATGCCCATCTTGCGTGCATACAGCCAAATGGCAAACAGCATACCGAAAACACCGCCGTGGCTGGACAGGCCTTCATATCCGACGACATGCCATCCGTCTTGAAACTTGCGTATGGGGAGCAACATTTCTCCCAGATGGTGAATATAGTATGCCGGTTCGTAAAACAGGCAGTGGCCGATACGTGCTCCAATTATGACACCGAGGAAACAATACATGAAAAGAGGTGCAAAAACTTCTTCCGGAATATTCTGTTTTCTGTACAGGCGCCCCATGTTGTAGTATCCCAGCAACAGTGCGGCACACCAGCAAAGGGAATACCATTTAATTGGCCATGAAAAGAGATGGAATGCGATGGGGTCGGGGTTCCAGGTGATAAAGGCAGGAATCATTGCTCAGGGGGTAAGAGGATTAAACATTGAAACGGAAGTGCATGATATCACCATCTTCAACGACATAGTCTTTGCCTTGGACATATATCTTTCCGGCTTCGCGTACGGCAGCTTCAGAGCCGTATTGCATATAGTCTTCATATTTGATGACTTCGGCCCGGATAAATCCTTTCTCGAAATCTGTGTGGATGATTCCTGCACATTGGGGTGCTTTCCATCCTTGCCTGAAAGTCCATGCCTTGACTTCCATTTCGCCTGCAGTAATAAACGTGCGTAGATTGAGCAAGCGGAATGCGGCTTTAACCAGACGGTTGCATCCTGATTCTTCCAATCCTATGTCTTGCAGGAACATCTGGCGTTCTTCATAGGATTCCAATTCTGCGATATCAGCTTCGGTCTTGGCTGCAATAACCAGCATCTCGGCATGTTCTTCTTCTACGACTTTCCTGATTTGCTCAACATAGGCATTCCCCGATACGGCACTGTTTTCATCTACATTGCAGACATATAGTACCGGTTTGGTGGTGAGCAGGAACAAGTCATGGGCAATGGCTTGCTCTTCCTTGCTTTCAAATTCTACGGTACGTGCCGATTTGCCTTGTTGCAATGCCTCTTGAAAGGCTTTCAGGACATTTAGTTCCATTTTAGCCTTTTTGTCGCCGCCAACCTGAGCCAGTTTCTCAACTTTGTGCAGCCGGTTTTCAACTGTTTCAAGATCTTTTATCTGCAATTCGGTGTCGATAATCTCTTTGTCGCGGATAGGGTTGACAGAGCCGTCTACATGGCTGACATTGTCGTCGTCAAAGCATCTCAGGACGTGGATGATGGCATTAGTCTGGCGGATGTTTCCAAGAAATTGGTTGCCAAGCCCTTCACCTTTGCTTGCTCCTTTGACAAGTCCGGCGATGTCTACTATTTCAACTGTTGCGGGGACGATGCGCCCGGGATGTACGATTTCAGCCAGTTTCCCTAATCGTTCATCAGGAACAGTGATGACGCCCACATTGGGTTCTATGGTGCAGAAGGGAAAATTTGCAGCCTGAGCTTTGGCGCTGCTCAGGCAATTGAAGAGAGTGGATTTGCCCACATTGGGAAGTCCGACAATACCACATTGAAGTGCCATATATTGTTTTTATTTTAACCTGTTAGAGGTTGCAAAGTTAGTCAAAAATCCCGTATCACATGCAGTTGCTTTGAAGAATATCCTCTTCCAACTGGCTGACGGATGTCTTGGCTGTCTCGTATAGGTGAAGGTGGCGATGGGTGTATGCAATATGGTCAGTAACGGAGAACAAGTCGCGCATGTCGTGGCTGACCATGATAATGGCGCATTTTTCCTGCAAGGCTTTGAGCTCGCGGAGCATCCATGCCCTTGCCTTGAGGTCGAAGAATGTATTGGGTTCATCCAGGATAAGTACTTCAGGCTGGCACATCAGTGCGCGTGCCAGCAGTGCCCTTTGCCTTTCTCCGCCGCTGAGTTCGCCGATGAGTGTATCTGATGCATGGCGCAGTTCCACCTTCTCAAGCAGTGCAAGAGCTTTGTCCTGTTCTTCCTTATTGTATGCATGAAGCTGTGGGCGGTGGTTGAGTGCTCCTGACATGACAACCTCTTTCACGGTGATGGGGAAACTGTGGTCAAAGGTGGTCTGTTGGGGCAGATATCCCATGAGGAGGTTATTGCAGGCTTGTCCGTCGCGGTAGTATGTGATTTTCCCGGTCTTTGGCTTGAGCAGGCCGAGGATGAGTTTTATGAGTGTTGTCTTTCCTCCGCCATTGGGCCCGGCGATGCCGAGAAAGTGGTGGGGGAGGAGTTGGAGTGATATGTCGTGGAGTACAGTCTTGTTGCCATAGGCTGCGCTGACGTCTTCCAGTTTGATGAGAGGAGTGCTATTCGCCATTATGCAAGGTATTAGCAATGTGTAGCATCTCTTTGTCCCAGTTGTAACCCAATGGGTTGATGCTGATAATCTTGGAACCGGTTTCCTTGGCAATGATTTCAGCTTGGGCCCTGGCAAATTGTTTCTGTATGAGGATAACGGGATTGCCGTCTTCCCTGCATTGCCTGATCAGTTCCTTGAGGTCAGAGGGAGTGGGTTCCTTGCCTTCTTTTTCTATGGACAGCTGTCTTAGTCCGTAGGTTTGGGCGAAATAGGTCAGCGAAGGGTGCACCGTGATAAATGTCCGTGAAGGCAGATTGCTGAGAATCTGGTGTATCTGCTGGTCGGTTTGTTCTATGCGCCTGATGGTTTTCTCCAGGTTGCTGCGGTAGGTGGCCGTATGTGATGAGTCGGCGTCACATAGGGCTTGACATATAGTCTTGCATATCCAGATGGCATTTTGCGGCGAAGTCCATGTGTGAGGGTCAAAGGAGGCTAAGGAAATGCCGGCGGCATTGGTACGCAGGCTGTCGGAGGTGTCAACGACATGGAGGGAAGGTTGTTCCTGACAGGTCTTTTCCAGCCATGTGGTCTCAAACCCTAATTGTCCTATCTTGAAAAAAATCTGGCACTCACTCAGTTTCATCAGTTGTTCGGGGGTGGGCTTGTAGCTTTCGGGATTGTATCCTTCGGGGACAATGGATTCTACCTGGAAGCCGTCTCCGGCAATGCTTTCGGTAAAATAGCGCAGAGGCTCAATGCTCACCATTATGAACGCCTGCTTACCCCCTTTTTGCTTGGGAGAACACGAGAGTAAGCAGCTGGTAACAAAAGCGCTGAATAAGAGAAGTACAGGCCAGTTGCCTGTGTGGAATATGGGAAGATGATATTTCATAATGCAAAAATACAAAAAATGCAGCAAAATGGCATTTAACATTTTATTCATTATCGTTTTATGTTGAATCTTTATTTGTCATGGGCAAAATCAGTGTGTGCCGCATATTGCAAGGAGTATCTGCCACCATGTCCTGCCGCCATAATTTATGTACCATAAGATTACTCGTCATCGTCGGTTTCTTCTATCCGCCTGATTTCATGCCCGTTTTTGTCTATGCAGACAATGCGGACCGGTGCGGTGTTGAGTGCCTGCTTGATTGCCTTCGTGGGGGTCAGCATGATTTTGCGGTATAGGATGTCGGTTGTGTTGATGTCCTCAGCCTTGGTACGCGCCTTGGCACGTATGGATGCCCTGATGTTTCCCAGACCGGGAATCTTTACGATATGCCCGTCAACGACCCACGAGGTGATGACTAAACTGATAGCTTCCCATGAGGCCCGCAACATGGGTGCTGGTATGCAACTGACGTCGTGGGCATACTGAATGATTTTTTCGGTATCGACTGTATTATAATAGTCCATTTTCATGATAAACATGTCTTTGCCTTTGTGTGCTCCGACTTTCACACGTTCTTTTTTAGATTTGATATTCATAGGATGGAAGTTTTATACTGATGCAAAGATACAGCACTGGGCGTTGCGGCCTATTCCAAGGAAGCCACTTCTTGATCCGACCGATGTCTGTTTTCGGGATAAAATATTAGGAATAAACTCATTATTTTTTAGTGTGCAAGAAACTTTTACACAGAAATGTTTCTGCCCTGATGTTGCTGTGCGGCTTATGGCATGAGGTAGATTTCCTTGGCTTGACAGTTGGAAGTCTGTAGTCAGGGCATACAAAAAAGCCGACTATAGTCTTGGCCGTCTGTAACTACAGGCTTTCAGAATACCCCTGGGACAGTCTGGGCAGAACCGGGTTGCCCGGATAGTTTTGGGATTGTTCCCGTCACGCAATATTCCCTGTTCAATTTGAGAACTATTTTGTCGGGTAGAAGAAAGAAAGATTGTATCTTTGCATATTCAATCTAAAAGGATATAAATAAATTTGAAATAAAAAATAATACCCCTATGGAATATAATTTTAATGATATTGAGAAGAAGTGGCAGCGCCGGTGGAAAGAACAGTCTACATATCGTGTCACGGAAGATGCAGGAAAGCCTAAGTTTTATGTGTTGAACATGTTTCCCTATCCCTCAGGGGCAGGTCTGCATGTGGGACATCCTTTAGGCTATATAGCCTCCGACATCTATGCGCGTGCAAAACGCCTGCAGGGATACAATGTGTTGAACCCCATGGGATATGACGCCTACGGGCTTCCGGCAGAGCAGTATGCTATTCAGACGGGACAGCATCCGGAGAAGACGACTTTTGCCAATATAGACCGCTATCGTGAACAGCTGGACAAGATAGGGTTCTGCTTTGACTGGGACCGTGAAGTGCGTACCTGTGCTCCGGGTTATTATCATTGGACACAGTGGGCTTTCCAGAAAATGTTCAACAGTTTCTTCTGCAACAAGTGCCAGCAGGCAAAGCCTATAGAAAAACTGATAGCCCGCTTTGAGGAGAAGGGCAGTATCGGTCTTGACGTCGCTCAGACGGAGCAGCTGGATTTCACTGCCGCCGAATGGCTTGCCATGGACGACCGGCAAAAATCCGACACACTGATGAACTACCGCATTGCTTTCCTGGGGGAAACAATGGTAAACTGGTGTCCCGGATTGGGCACGGTATTGGCTAACGACGAAGTCGTAGACGGTGTTTCGGTCCGTGGCGGCTACCCCGTGGAACAGAAGAAAATGCGCCAGTGGTGTCTGCGTGTCAGCGCTTATTCCCAGCGCCTGCTGGACGGATTGGATACTATCCAATGGAGTGATTCCATCAAGGAGACCCAACGCAACTGGATAGGGCGTTCCGAGGGTACTGAAGTGGAATTCCAGATAGCCGGTACAGATGAGACATTTACAATCTTTACGACGCGGGCAGACACGATGTTTGGCGTTACCTTCATGGTCTTGGCTCCTGAGAGTGAACTGGTTGAAAAGGTAACGACACCAGAGCAGAAAGCAGAGGTGGAGAAATATATAGCCTATGTCAAGGGGCGTACCGAGCGTGAACGTATGATAGACCATAAGGTGACGGGTGTTTTCTCGGGCTCTTATGCCGTCAATCCGTTTACAGGAGAGAAAAATCCGATATGGATTTCCGAATATGTGCTTGCCGGCTATGGTACGGGTGCCATCATGGCAGTACCGGCCCATGACTCGCGCGACTATGCGTTTGCCAAACATTTTAACCTGCCGATTATACCGCTGATTGAGGGCGCTGACGTAACAGAGGAAAGCTATGATGCCAAGGAAGGAATCGTAACCAATTCTCCAAGAAAAGATGTGACCCCCTATATAGATTTCAGTCTGAACGGCCTGACCGTCAAGGAAGCCATTGCGGCAACTAAGGTCTATGTGCAGGAGCACAAGTTGGGCAGGGTCAAGGTCAATTATCGTCTGCGCGACGCTATCTTTTCCCGCCAGCGCTATTGGGGAGAACCGTTCCCCGTCTATTATAAGCACGGAATCCCTGTGATGATACCCGAGGAATGCCTGCCGGTGCAGCTCCCTCAGGTAGAGAAATTCCTGCCTACGGCCACGGGCGAGCCCCCCTTGGGAAATGCTACGGTATGGGCATGGGATGAAGTAAACAGGAAAATTGTTGAAAACAGCAAGATTGACGACAAGACCGTGTTCCCGATAGAACTCTATACAATGCCGGGATTTGCCGGTTCTTCGGCCTATTACCTCCGCTACATGGACCCTCATAACGACAAGGAACTCGTATCAGGTGAAGCTGCCAGATACTGGAAGAATGTGGACCTCTATGTGGGCGGTTCAGAACATGCCACAGGTCACCTGATATATTCCCGATTCTGGAATAAGTTCCTGTTTGACCTCGGTGTCAGTGTGACGGAGGAGCCCTTCCAGAAACTTATCAACCAAGGTATGATTCAAGGCAGGAGCAACTTTGTTTACCGTATCAAGGATACCAATACTTTTGTTTCCTATGACAAGAAGGAGCAATACGATGTTACACCGATACATGTTGATGTAAATATCATCTCAGCCGACGTGTTGGATGTAGAAGCCTTCAAAGCCTGGCGTCCGGAGTATGCAACGGCGGAGTTTATTCTCAACGACGAAGGGAAATATATCTGCGGGTGGGCAGTGGAGAAAATGTCAAAATCCATGTTTAACGTGGTAAATCCGGATATGATTATAGAGAAATTCGGAGCAGATACGCTCAGGCTCTATGAAATGTTTCTGGGACCGGTTGAACAGAGCAAGCCATGGGATACCAACGGTATAGACGGCTGTCACCGTTTCCTGAAGAGATTGTGGAATTTCTTCGTCGGGGCAGACGGCAAGATTGTGGCAACCGATGCAGCACCCTCAAAAGATGAACTGAAAGCCCTGCATACACTGATTAAGAAAGTGACAGAGGATATCGAGGAATTCTCGTACAACACCTCTGTGGCAGCATTCATGATATGTCTCAACGAGCTGATAAAATCCAAGTCTGAGTCGCGTGAAGTCAAGGAACAGCTGACAGTGCTGATAGCTCCTTTCTGTCCTCATCTGGCAGAGGAGCTGTGGGAAATGATGGGACACAGGACCTCTGTATGCGATGCACCGTGGCCTCAATGTAATGAAGACTACCTTAAGGTAGATACAGAGACCCTGAGTATCTCCTTTAACGGCAAGACACGTTTCACGATGGATTTTGCCCCTGAGGCAACGAAGGAAGAAATAGAAAAAGCTGCCCTGGCTGCAGAAGAATCAGCAAAGCATCTTGAAGGCAAGCAAATAGTCAAGGTTATCGTCGTTCCCCACCGCATTGTTAATATCGTATTGAAATAATCAGTCTGAACGATGCCCGACAATTCAAGAACCCATGGTGTGCTGACAAGCCAGATAAGAGACTTGTTCTTTATTATGCTGGGTATTACATTCTACGTAATAGGTTATGTAGGATTCCAGTTGCCTTACCAGATTACTCCTGGTGGAGTAGCTGGTATTTCGGCAATCGTATACTATGCCACTTCCTTCTCACCACAGTATACTTACTTGATAATCAATATAGGCCTGCTGCTAATAGCATTGAAGATACTGGGCGTTAAGTTTCTGGTCAATACAATATTTGCCGTCGGCTACATGACGGTGGCAATAGGAGCCGGTCAGAACATGATGATGGTTGACGGCGAAATGCCTCGTCTGCTCGGCGATCAGTCTTTCATGGCGTGTGTCATAGGAGCGGCCATAGAGGGCATAGGATTAGGCATAGTATTCCTGAATAACGGCAGTACCGGCGGTACGGACATCGTGGCAGCATGTATCAATAAATTCCGGGATGTAAGCCTGGGCACCATACTGCTGGTATGCGACATTTTGATAGCATCATCGAGCTATCTGGTCTTCCATCAGATAGAATTGCTGCTTTATGGTTATGTCTCCATGATAGTGGAAACATCCATGCTGGATTATGTTATGAACCGCATGCGCCAGAGTGTGCAGTTTTTCATCATATCCCAAGAGCATGAGGCCATAGCCCAAGCTGTGAATGACCTTGGCCGAGGCGTTACCCTGCTGGATGCACACGGATGGTACTCAAGGAATGATATGCAAGTGTTGATGGTGATGGCCCGCCGCAGGGAAAGTACACGCATATTCAGGGCAATCAAGCAGATTGACCCTAAAGCCTTTGTATCTCAGAGCAAAGTGGTCGGTGTCTATGGCAATGGTTTTGACAGAATAAAAGGTAAGTGAAATATCAGGGATTGTCTATCGTGCCGATAGGTGGATTAGCCAACCGCATGAGGGTTGTGATGTCCGCATTGAGACTGGCTGGCGATTTGCCAGTGAGAATCCGCATAATATGGTGTGCATCAAATGAATGCAAGGCTGCGTGGGGGGATTTGTTTCAGCCGTTTGAACATCCTGACGTGCAGATGATAGATGGTACATACAAAGATACTGTGGCAACAAAGCGTAATCTGTATTTGCCCAGATGGATGCGCTGGGGTGAATATGACAAACAGATAGAAAATTTCGCACCAGGAAAGCAGTCTATGGCCGATTTGATGGGAAGATATGAATCGTTGTATATTTCAACATGCTATGCCTTGGGCGACTACGACTCATCCAAGGTGGGTATGGTGTTTCGCCCGTTGCAGGAGCTGAAAGATAAAGTGAAGGTCATAACAAAAGATTTTACACCTCATACAATAGGAGTCCACATACGTCGGAAAGATAACACAGAAGCTATTCTCCATAGTCCGCTTTCGGCATTTTGTCAGCGTATAGACGCTTATCTGAAAGAACACGATGACGGAAAAGTCTTTCTATGTACAGATGACATGGCGGTAAAGAATTATTTCCGGCAACGATATACAGACCGGCTCATAACCAATAATGTGAAGCTGGAGAGGAAATCCCCGATGGGTATCAAAGACGCAGTGCTTGACCTGTGGTGTCTGGCTGAAACATCATTGGTATTGGGCAGCTATTATTCTTCATTTTCTGATACAGCAGCTGAAATAGGTGGTCAGCCTCTTGAAATTATCAATACAAACAGTGTGATATGAAAAAGATAGTCTTTGCAACAAATAACAATCATAAGTTAAGTGAAATCAGGGCGATGCTTCCTGATGACATAGAGATACTGAGCTTGGCAGAGATAGGATGCCACGAAGATATTCCTGAAACGGCAGACACCTTGGAAGGTAATGCTGAGCAAAAGGCACGGTTCATATATGACAGATATGGCTATGATTGTTTTGCCGATGATACGGGACTGGAGGTAGATGCCTTGGGCGGAGCTCCGGGTGTTCATACAGCGCGTTATGCAGGAGAAGACCATAATACGGAGGCTAATACAGATAAATTGTTGCATGAATTGAAAGAAAATTTTGAGCGCCATGCAAGATTTCGCACTGTAATTGCGTTAATAATAAAAAACGAAGTTCATTTCTTTGACGGAATAGTAGAAGGTGAAATTGCAACAGAACGTCGCGGAACTGACGGATTTGGGTACGATCCTGTATTTATACCGGAAAAAACGGGCAAGACGTTTGCAGAATTGGGAGTTGAAGTCAAAAATAAAATCAGCCATCGTGCACGCGCCGTCAAGAAATTGGTAACCTATTTAAAAGAAGTAAGATGAAGAAAAGTTTATTGCTGTTGGTCGTTTTTATAGGTGTTCTTGTCCGTTCGGAAGCATCGGGCAAATGGACAGCGTATATGTCGTATTTTGATGTGACAAAGAATACATGTGTAAACGGAAAGACGTATGCCTTGGCGAGCGGGAGTCTGTATTGCTATACTCCTGAAAAAATAAACCTTATGTCCAGAATATCAGGATTGAGTGATGTGATGATCTCATATTTTGTGTATAACCGGAATCTGTCTAAATTCATCATCGTCTATTCAAATTACAATATAGATATTATGGATACTGAGGACAATGTCGTAAATGTACCGCAGTATAAGAATAGTTTTATTCAAGACAAAACCATAAATGATGTGTCAGTAGCAGGTGACTATGCTTATTTGTCTACCAACTTCGGCGTTGTGGTCATTAATATGGAAAGATGTGAGTTTACGAATACTTATGACTTCGGAAGAAAGGTGACGAGCGCGACCAGTACGGATGACGATATCTTTGCAGTAACTGATAATGGTGTCTTTGAAGGCTCTCGTAAGAAAAACTTGCTTGACAGAAGTAATTGGCAACTTTTGACAGCCCAGAAGGATTTTAAGGTAATAAATTATGATGACGATATCTATGCCTTTAAGTCAGACGGTCTATATCGGTTTGATGAATCTGACGGCAGCTTGGAGATGCTTAGGTCCGGCTCGTTCTTTTTCGTCAATCCCGAAGGAGAAAAACTGGTTATGGTTGCAGAAAAGGAATTTGTCACGATGGAAGAAGACGGAAGTTTCAAGAGCTATCATTTTCACACAGATTTTACGTGGGCAAGCTGGGACGGAACTTCTTTCTGGGCCAGTCATCGATATAGGGGGTTGCAGTATGTAACGAACAATGATGGCCTGTTAAATAACCAAGAACCTGCAATTCTCATTAATGCTCCTAAACGAAACCTGTGTTATAAGCTGTCTCTGACAGACAACAATCGCCTCTTAGTGGCCGGTGGGAGTCAGAATTATGTTAATATTTATAATCCTGGTACGGTGATGTCGTATGATAAAGATGGATGGTTTACCTTTATAGAAGACAGTATTGACACAAAGATAGGTTATCCATATATCAATGTAACAGGAGTGGCAGAGGACCCGAATGACGACACTCATCATTTTGTTTCTGCGGCGTGTTGTGGATTATTTGAATATAAAAATGGGAAATTTGTTCATTTGTATAATTGTGAGAATAGTCCAATCATGACTATCCGTCCTCAAAGTGTAAATTTCAGAAGATATTGTTGGACTTCTGGCGTAACATACGATAATGCAAACAATCTTTGGTTCTTGAATAATCAGGTTGATACAATATTGCATGTCCTCAAGGCCGATGGAACATGGAAGAGTTTCTATTTCCCGGAATTGGCCGGTTATCCGACATTTGACAATATCTATTTTGACTCCCGAGGGTGGGTCTGGATAACACATCGCCGGGAAACAGCTGAGCATCATGCAGGTGTGCTATGTCTTAATTATAACGGTACAATAGATAATACCTCTGACGATACATATCGGTTCCAATATAATTTTGACGGTGCAAGCGACATAAATCAGGTATATAATGTTGTGGAAGACAAAGATGGTATTCTCTGGTTGGCAACGAGCCAAGGTCCCTTTATTATTCGTGACCCCAGAACATTCTTTGACAGCTCTACTCCCTTTGAGCAAATAATAGTTCCTCGAAACGATGAGACGGATTATGGAGATTATCTTCTTTCCGGTGTGGCGATTACGGATATTGCAATAGATGGGGGCAACCGAAAATGGTTTGCAACAGCCGAAAATGGGGTATATCTGGTGAGTGCAGATGGATTAACAACCATTCATCATTTTACAAAGGAAAATTCTCCGTTATTGTCGAATACGGTCTATTCAATTGCTATTAATGGTGAGACGGGAGAAGTCTTTTTCGGAACGGAGGCAGGGTTGATATCTTATCATGCAGATGCAACGGATCCAGAGCTAACTTTAAACCATAATAATTTAAAGGTATATCCTAATCCTGTCCGTCCGGATTATATAGGAAATATAACGGTGACGGGCTTTACATATGACTGTGAAGTAAAGGTTACAACAGTAGGGGGACAACTTATATATAAAGGGACGTCAGTAGGCGGAACCTTTACCTGGAATGGTCGTACGAATGCTGGTAAACGCGTCTCATCAGGAATGTATTATATTATTGGATATGATGAGAAGGGTAATAAGGCTGCAACGACTAAGGTTCTTGTGATGAAGTAAGTAAGTCGTTTAGGAATAAGAGCATGCGATTGGTTACGTTGACATCGCTGACACCACTGTCAAAGTCAAGGGACAGAAATTTTAATTGTGGATAGCATTCTTTGAGACGTTTCTCAATGCCTTTGGAAATAATGTGATTGGCAATGCAACCAAAAGGTTGTAAACTGACAATATGCCGTATGCCATGGTTTGCCATGGTGGCTACCTCGCCGGGAAGTAACCATCCTTCTCCAAACTGAGCATTGAGGGAAATGATGTCCCGGGCATTGTCTGCTAATAAATAAATATCATCAAACGGTTGGAAAAATCTGAAGGAAGAACAGAGGGTATTGTATTTGCTGATACGATGGCGGATAAGTTTGTATAATCCTTTTCTTACCCATTGGGGAAAACGGGAACGTTCTACAAGAGATTGATTGTTAACATCCATATTAACAAAAGCCTGTAGAAAAAAAGGTAGAAGCAAAGGAGGTTCTATTTCAATATGGTTTTCAATAAGCCATTCTGTAATATGACGCTGAGCATAGAAATGGAATTTTAGGAAAATTTCACCCACAATGCCAACTTTGGGAGCATAAGTGTCTAGACATATATCATCAAAAGCTTGGGCTGCCTGTTTTATGAGTGTACTCAGAGCCTTTCCTTGATTTTTACTGATGTAAAGTTTGGCGAGGTTGAGGTAATATTCTTTTAAGTGGTCTGCTGCTCCAGTTTCCTTTTCACGAGGTAGTGCTGCATAATATAGTTTAGCTAATGCATCGGTGAAAAGAATAGTTGAAACGGCTGTGTTCAGAATCTTTTTCCAATTAAACTGAAATCCTGGTTGAGGATTGTTATTACCGAACGATAAAGAGATGGCAGGCACATTAGGATAACCAGCATCTATCAAAGCTTTCTTGATTAGTGAAATATAATTGGTAGCCCGGCATTGCCCACCAGTTTGAGTAATGGCAACGGCAGTAGTGCTAGGGTCATAGTTCCCACTGGCGAAAGCTTTGATAAAATCACCGACAATAAGTGTGGCAGGATAGCAAATTTCATTATTTGCAAATTTTAAGCCCAAGTCTCCGGAAGTATCATCACTCATGGGCAAAACGTCAAAGTCATAGCCGGACAGGCTCATAAAAGCAGGTATCAGGGGCGAAATGAAAGGGGTAAAATATGGGACTAGGATTTTTTGCCGCTGTTTTTTTGCTGTCAAATCATAGACAGGCGTTGTCTTGAAAGGCAGAGAACTTTGTTGCTTATTTTGGTGCAGATTAAGTCTTAAGCTATCAATAACAGAGCGAACTCGCAGTTTTAGTGAGCCGATGTTGCAAACATCATCAATCTTTAGTTGGGTCAGTGATTTATTGTGACGGTGGAGTAATGATTTAATTTCATCAAGCATAAAAGCATCAGGACCGCACCCGAAGGAAGTCATCTCAATAAATTGGACATTCTGATCTTGTTCTGCAGTCCATTGGGCAGCTTTCAGGATATGTTCAGGGAAGGACCATTGAGAAACAAAATGTGCATGACTGGTGTCAATGTTTTCACCACGTACAATGTCATCGGTGATGACATCAACTCCATAACTGCATATCATGTCGGCAATCTTGTGCTGAATCAAAGGGTCTGTATGGTAGGGACGGCCAGCAAGGAGAATGACCAGACGCTGTTCCTGTTTATTTTTTTCAAAAATGCGTCTGTTGATTTGCCGAAGTTCGTTCTCGTAGTCTTTTTGTGCGGTTATAGCTTGATGAAAAGCAGGATATATGATATTAGTCTTGATACCAAGTCCTTTCAAATAGGAGATGCATTCTTGTAGTAAGGCTTGTTCGTCTTTGAATGTAATAGCTGGTGAATCGATGGGGATAGGGAGGCTCATGGTATTGTGTAATACGTCTGAGTATCCAGAAACAATGGGGCAGTTGAAAGAATTTTGTCCAGTATCAGTTTTCTCGTAAATAACGTAAGGGAAAAAGATGCGGTCAACTTTTTTGCCTATAAGATTGAGGATATGGCTGTGGCTTAGTTTGGCGGGGAAACAGATGTTGTCGGACATGACATAACGGACTCCTTTTTCATAGGATTTGAAATCAGAAGCGTCACTTAAAATAACTTGTATGCCACATTGTGAAAATAAGGTGTGCCAAAAAGGGTATTCTTCGTACATGTTTAGAATACGAGGTATACCTATTTTAAGAGAGGTATTCAGGTTTGCCTCTGCATAGCGATTAAATAGTAGTTTGTTTTTTTTCTCGTAAAGGTTTATGCCCGCATGATAATATTTTCCACGATTACTAAATACTCTTTCACATTTGTTTCCTGAGTAAAACTTCTGTTTATCTGGAAAAATGTATGTATTGACCAAACATTGATTTTCGCAACCCTTACATAAAGAGGATTGTGTATGATAATGGGAGTTGTTGAGTATATCTTCTAAGGAGATATGTTGAGTGGCATTGGAAAGAGCGTGAAGTGCTGCACCATATGCTCCCATCAGTTCTGGCCGATTGCTACGGGAAACAGTTTTACCAGTAAGGACTTCTAATGCTCGGCAAACAGCATTGTTGAGCATTGTGCCACCTTGAACAACAATGCAATCTCCAAAGTCGCAGAATGAATGAATCTTCAGAACTTTATGAATGCAGTTGTTAATGACGGAATATGATAAGCCTGCGGCAATATCTCCAATGGCTGCCCCTTCTCGAAGTACTTGTTTTATTTTGCTGTTCATAAAGACGGTGCATCTCGTTCCTAAATCACAGGGGTGTAGTGCTGTACAGGCTTCATCTGCAAAGTCGTTGGTCCTATAGCCTAAACTTTTTGCAAAAGTTTCAATGAAGGTTCCGCACCCAGAAGAACATGCTTCATTAATTTCAATATGGTTGATAACATCATTTTGAATAAAGATGGCTTTCATATCTTGCCCCCCAATATCTAAAATAAAACTTACATCTGGGGCAATGCTTTTGGCTGCAAGATAGTGTGCAATGGTTTCAATGATACCATGCTCAAGATGAAATGCAATTTTGATTAGATCTTCCCCATATCCAGTGGAACAGCTACCACATATAATAGGTTCTGTATGGTGTTGTTTGCAAAGTTGATGAAATTCTTGTAGCCCTGCCGATACGGTCTGTATCGGATTCCCTTGATTGGCTTTATAGTAGGAGAATAATGCTTGTTTTTCTGAATTGAGGATGACAATTTTTGTTGTTGTGCTGCCAGAATCAATACCGATATAAATATCTTGCTTGCCCGATGAGAGCGAGGTTACAGGGAGAGAAAGGTTTTGCTTATTTTTTTTCCATGCTTCAAATTGTTCTGTGCTTTTAAAAAGAGGAGTGAGAGATACCGAACCCGTGTATGTTGCCTTGTCCTCTTTTTGGAAAGATGACATAATATCATGGAAGGTATGTAATTCTTGTTTGGTCTGTATGCCGTGAAGAGCTGCTCCCCATGCTGGAATCAAATGGCTTTGATCTGGTAAGACGAGATCACTATCCCTCAAATCCAAATAAGATTTGAAAGCAGTACGCAAAGCTGGTAAGAAAGTAAGTGGTCCTCCGCAGAAAAGAATAGGTGGAGAAATGTTATGACCATGACTTAAAGTCATGACGGTCTGTACTGCGACGGCATGAAATATAGAAGCAGCAATATCTTCCGGAGTAATATTTTTGGCAATAAGATTTTGGACATCGGTTTTACAAAATACACCACATCGGGAGGCAATAGGATAGATTTGCTTTGAAGTTAGAGCGAGATTACTTAAATCCTCGTTAGTTATTCCTAAAAGTATGGCCATTTGGTCAATGAAAGACCCAGTGCCTCCAGCACAATTGCCATTCATCCGCAAATCAGTAGTCTCTCCATCCTTAAAGAAAACGATTTTAGCATCTTCTCCGCCTATGTCTATGAGGGTTTTGATTTCGGGATGTTGTGTCTTGACATAGTTGCTCGCTGCAACGACTTCTTGAATAAATGGGAAATGATATTGCTCAGATATACCCAACCCGATAGAACCGGTAAGTGTTAATATTGATTCTGCAGGGGATAAGGTGTTGTTGATATCTTCTAGTATAGACAAAATTTTTTTGCGAATCTGGGCATGGTGACGCTCGTATTTCGCAAAAATAACTTGTTTTTTATCATTAATAACAATCGTCTTGATGGTAGTAGATCCAATATCAAGGCCAATGCTAATCATTTTTTTTGTAAACATTGTGCAAATTTACAAAAAATTAGTATTTTCGCTAAAATTAAAGACACAGAGTAATGAATAAATTGTTGTTAGTGATTGGCTGCATGCTAATTATGACTTCTATGAGAGCTCAATCATTGGCGTTGGATACGCAAGAAGGAGTGTATACAGGAGCTCGTATTGATTTTAAGAACAGACATCATTTTACATGGACAAGGAAACAGGATATGTTTGCCAATTATGAAAAGCTTTCAATGCAAGGTGCAGCATTATATAATGGAAAATTATATCAATTTTATGATAAAGGAAAGGCATTGCTAATATATGATGCCGTTACAGGAAAATTACTTGAAACCAAAACGCAGTTCCAATACAAAGGTGCTACTGAAACTCATTTTGGCAGTATTTCGTTCAGTAACGAAAAACAATATACCGATTCTCAAGGGAAGAAGGTAACTACGAAGACACCATTAGTGTATGCGACAGGCCATATGAAACCTAAGAATACGCTTGAAGCAGTTGATGATAGAGATAATTATGAGTTTGTGGATGTGATAGATGTAGATCATGATTATTTGGTAAAGCGGATGAAGTTCAGGAACCGTTATGATGACATAATTTGTGCATGGGATTTTGATGGTGGCAGAGGATGGGTTATAGGCTATATCAAGAACGGATATGCTACAGATACATATTGTATAACATCTTTTGACATAAATGATATGGATGCAGAAGGATATGTGAAAGAAAAAGATATGGTTGAAATCCCTAATGACGGAACACTGCAGGATTGTGTGTATCTGAATGGGCATATTTATTTTCTTGTTGGCTGGGGAACAAATGCCAAACGATCGACGTTGGGTAAAATACATGATTATAATGTAGCGAACAAGGTTATAAACACAACTTTGACGACAAATATAACTGATGAGTGCGAAGGTCTTGCATTGGACGAAAAGAATAATCGCTTTATTATTACTTCCCGCTGTATCTATGGAGATAACAAGGGGAAAGGTTCATGGTGGGATGTCAGGATAAAATAATTATTATTGTCAATGCGAAAGGTAGTAATCTTATTTTTTTTGTTGTGTACAGGATATTTGCTCTCCGGGGCTCAGTTGCCTGTAGTTAATTTGACTGCTGATAGTTTGTCGCCGGTTTTTTCTGCGGGGTTATTCCGATTGGACAATGGGGAAGAGATAGCTATACAGATACGCTATCGTGGGAGCACATCGTTGGCTTATACAAAAAAATCGTTTGCAATAAAATTGTTGGACGAAACAGGCAAGAAACTAAATAAATCTCTCTTGGGGATGCGGTCAGACAATTCATGGATATTGGATGCAATGACTATTGACAAGGCAAGAATGCGCAACAGGGTCTCTACGGATTTGTGGAATGATTTCTCAAGCAAATCATATATTTCCTATTTGGACCCGGAAGCATATAATGGTACTCATGGTAAATTTGTAGAAGTATATCTGAACAATGAATATTGGGGGCTGTATTGCCTGACAGAGAAAATTGACAGGAAACAGTTGAAATTAAAGAAATTTAAGGGTGGAGATGTCAAGGGGGTGCTCTATAAGTCCAACGGATGGTCAACCCTGCATTCCGTAGATGATGCATTCTATAAGTATGATAACAGTTCTGCGGTATGGCATGCCTTGGAAATGTCATATCCAGATGTTGAAGAAGGGGAGCCTATAGATTGGAAGCCTTTGGCAGATGATATATATTGGATGAGCTATAGCGATTCTAATGAGGTAAATCAGCATTTCAGGGAAAAATTTGATCTTCCCGTATGGGAAGATTATTTTTTATTTGTAGAGTTTCTGATGGCAGATGATAATATCTGTAAGAATCTGTATCTCTATTATTATGATGTGACAGACGATAAAAAGAAGCTGGGAGTAGCTCCATGGGATTTAGACCATTCATGGGGGCGTTCTTGGTCGTCAGACACGTTGAGTGCAGAGGTTGAGACTGAGACTTGGTTTAACAGGGTCAGTTATCTGATGCAATATGTCTGTACTAATTTAGATAAGACGTACCAAGAGCGCTATAAAGAGTTGCGCCAGACTTTTTTTACCCCTGAGAAATTGAAACAACGCTTTGCGGCATACTTTGATTTGTTCAGGCAGACTGGTGCAGCGGAGAGGGAACGGAAACGTTGGAGCGGGGTGAATGGCATAGCTTTGGATTTTGATTCAGAGGAGCAATATATATATAATTGGATTGACCGTCGCTTTGCTTTTATGGATAAAAAATATAGTGATGTTCCTGAGGGTATCAAGCCGGCTGTGTTGGATGATGCGAAACGGCAGAATTGCTATAAGTGTATTATTGATAATAAGATAGTAATAGTAAAGAATGGCAAGAAGTATAACATTCTTGGTCAAGAAATAAAATAGGAAATGAAAAAGTTAAATAGAAGAAGTTTTCTCAAGGCGTCGGCGAGAGGTATTGCCGGCGTTACGACGTGGGCTGTATCTGCGGAGCATCTGGATGCAGCTGTAAGGAAAGAAGCAAAAGCTGAATGCTCTAAGGATATATCAGAGTTAAGCAGACAAATACCAGATTTCAAGTTTAATGCTTCTGGCAAGTTTAAGGTGATGCAAATAACAGATACCCACTTTGTCGGGGTGCATGATAGTCATGAGGGCAGATTAAGAGTGGCAACCCAGGAATTTGCTGAAAGTGCATTGCATAATATTACGACAATGCTTGAAGAGGAAAAACCTGATTTGGTAATACATACCGGCGATATTATTTATTCTGCTCCGGCAAAAGAGAATCTGGAATATATTCTTTCTCCAATGGGGAAACTCAATATACCCTTTGCGGTGACCCTGGGTAATCATGACGAAGAATTTGGGATGACGCGGCAGGAGGTCTTTGATTTTGTGAGAACCTTGCCGTCAAACATTAATATGCCATCGGTGCCGGGGATACATAATTGTTCAAATAATGTCATTACCCTTTCAACAAGGGATAATAAACTTAAGCGTGTGTTCTACCTGCTGGATTCGGGAAGGCAGTTCACGAATAAGCCGTTATGCTATGACTTTATTCGTCATGACCAGATAGAATGGTATTGCAGGATGAGTGAATATTTCAAGCAGAAGAATGGCGGGGAGTGTGTTCCCGGTATGATGTTTATGCATATTCCTGTAAGGGAATTTAATGACGGGTTAAGAGAAACAAAGCGCATCCTGAGAGGTAATTTGGGCGAAGAGCCAGGGTCTTCGCTATACAACTCCGGCCTGTTCTCGACAACCGTGGAGAGAGGTGATGTAGATGCCTTTGTGTTCGGTCATGAGCATGATAATGATTGTGCAATGTTGTATAGAGACAAGTTTTTGATATATGGCCGTTTTGGTGGTTATAATTCCGTGTATAATAATTTAAAGCCCGCAGGTGTCCGGCTTTTTGAATTTACAGAAGATGGCGCAGGATTCAAATCCTGGATACGGTTGTATACAAATGTGAAGGAACAGGAATATCTTTATCCTGAGGGTTTTAAGAGTTCGTTATTATAGGGGGTAGCCAGACTTTGTGGTCAAGTAAATACCTGGAGTTCCTGTTGCTTGCCTTTCGTGGCCTTTTCGCTTGCCCGGCCGGGTGCGTCTGATTACTCCACTGTAAGTTTCCGGCAATAGTTCTGCTTGGTTGGACTCAAGTCAATGCAAAAGAAATTAAGTTTTACATTAAAAAGAGGATAAAGATGAAAAAAATAGTTGTTTATATTCTGCTCGTTTGTTTTGTCTTCTCTGTACAGGCTCGTAAATGGGAGGAGGAATGTATTGCCGGATTTGAGAAAGAAATACAGTCATTCCGCCAGGAAATGGAGAATGTGGGGCTTTCTGTAGTGTTTGTGAAAGATAGTAAGATTGTATATACAAAGCAGTTTGGTGTCAAGAACTTGCAAACGCATGACCCGG
>CACYCZ010000137.1 GCA_902773055.1 uncultured Bacteroidales bacterium
GCCACGCAGCAGGAGGACGCAGAGGAGAGCATTTTCTCGCTCGACGGCCGCCGGCTGGACTTCAGGCAAAGGGGCATCAACATCGTTCGCCACAAGGACGGCTCAGCAAGCAAGGTCCTGAAGAGGTAACATACAGTGGTGAGAAACAACAGAGAATTTACAAAAAAACAATGTCCCGGTAGTTTTTATCATAAAACATACCGGGACATTAATTTTAATCCGTCAATTGTCAGCCATGAACAGCCTGCCTCAGTCGTCCTAATGCTTCCTCAATAACCGAACGGGAAGATGCCACATTCATACGCATAAAGCCACGTCCTTCCCTGCCAAACATTTCCCCGTCGTTCAGTGCCAGGCGAGCCTTGTTCACGAACATGTCAACCAATTCTTCATGCTGCAAATGGAGTGCCCGGCAGTCCAGCCATATCAGGAACGAAGCATCAGGCCTCAGTGGTTTTATCTCGGGTATGTATGCTTTGCAATACTGCTCCACATACTCTATGTTGCTTTCTATATACTTCAACATCTCACGTCGCCATTCCTCACCATACCTAAAGGCTGCTATCGTTGCTATCGGAGCAAAGAGCTGTGCCTCATTCAATTCATTGACCGACAACCAGCCATAAAAGCGATTCCTGATCTGCTCATTCGGCACAATGGCATACGAACTGATTACTCCTGCCATATTAAAGGTCTTGGAAGGAGCGCCGAAGGTAATGCTGCACTGAGCAGCCTTGTCTGACACAGATGCGAAAGGGATATGATGCTTTCCCCATAATGCCATGTCACAATGAATCTCATCGGAAATGACCAACAGATGATGAGCATGGCAGAATTCAGCCAGCCTGACCAAAGTCTCCCTGTCCCAGAGTATCCCGCGCGGATTATGAGGATTGCACAGAATCAAAAGCCTGCATTTTTCATCATAGCAACGCTCAAGATTGTCAAAGTCCATGGTATAGGAACCATCTTCATGCAGGATCAGGGGATTATACACCACCTCACACCGGTTACCCTGAGGTACCAGTCTGAAAGGATGGTATACAGGTGGCTGTATGATTACCTTTTCGCCTTGGCCGACAAAGACATTTACAGCCAGCCCTATTCCCGTAACGATACCTGGTATAAATGTAAACCATTCCCGCTGTGTACGCCATCCGTGATGGCTCTCTATCCATTCCATGACAGTAGGCCACCAGTCGGCAGGGTCACACGTATATCCGTACAAGGAGTGTTCCAGCCTTTGCCTGATGGCATCGGTGACACACTGAGGCGTCTCAAAATCCATATCTGCCACCCATAGCGGTATCAGGTCAGGACGACCGAAGACCTGCTCAAGGCGGTCATACTTATAGGCACCGCTTCCTGAGCGGTCTACCAATTTGTCAAAATCATATTGTCCCATCCTGCAAACTTTCACGCCTCCCCCTTCGGCAATTTATTAAACGCATTGACAATAGAAGGCTGATTCTGGGAAAGTGTTATTTCTCCGAACATTGATTCGTATTTCCCAACATTTTCATTCAGTGCCATCAGCAAACGTTTGGCATGCTCGGGCGCCATGACAATACGGCTTTTTACCAACGGTCTCGGCATACCGGGTAGCATGCATAGAAAATCCACGACAAAATCAGCAGGAGAGTGGGAAACCATTGCCATATTTGAATACGTTCCCCCTGCCACATCTGGCGTAATATCAATACCGGTTTGCGGAATACTCTTTTTATCTTTTTCAATATCCATAATCTGTAGAATTAATGTTGCCTGTTAAAATTTCCAAACCCTTCCTTATTGCAATAAGAGCGTGCCATCACAGAAATGTGACGGCACGCTCTTACCTTCTGTAGGTTATTCGCTCAACGTAGAAATAGCTACACGGTTCCAATCAGGCTCAGAGAACATATTGCCTACGCCTTGACCCTCTGCCTGTATGCGTGATGCCTTAATACCATATTTCTGCTGGAGCATCGTCTTGACAGCCTCAGCACGGGCTTTGGCCAGTTTCGTATTAATCTCGATACTTCCTTCAGGAGAAGCATAGCCTTTAACAACGACCTTTGCCGACTTATGGTTCTTCAGATAGGTTGCAATTCGCTCTACATTGGGATACTGTGACGGAGCAATGGCAGATTTACCCTGTGCAAAAGTCACTACAGACTCCAGATTGTTTGTCGTATTCTCCTTTGTTTCCCGGATAATCTGCGGTGCCTTATTGCGGCAATCATTCAATTGAGCCTCCAGGTCCTTGATTGTGGCATTGGCAGCCTGCAAATCAGCATCCTTAGACTTTAATCCTGAACGCAGGTCATTAATTTTGGCATTTAACCCATCTACCTCAGCCTGATCATACAACTTAGCCTTCACAAAATTATGCGTCCTGTTACTGTTGCCAAACTTATAGGTCACACCAGCTGTCAGTTCAAGCAGGGCATGATTCAGATTATAGTGTGTATTGAGGCATAAACGCTCAGGATTTGTACTGCCTATATTACCTGCCGGAGTGACTTCCATGTTTCCTGACAATGCCCATACAATAGCAGGCTTAATATTAATCTGCCATGCCTTATCAGCATCAATATTGAAATTGATATTCAAGCCGGCCTTTGAAGTAAGCATATTAAGATCCAAGGCTTCATGCTTGGGATAAAAATTATGAGACCAGCCAAAGCCATATATGGCGACAAACTCGACCTTACGCGGCTCCCCTCTGTAACCACCGAGGAAATTATTGAGGTTTACATTTGCAAGCAAGCTGACATTAGTAGCATCAATGGCGCAACTACCACTCAACCCCGTCGGATCAATATGAGAGCCCACATTGAATGCCATATTGCCTTCAGCCGACAATCCGAACGACGGAGTAATCATTTTTGTCAGCATCAACCCTGCCGTAGCACGGGCATCTCCGATAATGGCATGATGGGATGCCGGAGAAATAAGACCACCATGAACACCCACAGACCAATTATCTGTAAACTTACTACCTATCACTGTAGTCTGCGCATGTGCAACTACCACGCTCATACAGAGCATAACACAAGATGTAATGAATGTTTTCATTTTATTGATTGATTATATCGCTATCTTATTATTTTTGCAAAGTTTCAAAATTATCACGAAACTGCCAAACAAAAAGTTCTTTTTCTGCGTTTTTTCTTTTTATACAGGCCCTCCAAAGGCATTTTCATCATTTCACTGCAACAGGAAACTATTCCTTAAAACATATATTGATTCCGGCCCCATATTGAACAGCAGGTCAACAATACTCAGATTAGGCAGGAAACCATGTCTGTCAGCAAAAACCTGATAATATGGAGTTGGAACAAAGCGCTTGTCAGAAATCCCGGACTTAGGAGAAAATAACATCCTGCAATCCTCAGCATCAGGATACGAGGTATAACTTTGAGTCAGGAAAACAACCGGACGAATATTCAGCAGATTGCACACCATCTCTCTCATTGCCTCATCATAATCAAAGAGGAAACGATAGTTCTTCTCGTAAAACGGTCTGAAATCATCGGCATAAAATTCAAAATAAGGTGTCTTGTCATAAGCTGACATCAATGCCTGCCAATGGTTATGACGCCAGTTGCCATGATCACTCACACAGACATCCCTCACCAAAGTACCCGGCATGACTTTTTCCACAGGTACCGTCAAAGCCAAAGGCCCGCTCTCCGAGGCTATAATACACCTGTTCCTATAAGTCTGCTTGACGTAATGCTCCCATTGCTCCATGCGCGCATTCCTGCAAGCCACCAGTCTGCTATAATAACTTACAGGCGCCAAATAAGCAATCGGGATTATTACATCAGCATACATCAAACTACAACTTTGTGATTTCCATACAATCCATATCGGGCATCCACTCCATAGGATTAGACAACTTTACTGTATTGAATCCCTTGTGCAATTCCACTTCTGCACTGCAGGATGCAACCTTAAACCAACTGCCACTGTTGAGGGTTTCAAAGTCCATGACATAATTACCGTTGACAGAAAGCGTCATCTTACGAGGCTCGGCACTCATATATTTAAATGTCAGACGATATTTTCCTCCTGTTTTACTATATACATTCTTCCACTGCAGAAAATTATCATTAGCATTGCCCAGAAAGCCCACACATGCTCCTAAAGAGGTTCCCTCTCTGTCTGAGAAACGAGGGCCCGGTTTCCCAATCTCGTTATAAGCCTTCAGCCAAGCTTCTTCGGCTTCATATTTCACCCTTTCACAACGCTTTCCTGTCATCACATACATCCGGCTGCCATGAGCAGGTATTTCCGCTTCAAGGAATCCGGATACAGCGGGCATATTTTTTTGAGCAACAGCATCACGCACCTCAACAAGACCTTCATAGCCTACACTCAACAGGTCTACTCTGATAGTATGAGACTCATCACTCAGGTTACACACAGCTATAGCCCTCTGAGGACCATGAATATCTCTCAAATCCTTTGCAAAAACATATACATCCCCCTCCCGTTGAACAATTGGAGCAGACAAGCCCAGCCTGTCCTGATTGACAGCAATAAGTTCCTTGTTTTTCATCAGATTAAGAGAAAAATCGGAAATTTTAGTCAAGTCACAACCTATCAGCAACGGGCTACTCAACTCGCACCACATGACCATATGGGTAATTTCCTCTTCATGCCCCAATGTCCTGCCTATCTCAAGCATATCCATGTCATTATAATGACCGCCACCGACAAATGCTGACAGATAACGATTTTCCAAAATGATAGACTTCAACGATTTCCAGGTACTGGTAATATCACCTGTGGTACGCCAAGAAGTAGCCACACCACTGGCCCATGTTCCAGGATAGGCCCAACGACAAATATTAAATTGCGCATCCGGACGTTTTGTTGCCTTTATGGCATTGGAAATCTCTGTATAACGTTTCTGCTCATCCTGCTTAAGGTGCATACCTCCACAATAATCCACCTTAATAAAATCAAAATTCCACTCATTAAAATACACATTGCAATCCTGCTGGTCATGGCCTGAAAAACCTACACCCTTGCCCCATGCACGCTTACCCCCAGCCGAGCCACAGGTGTTATCTCCTGCATCCGAATATATACCAGCCTTCAGACCCTTCCGATGAATATAATCAGTCAGATGGCGCATTCCACGAGGGAACAGTTTCCTATTCAGCCTGAGACGCCCATTTTCATCACGACCGTCCCAATATCCGTCATCAATATTAACATATTTATAGCCAACTTTATCCAAGCCCGTTTTAACCATAGCATCTGCCTGTTCCATTATTACCTGCTCATTAATATTAAGGGCAAATGTATTCCATGAACTCCATCCCATAGTCGGAGGGGTAACCGCCAATATCTGGCTGGCAGGCATCATTACAGCCACACATAGCAATATGTCCAGAATTTTTTTCATCTCTATAATCAATTATCGGTTATTCTTGTAATGGTTATATATCTTTATGGCCGATTCAGGATAATTGGTCGTAATAAAATCGGCATCACGGTTGTTAGTGTAAATAATTTCTGCATCTGTATCAATTGTCCATACATTAATGGTCATACCAAGATTGTGTGCTGCTTTGATATAGCTGTCTGTTGTCTTAGCCTGAGTATAATCCAAACCCATAATACCCGCATCATATAATTCCTGGGGCGTCTTGTCTCCATTAAGATAAGAGACCTTTGCCGACGGAGCCTCCTTAACAGCTTCCTTGCATCCATCTAAACTAAATGCAATATACTCAACCCTGTTTTCCAGCCCCATATCTCTGACAGCAGCTATAGCCGCAGCCATACAGGCGCGTGTTCTCTCCACGGAACTATGACTTTTGACTTCAATAATCAGTTTTGTATCACTATTATCAGCAGCTATCATATCCAAGAAATCTTGAAGCTGAGGTATTTTTTCTCCATTGCTTAATGTCAGATTTCTTACCTCTTCATAAGTGGACGTCTGTATTTCTACTCCATTTAGCTTTGCATCATGATTAACCATAATATGACCATCTGTCGTCAACCACACATCCGTTTCAGAACCATAACATTCTTTCAAGTCCAAAGCCGCTTTCAGTGATGCGCGTGAATTCTGAGCTGCGCCAGGCGCCTTCCAATAACCTCTATGCGCTATTACCTTAGCTCCGCGAGAAAGAGTTTCGACCACTGTCAAGACATTAGTGCCCAAATCTTGGCGTTGATTCCCACGAAGCAAACTCATACGGTAAGTTCCTGAAGAAACCGTCTCAGGCATATTGAAATGAACGCCATCAGCTGTCAGAGAACATTCCACCGAAAAAGAAGAACTTGAGTTTTCTGCATCAACAAAGACAATTTTATCACCTGTATTAAAACCCCTCCCACTGATATCATAACCTTTTCCAGGTGCGACCTGAAGACCTGAATAGTATCGGACATCTTTTACCATTTCAATATCTTCCGGTCCCTGCAAAGCCTGTAACCTGTTCCATAAGGATGTTACATCATTTTCTGTCAGAGGGTTGTCATAGATACGAGCCAAAACGACATCTCCGTTCCAAGACTGATTAACAGTCGATGCGTTCGAGGGGTCTCCTCCTATAGCAAAATAATAGCACGATTCATTAGGAAACTTAAAATTACCGCTTGCAGCTACTGTATTCTTCAGTTTCCCATTTACATAAATATAAGCTTTACCCTCTGATTTATTCCATACACCAACAATATGATAATATACATCTGATTCTGGCACGATACCACTTGTCGCCCATCTCCAAGAACCACCAACATAAGGAAGGAAAGTCAGTTCGTTCTTTCGGGACCCGGAAATCTTGGAAATCATCATACCAGTACCTCCAGACTGATGACTGCAAAAATATTTAGATTCCTCATCTGCGATGACACTCGGGTAATGGCAACGTATGACAGTTTCCATACTATGACCATCTGCCAAAGCATTCTGGAATGCCGTATTATTGGCATAATTAATCTTATAATATCTGTTGGCTGTTCCTCCCCAACTATTATCGCTGAAACGTACTTCATAACGCCCGTAATAGTTGCTGAAAAAAGTCTGAGGATTTCCTTTGGCCTCCACCGTATTTTTCATTGGAGATATATCCTCTGCCGTACCATCAGCATTGAATTTTACATCCAACAGATCAGCCCGAGGTATCGGAGCCAAAAAACGTATACTATCTATATAATCCGTTGTGGCTTGATAAAGATTTCTGCCATTGGCATTGCAGAGGATGACTTTATCGCCAACTATTGCTATACTGTCTATATTATCAGCATTCGTCTCATATACAATTACACCCTCATGAAAAATACAGATATTCTCAACCGCATATATATTTATGCAAGCACACAACAAGACAATTTGAATTACAAACTTCCTCATAGTAATCTGTTATTTTTTATAAATTTTTTGAGTGAAAGTCTTACCCGCTGCAACAACCTTGACAAAATAAATACCTATGGGATAGTTCTCCGTAGAAATCTGCACATTTCTACCATGTATGTCCTGGCGCGTCAATTCGGTTCCCAATGCAGAGTATACCGAGATTACATCTGCCTTGTTCACTCTAATATATTTTCCATCATAGTTAAAGTCTACGCCCTCTGCTAAAAGAGAGTGTATCAATGTCAGGTCTTTCTTTTCGTAAAAAGAAAAATTATTAAATTCCGAAAGGTCAAGGGATACCACAGTACCACCCTGCTGCTCCACCTTCATCAAACCATCAGCAAAGGATATTTTCCTAACATCTTTGACAGTCTTTACTGCATTGAGATTATTATACACATAGATATCTCTTGCGGTTACATGCGTAGCAAGACAAACAAGCAATAATACATAAACTGTTTTTATCATATCAATACATTTTTTATTTTCCGTTTTGATGTCTTACATAATATTCTCTTATCTTCTGCGCCCACAAAGGATAATCCGTTGCCAATATATCTGCCTCCATATTGGCACTTTCTATGATAGAAGACTTGGAGTTCAAGGTCCATGAACAAACTGTCAATCCCAACGCATGGGCATCAGGAATCCATGTCGGATTAGCCTTATACTTAGCGGGCGTGTAGTCCAAGTTTATCCCATAAGAGGAAAGCTGTTGAGGAGAACGGTCACCATTAATATAAGAAACAATTGCTGTAGGTTCTATACTACGCTGATCTTTACAAGCATCCAGACTAAATGACACATATTCCACCTTATCTTTTAACCCCATTTTATCAACCAATTCCATTGCCTTTCGGGATGCTTCAAGAGTGCGCTGAGTAGTAGAATGTTTCTTTGTTTCTATCATCAGCCGTGTTTTGTTGGATGATGCAGCTATAATGTCCAGCATGTCACGCAGCATTGGTATCTTTTCTCCATTTACAAGCATCAAATCCTTTACCTGACTATATGCCGATGTCTGAATTGTGACACCATTCAACGAAGCATCATGATTCACCATGATTGAATCATCTGTAGTCAACCATATATCTATTTCTGAAGTAAAGGCATCATGCTTAATGGAATTGCGGAGCGCAGTACGGGAGTTCTGGGCTGAACCTGGGGTGTTCCAAAAACCACGATGAAAACACACTTCATAAATCTTGGGAAATTTATCCACTACCACCAATGAGTCAAGACCAAGCAACTGAGTCTTCTCATCTCTAAGAAGCTCCACGCTATACACTCCACTTTGTACCGTTGAGGGCAGTTTAATCTGAGCTGTATCCGTCCCCAATATCGTAATTTTCTTAATAATAGTGCTCCCCTTGACAGTCTTCGGCGTCATCTTAATAACATCTCCCTGCTGGAACCCTTTCCCTATAAACTCATATGTCTGGCCCTTGACAACAGGCAACCCACTGAAATACTCCACATCTCTCACAAGGTCAGGATTTTTTTCCTGCTCTTCGTTATACGCATTCCACAACACAGTGACATCATTTTGTGTCAGTGGCTGGTCATATATACGGGCTATACGGACATCTCCGTTCCAGGCCATCTCGCCCGTAGTAGCATTCTTAGAGTCACACCCTATGCCAAACCATTGGCTCCCTGCAGCACCCCATTTTAACTCTCCAACGGCATCCATAACACCATGCAGCTTACCGTTGACATAGACATATGCCTTGCCCTCGGCCTTGTCCCATACGCCAACGACATGATAAAACACATTAGCCTCAGGTGTAATCCCTGATGATAACTCTATATAATGACTGCTTCCTGTCTGAGTAACATTAGGCAAAAAATATAGCTTGCTCCTCAAGACAGAGATACCTGTCCCACCTGCCTGATGGGAACTGAAAAACTTAGCTTCTGCACAACCCACAGAATAAGGAGTCTCTGTCATCATGAACACCGTTTCTATGCTATGACCGTCTGCCAATGCTTGCTTGAATCTGGCATTATTCTCATAGTCAATCTTGTAATAGCTTACTGGCGTTGATGATTTAGGATTATCAAACCTCATACCATAATGCCCACTGAAACTATATGGCGATGCACTTATACCGTCAATATTGACATTTTGGATATTATTCTGCATGTCCGATATATCTATTGCCGTTCCATCTGGATTAAACTGTACATCCAACACATCAGCTACAGGCTTGTTGTAATTAAATGTAATACTGTCTATTTCCGATTCTTCCTCAGCATATAGGACTCCTTCCTGCTTATTGGTAACAACAAATTTGCTATCCTGCACAGCAATACTGTCTATGGCCTCCACTTGCTTTTGAAAAACAATCTGCCCTTGGCGATAAACATACATATGCTTATCAGCATAGGCAAATATGCCACATAACATTCCTATAACAAATATCCTTATTTTCATCTCTTCTTTTTCATGCTCTCTCTCACATCCATTGCCTGAACAGGAAAATCTGTCGCCATATTATCCACACCGCTCTCTATCATCTCCTTAACGGCCTCCCTTGTATTCAAACCACGCGCTGTTACTGTCATGCCCAGTTGATGAGCATCTTCTATCCAAGTAGGATGCTGGCGATAAATCTCCGCCTTATAGTTCATTGAACTGATACCTAATTCATGCAGTTCCTGCGGAGATTTGTCGCCAGATAAATAATACACCTTTGCATCACGATCTTCTTTTGCCAATGCAACACATGCAGGCAGACTGAAAGACATATATTCCGCCATTCCTTTTAATCCTGCTGCGTTCACAGCACGCATAGCTGCCAGTCCAGCCTCAACTGTGCGTTTCCTGGTACTGTGCTTCTTGACCTCAACAAAAAGATGCGTATGGTGGGACGTCTTCAATATTTTCAAGAAATCCTGAAATAAGGGAAGACGTTCGCCATTATCCAGTTTCAGTTTTTTTACGTCTTTTAAAAGCGATTTTTCAATCATTACACCTTCTCGCTTGGCATCATGATTAACAACAATCTTGTTATCGGCAGTCAGCCAAACATCCATCTCTGACCCCTCTACACCAAGTCTGATGGCATTGCGTAGCGATGCACGGGAATTTTGGGCTGCTCCGGAATATTTATAAAAGCCCCTGTGGGCAACTATTCTCGGAGATGTCACGTGGTAGGTGTCATGCCATATTTTAATCGAATCAACCTGTTTGGCCGCTCCATTTAAGGATACAAGCATGAACAAAATGACAACATTCTGTTTAATGGATTTCATAATAAACTACCTTCTGATTAGTAAACGGATAATAAAATAAATATGATGACCTATTGCTGACATTACGCCATAATGTTCCGACATTATCAGGAATCGCTCCCACAACGATCTTCTATGATTTTTTTTCGTCATGCCGCCTGCCAGATAGTCAGCAACAACAATATTACTATTCATTAATGGCATGTGACGCTCCTCTGACAACTTCATCAAACGTATACACCAGTCAAAATCGGCTGAAAACTTATATCGCAAATTGTAATGGCAATTCTCTGTCAACTTTGTTGATGCAAAAAATGCCTGATGACATACCAACATCCCATTTTTGAAACTTGTCCAATGTAATTCTGCCGGTGGTTCCAAACGACGTTTGCGCAAGAAATGTCTTTCTTGGTCGACAATATCCGTATGTCCATACACTATACCTGGGAGAGAATCACTTTGCTCGCAAACGTCTGCAACCATCAATAGGGTTTCAGCAGAATGGAATGTATCTCCTGCATTTAGGAACAGGATATAGTCTCCTGAGGCATTTCTAAGCGCTTTGTTCATGGCATCATATAATCCATTATCACGCTCCGATATGATTTTCACCTCATGCCCGTTCTGTATCTCATCATTCTGACACTTATAGCTCTGTATCAAGTCCAATGAACTATCTTTTGAAGCGCCGTCAATAATAAGATGCTCTATTTCACAGTATTTCTGTTGCAAGACACTCTCCAGTGTAACTGGGAGTTCCTTTGCGGCATTATAAGTACAAGTGGCAACAGTTATCTTAATCATTTCTCCTGCTTACAAATTTGATTATATAAGTCTACATACTTTGAAGCAACAGCACTTTCGCCGTACTTTTTCACGACATTGGCCCGTATGCTTTCGCCATCCAGATTTTGCTTCAAAGCCCATTGGAGACCATGAGCAAAATCTTCCACTGAGTAATATTCCGCCAGATAACCATTCTGACAGTGAGTAATAATATCCATTTGCCCACTTCCTGTAAAGGTCACCGGCAAACATCCGCAAGCTTGCGCTTCAATAACAGTTTGTCCAAAAGTCTCATACAACGAGGGAATTGCCGCCACATCTGCTGCACTATATAGAGCCGACAGCATTTCATCATTCTCCAAGAAACCTTTATAAGAATATTGTACAGGTATTTCGTCCAATATATCCGCCTGTTTCACACCACCAAAAAGAACCACGAACAACTGTTCTTCTGTATAAGTTTTTTGTTCTATCAGTAATCTCAAGGCCTGATTCAAATAAGTCAAGCCTTTCCGTTCATCTTCAATCTTGACAGCGCCAAATACTATGATCTTCTTTTCCTGTGGCAAGTCTAACAGCCTTCGCGAGGCCACCTTGTCCTGTATCTTATAACGAGAGACAGGAAGGACATTAGGTATGACCTGTATACTTTGTCCACCCAACAGGTGGCTTTGTCTTGCACAATCGGCAAGCCAAGTGCTAACAGCAACAAAACGTACGTTGCATCCTTCAAAAATCTTCAGTTTTTTCCTGAATACTTTGTTTGATAAATCCCTCTCACATGCCGTAGCCAATAATGGACAGTTATTACATTCCGTCTTGTATTTCTCGCAACTGTTGGCATAATGACATATTCCTGTAAATTCCCACATGTCATGCAATGTCCACACAACAGGCTTGCCACTCTTGATTATCCTGCCTATAACCTTCAACGACAAGAAACCCTGATTAATCCAATGCAGGTGTACGACATCAGCCTCTTTGAATTCCTTGGTCTTCGTGATATCAGTTCCGGCATTCGCAATGTCAACGGCAAACAAATTCCGCTTACTGAAACGATTGGCAATAAATATGCATAGTCTTTCCTTCAGGAAATGATACATGAAACACCACCTGTTACCTGCATTCGCAACAGACAAATTGTCTGTGACCTTTTGGCTGACCAGCATTTTTGCCTTGATGCCATGTCCGTTTAAGGCCGCCATCAGACGATTGGCTGCAATAGCCGCACCGCCTTTTTGTTCTGTTGTATTGACAAGTAATACGCGCATTCCTATTTCAGGTATTTACTGAAGAAAGACCATATTTCCTCACCGGTATCTATATCTTTGTCAAACCAGCTGTGGGGCCCGTTAATTACTTCATACAACCATACTTCACACCCCGTAGGGCCACCACTGTACTTATGCTTCACGATAGACCTGTCGTTAGACTTATTCAAGCCTTCAACTTTTTCTGTCGTTTCTCTTTCACACTTATTTTTTGCAATCCAGTAGCCTATGGCCACAGGGACGGACATGTATGCACCCCATCCGCCTTTGTTCTCCAAATCTCCTGTCCATTCAGACGTATGGTCTGCCGTACCGTGTATTTCAAAGAGAGGCATAGGCTTCGGTGCATCCATCGTGCGGTAAATCCATTCCATAGTCAATCCTGAAACCGGAGCTACAGCTTTGAACACATCCTGTTTGCTATATGCCGTCAGGTAACACATCTCACCGCCGTTTGACATACCCGTCATAAAAGTATTTAGCTTACTCAGCTTATATTTCTTCTGAACATACTTTGCCAGTTTTACCATACCGGCAACTTCATCAACATTCCAGCCTTTCTGAAAAGGATAACCCACATTCCATGACGGTTTTCCCTTAGGGTCTTTCCAGCCACAAGGTATACATATTGCAAATTTATGCTTCTCAGCCGAAGCATCCATCCAAGTATTCTTTTTACCCGGATTTCCATAACCATGCAGGACAAATACCAACGGAGCATCTTTCTGAATTCCATCAGGCATTTTCATCCAAAAATAACGCATACGCCCCTGTATTTTTACAGAATCCATCACGGCTTCATTGGCCCACAAAAACGTGGTTGCCAAAATAGCAATTACACACAAAATCGTTCTTTTCATATTCATTATCTATAAATTCTACTTGATTTTTATTTGACCTCTGTAGTAATAGCCACATGAGAAAACAAAGAATGCAGCCCGAAGGATCCTGGTGACAGGATTCGGCACTTCGGCATGAAACAGCTGACGGGAGTGCTGAAGGAAAAAAACAACTTTTTTCCAAAAAACAACAGGCCCATGTCCCAACTGCAACCTGCCCATATATATGGCATCCTTCCTGCTTTGGGTGTCAAACGGAAGGCTTTCCATAAAAGGCAGCATCACTTCAAAACGGCGCTTCACCTGCCTCTGCAGAGCATGGTGATAAAACAAGGATATCCTGATATAGTCCCATGCTCCTTTTGACAGCAGATGATTGTTTATCGGCAATGCCGCTGTGGCTGCATCGGCATGACGGCGGAAATGCACAAGTTGCCGAGGCAGGAACACGACACTCTCAGCCGCAGCTGCAACGTTCAGCAATTGACAGTCATAATACAGCGGGCGCCCTTCGCCTCCTTTGATATACTCCAATAATTCCCTGCGAAACAACATAGAGTGACCAGGCAATTCACATATATAATTGTTGCGGATAAGATGCGTATTGGGTATCCTGCTGTCATACTTGACGGGATACCCCGTTGTGGAAAACGGCACTGAGAATGCCGAACACAACATATGCCCTCCTATGGCTTCTGCCTGAATTTTCAGTTTGTCCTTATCCCAGATGTCATCCTGGTCAGAAATAGCTATGAAATCGCCGTCGGAACGCATCATGGCCGAAAAGAAATTGCCATTGATGCCATGCAACCCCGATTCATTATGGAATATCTTTATGACAGGATATTGCCGGGCATAGTCTCTCAATATGGCAAATGTTTCATCTTGTGAATCATCATCCTGAATAATGATTTCATGGATAGGATAAGTCTGAGCCAGAATCGTATCCAGTTGCTCCCGCAGATAACGCGCACCGTTATAGGTACACATCACAACAGAAATCTTCAGCGTTTTATCACTATCCATAAATCACTTTTTCCACGTTATTGTTCCGGTTCGATGACAGCCTTGAGATGATTGTTTTGCTTCAGGACGTAATCCTTGAGGAAGGCCTTTATCTGCTCGGAACTGAGATTTTCGATAGCCTCTTTTGTTCCGGCCACCTCGTTTATGCCATATAACACAAGGCTTTCTTCAGCACCATGCCAGTAGCTGTTTTCACGCTGATTGGTTTCATATTCCTTCAGCATCTGCTCTTTTACCTTGTTCAGATTCTCCTCTGAAACACCTTTCTTGGCCATTTCCTCAAAGCCCTCATTAATCAGCATGATGGTAGAGTCGCATTTCTCAGGTTTGACAGGTGCAACAACCTGAACGATGAACCTGGGTTCGCCAAGCATATATGACGCACTTGCATGTGCACCGGTAGAGTAAGCAAAACTATGCTTTTCGCGAATAGTTTCTGTAAAATAGATATCCAGTACCTGTCCCAGTGCTTCTGCCACAACTTGATTCTGAGGAGTCAGCTTGCAGGTTCCGTTCCATACTCCTACGACATAGCATTGCGGTGTTTCCATTTTTTTCGAAAAACGACATATTTTCTGTCCCTTCATGAGATGCATGTCAGTTTTTTCCGCATGCTCCAATTTTCCTTTTGTCGGAAGGCTGGCAAGATATTTACTTGCAAACAACTTCAGGCTGTCTTCGTTGATGGCTCCCGTAAAGACAAAGGTAAAGTCAGCCGGGTTGGCAAAACGCTCTTTGTATATCTTCAGGATACCGTCGTAGGTTACTTTCTTGAGACGCCCTGACGTCATGGGTTCAACATAGGGAGAATAATCATAGAGATTCAGCTGGAGGGAATCGTTGAATGCCGTCATCGGATTAGCATCACGGTTGGCCAGAGCTACTTCCTGATTTTTCATGACCTTGTTGTAGTTAAGCGTGTCATAATGAATATCTGTAAAATAGAGATACGTCAGTTGGAAGAGGGTCTTGAAGTCCTTCTTTGAAGAAGAACCTGTCAATTGTTCTATACTGTTGTTGAGACGTGGAGCAACTGAAACAACCCGCCCTGTCAAGGCTTTTTCCAAGTCATTGCTGTTGAATTTACCTACACCGTTATTGCGCATTACGGCATTGAACAACGCCGCATTGTCAAGTTCATTTTTATTCAATCTGAATTGCCCGCCGTGGCTGAGTGCTTTCATGACAATACTGCCTTCGTCAAAGTCTGTGGCTTTATATTTTACCGTTATGCCATTTGACAATGTAAACCCTTTATAGCCTAAAGCATCTGCGGTAAGTTCCTGCTTGATTGTTCCGGCCTGAGGCTCTTTGTCCAGTAACTTCGTATCTATGACTTTTGCCTCATAGGGTTCCAGTTTCTCAGCCTTGACCTTCGCCAGCACTTTGGCTGCATCCTCGGTAGTAGGCACTTTTATGCCTTCCTTTTCAGGATATACACCCAGGACTACAAGATTGGTATCCAGCTGTCCTATCATCGTCTTGGCCAATTGGTTCAGGAGCTTTACAGGTATATTCTGCCCCAACTGGCGATAAATCTGAACCTCAGTTTCAAATTTTGTCTTTGCCTGATTTTCCAGGAAATGCTCAACACATTCGTCAACCAGTTCGTTTGACTTGACTGTTTTCCTGGATTCCACCATCTGGTCCAGCATACCTGACAAATCAGTCAGGGCGCGCTTATATTCTGCTTCAGCAAAGCCATACATACTGACACGGCGCAACTCACGCAGCGCCATGGCAAGCGATTCCTCACTTTTGCCATCCTTAGGCCGAAGAGCCATCTGGAGGGCCTGCTTGGTATGAGCCATGATGTATGGGCCAAAGAATGCCCTGCACGTTGCTGCCGGGATGTTGGGATCCTGCAGCAAGTCGTCAAGACGGTAATTTATCATCGTCGTCATGACAATATTGACAAAATTATTGGATAATCCCGCTATGGAATTCCTGTACCGTCTGGGGACAGGATCATACTTTATAAACATCTGGATGGCAGGAGTCGTCACCTCTTTGTCCTTGTCGAAGACCAAAATAGGTTTGGTATTGTCGGGAACAGCGTAGTATTCAAATTTAGCCGCATCCTCCTTGGGAGCCGGCAATTTGCCAAAGATAGTCTTTATCTTCTCTTCCATCTGCTTGACATCAATATCACCTACGACAACTATTCCCTGCAAGTCGGGACGATACCACTTGTCATAGTATGCACGCAACACTTCAGGCTTGAAATTGTCAACAACGCTCATCAGTCCTATCGGGAAACGGTCGGCATACTTGCTGCCTGGCATCAAGGCAGGCAACTGACGCTCCAGAATACGGTTGGTACCCGTATTGCGCACACGCCACTCCTCATGGATAACCCCACGCTCTTTGTCAATCTCCTTGGGATCAAGCGTCAGGGCATGGGCCCAGTCGTAAAGGATATACAGACAGGAATCCAGATTGGCCGGATTGCTTGTCGGAACATTGTCTATATTATATACCGTACGGTCACAGGCTGTATAGGCATTCAGGTGATTACCAAACTGCACACCTATTTTCTGGCAGAAATTCACGGCACCATTGCCGGGAAAATGCTCGGAACCATTGAAACACATATGCTCCAGGAAATGGGCCAGACCACGCTGGTTTTCTTCTTCCTGTACAGAACCCACCTTTTGGGCAATATAGAAAAAGGCTCTATCCTTGGGATTTTCATTATGCTGAATATAATAAGTCAATCCGTTGGGCAGAGTTCCCTTCGTTACATCGGGGTCAAAAGGCAATTCGTTGACAGGCCCTTGGGCAACAAGAGCCTGAATACCGGCTGTCAGAAAGACAGCCAAAAATAACAACTTGTTTTTCATCGTTTTGTTTTATTATTTTCTAATGCTTTCAATAAAAATCTCTTGTATCTGTCAATATTCTCATCATAGGAATACGATGCATTCAGAGGACGTCCGTCGGCTGATACTGGAATATAGAAAGGTTGCGTATTGGCACCAAACTTATAGCTCTGGAGAAAACTCCACAATTGTCCCCTTGTACACAAGGTCTGGTGCTTGCCGGCGAGCGTCACCTGATAGGGAGTTGTCAGAGGCGTGCGGTCATCAACATAGAGCGACACCAGAATAAAATCATCACGCAATATCTTTTCTATTTGCGGATCTGTCCATACGGCAGCCTCCATCTTGCGACAGTTCACACACCCATAGCCTGTAAAATCTATCAGTAACGGCTTGCCCGTCTCCCGGGCTGCGGCAACAGCCTTGTCATAATCGTCAAACTGCGCCTTAACCTCTTCAGAGGCTGCCAGCTTGAAATCCTGCGTACTCATCGGAGGAGCAAAAGCACTTATCGCCTTCAATGGTGCCCCCCAGAGACCAGGAAGCATGTATACCGCAAAAGCCAGCGAAATCATTCCGCAGAAAAAACCAGGTATGGAACAGTGGCTGCTTGGTCCGTCAGCCGGAAAGCGCAACTTACCAAGCAGATATATACCCAACAGGGCAAAAATAACAATCCACAATGCCAGAAATACTTCCCGGTCCAGAATATGCCATCCGTATGCCATATCAGCTACAGAAAGGAATTTCAAGGCAAAAGCCAGTTCTATGAAACCCAGTACCACCTTGACCGTATTCATCCAGCTGCCACTCTTCGGCGCCTTCTTGATCAATGACGGGAAGAGCGCAAACAGAGTGAACGGAAATGCCAATGCCCAAGCAAAGCCCAGCATACCCAGAACAGGTGCCAGATAATTGGCTGACGTCGTAAGGTCAACAAGCAGAAAACCTATAATGGGCCCCGTACAGGAAAACGACACTATCGTCAGCGTCAGGGCCATCAGGAAAATACCCATGAACCCACCTTTGGATTCAGCCGCAGCATCTGTCTTGTTTCCCCACGACGACGGCAGGACAATTTCAAATCCACCCAGAAAACTGGCCGCAAAGAATACCAATACCGCAAAGCATAATAAATTAAACACCGCACTCGTTGACAGAGCATTAAGCCCGTTTGACCCAAAGACTAAGGTTATCAGCAAACCCAGTCCCACATAGATAAGAACAATACACAAACCATACAGCAGGGCATCACGCAATCCCCTGCCCCGATGCTCAGACCTCTTCAGGAAATAACTGATTGTCATCGGAATTATAGGCCACACACAAGGCGTGATTACTGCTATCAGGCCTCCCAATATTCCCATCAGGAAAACCCACCATAACGAAGCCTCTCCCAGGCCATCACCCATAAGTTTCAACTCATCCGTAACAGGCCTCCAATAGGCAGGCAGGGAACCAATACTGTCAGCAACAACCTCTGCTGCCGTATCAGCCTCAGCATCCGACGAGTCAGCCATCCCATTGGCTTGTGCCGAAGCCTTCTCATCTGGCTGGGACTGAGAATCAAACATCTTGGAAACACCCTTCACACTGAACGGAACCTCTGTCGGCGGAAGACAATTCTTGTCATTACAGGCACCATATTCCAGATAGCCGCTGGCCTCATATTCCTTTTCCGTGATTTCCAGACGCTGATGGAACAAAGCCGTTCCCTCCATATATCTCACGTTCATTGAGAACAACTCGTCAAACATCTCCTTGACATTGCCCTTAGCTTCCAATTTCCCCGCCAGCTTAATACCCTTTGCCTTTTCAAGATGAAAAGAAGCCACCGTAGGTCCACCTTCCGGCATGTCACAGGAATAAATATGCCAGCCTTCATCCATCGTTGCCTGAAAAACCAGCAACACCTCCGACGGAGACACTTCATGCTGCACAACCTTAAAATGTACAGGCTCCTCCCATTGCGCACAAACACATGCCGGGATAAGCAGCAGACATACTAAAACCCAATAAAAACGATGCAACATGATACAAAAGTTTATGCAAAAATACAAAATAATTACAGCTTACCATTCGTCCAATATCTTTTTTATCCTAAAACCAAACTTTTGAGGATATTACATCCACCAGCCATAGAGTATTCTCCATTTTCAGCCACCTCCCGGAGTCATCAAAAAAAATACCTCGCACAGCCGAAAAAGAACGATAAAAACATTCATTTTTCATCCCTCCGATTTTACATTTACATACTTCATTATCCGCCATTCATCCCACCCCCTTCAGAACAGCCTGTAGAGGGGGTAAATTTTGTAGGCCTACGAGATTTCACCAGCAGGCCTGCCAGTTTCAACGCGCAGGCCTGCCAGTAAAAACGCTTTAGGCAGAAAGAAAAAACAGTCCCCAAAAAACAAGATTAAACACCCGCACAGAAAATTCTCAGCCAAAAATTTGTCCAATTCAAACGAAATCCTTACTTTTGCACTCACATTTGCACAAACGCTGTAAATGTCGGACTTGTAGCTCAGTTGGTTAGAGCAACAGACTCATAATCTGGAGGTCCCAGGTTCAAGCCCTGGCTGGTCCACATTGAAAATCA
>CACYCZ010000138.1 GCA_902773055.1 uncultured Bacteroidales bacterium
AAGTTTTAAATCCTTAAAGAACACCCCATTCAGGTTGTAATCATAATTCTGTCCCGTATGGGCTAGTAAGCAGTCAAAATATTGACGGCACTTGTTAATCACCGCAGCCAAGCGGATAATCTCCGGGCGCGTGCCAACAATTATCAATAATTTTAATTTTCCGTTATTCTTAAATGATGCCATTTACAATTAGTGTTTTCATATTTGATTTGATTTGTTCCAATTGGCAGTATCGAACTGCATCGCTATGCGACCACCTGTGCAATCTGAAATTCTTTGCGGAAGGGTTCTTTTCATCTTTTTTTATTGCGGTTACTCTTTTGAGGTTCCTTCGGCGAAAGGCGTATTTCAATTATTCTATTTACTTTCTGTTCTGTATTCTTTTCTTTATGTACACGGACAATTTTGAATATACGTATTCGCGCTCAGATTTTTGCAGGCCTATGTAGAGTATCATCACTGCACTTATCACTAAGGATACGGAGGATGAAAACAGCACATACCATATAGAGGCTTGGACTGGCCTGAATATGTACCAGCATATCGCGAAGCATAGCCCGCTGACAAACAGGCATCTGGCCACTACCTGACATATATAGTCTTTCCAGGAATAACCCAGTACATATCTCTTCAACAACCAGAAACGGAACACAATCGCTATGGTATATGTCATCAGCGACGGCCACATCACGGCATATGGTGGATAGCCCAGCTCCATAAGCATCCAAGCTATGGGCAGTTCTGAAAAGATTATGATACTGACGCCTATCTGAAACCATTTTACCTTGCCGGTCGCCTGAATGGCTGTAGTCACACAGCCGGACAGGGCATACAGCAATGATGCTATGAGTGAATAAATGGTAAACTGACTGGTGTATTCCGGAACTTTTATCAGCCACAGCTCCAATATGTAATCGATATTGATTACCAGAGGCACCATGATTATCATTAACAGGAAATATGAGAACTTGCTCCCTGCATACACCAGGCGACGGCTCTCTTCATATTCACCGGCCGCATACTGCTTCGTTATTTGCGGAGAAAGGGCCATCATAAAATTATAGGCAAATGAATTTATGATGGCTGATACATGCATCCCTACTCCCCTGGCTGCATTCTGCGCTGTGCCCTTAAACATATTCAGTATGATATTGGAGCCCTGGTCTTTCCAGTTGAAAGCCATATTGCCCAACACGCTCCATCCGGCATATGCAAACATTTCCCTCATGAGCGCCCTGTCGTATATGAACCTTATCCTGCACTCTGCGAAATTCTTAAAGCAATATAATGCGTAACACAACAGTGGTACTACCGAGATACCCGCCATCAGTATTGCATACACTTCCAACTTGTCATACGGAATGACCAGCAGCAGATAGACCATCGCGAGCTTTAACACGGCATCCAGAATACTTATGTACGCATAAACCGACATCTTTTCGTGTGCGACTATTGCCGTATTGAAAGGTATCGTAAACATACTGAAGAGGAATATCAGGATGCTTGCCTGATATACCCAGTTTGCCGCATACATCCTGCCTTCAGGGATATTCAGTTTTTCATTAACTATCCACAACCCTACGGTTTCGCCTATCACAACAACGATAAGTGCGATGATGGCATAGGTGGATACAGCGGTCATAAATACCCGCTTAAGCTTGTCATAATCACCACGCCCGAGTTCAAACGACATAAACCGCTGCGTCGCAGCCAGCATGGCTGTGTTCAGGAATGTCATCGTGGTGATGACTCCACCTACGACATTGTACACGCCATAGTCGGAAACACCCAACGTATTCAACACGACACGGCTGGTATACAAGCCTACCAGCACTGTAATGAACATCCTCACATAAAGAAACAGGGTGTTCTTCACTACGGTCTTTCTGTTTAATACATTATCAGCATCCATTCCCTAACTATATCATTACGCTTTGCCGCCATCGCTGCAGGACGACCTGTCTGCCATGCGGACAAAATATGCTTCTGTCCACAATGATTCTTTATTTCTGAACTTTATTCTGCGAATAATTACTCCTCCTGGTTGTTTTCTTTCCTCCGGCAAGAGGCTTCGGCCTTTTCTATGCTGTTTCTTCGTTATTCTCCTGGTGTCCTGAGAAACCCGTTTTTGCGACAAAGCCATGAAACAATTGCTACACCGCGGTGCTGCAAAATTTCTACGGCTTCCTGGCAAAATCTTTTCCGAAGGACGAAAAGAGGAGAACAGGGCATCAGCATTACCGGAGCAGATTGACTGCCACTGGCAACAGATTATGGTCTACAGGGATTCAGAGACACTTGGAAGAATGGAAACAGAACGTTTTACCTGAACTTATCGCTCATTCATGCTACCTCAACGACATTTTCTTGACGAGGGGCATGATGCGCTTGAGCGACTGGGATGTTACGTTGTGGGTCTGACAATATTGGCGTGCAGTCCTGCAATAGTCTACCTTCCTTGTAGCAACAAAGAGGATGGCCAACAGGAAGGCTTCTTCATCGGATGCCGGAGCCTCTACCGACTGAAGCATCTGCCCCACACGGGATATCAGGATGTCGCGCATAGGCTTATCCCTGCGCAGAGTGGCACACAAGAGCATCAATGCCTGAAAATGGTTGTGCACAGCACCGTCGTCAAACTTCAGATAATGGAGTATGCCGTAACTGCTGAGCTTGTCCAGGGCCTGCTGACGCGTCTCGACGGTGTCGCGGTGCATGATGCGCCGACGCAGTATGTCAAGAAGGTCTGTCTCTACAGTCTGCACGAAACAGGGCTCCAACAGGTTCTCCATACGGCCCACAACCTGAACCTCCGATGCGGGATAGTCATAGAGTTTCAGCATAGCCTCGCTGTTGAACACCGGGATACCCAAGGTGAGGTTGACACCGTCGGCAGTGTGATGCACTTCAATGACGGAGGCCTCATAGTCCTTGAAGATTCCCGACATGATATGCACTTGCTCCGAGGCGGTAATGCCTGCGTCATAGGGGGTGAAGGCATACCGCTGATGCTGCATCACAAAGAGTTGTATGAGCGGACGCATCTCCTCTTCGCCTATCCGTATAGGGGTGCCGTAATGTGTGCGGTAATGGCGCAGATGAAGACGGCCGCTGCGGTTCCATTCCCGATGGAGCAACTCGCTGATTTCTGTCTCACTGGCCATGATGAAAACAAAGTCGTGCATATGTTCACGCAGGCTGTTGTTGGCCTCTATGTCCTCATCCTGCTTATCCGGCACACTTCCGCCCGGAGCATTTTCAGCGTCATCGGTTTTCCGCAGAGGTGCAACCTTGGTCAGGTAGCGAAAGGGGATGATATAGTGCAGAGGAGGACGACCGTTGCTGAAACGCTCGTCATTTTCCAACCGGAGCTGCTTCTCTATAACGGAGGGCTCCAGATGCCGCATGACATACCAATACTGACTTTCGCCTGTCGACTCTGTTTTTATAGGCATTATCTTTTCTTATCCCTGCCGCTATAAAAAGCAAGGACATTTCTACGTTTATTCTTTTGTCCAATAGTCCGTGTGCCGATTTTATTGTCGTTTAGGCGGTCTTTCAAGAGCTATGCTCCCGACACCAGGCCATACACAGAACCTGTCTGCATTCTCCCCCGGGAGCATCTATGGGCAACCATCAGTACACTGGTGGCGAACAGCCCGTTCTCTCCCCCTTTCGGGAAAAACTATTTAATTAATAAGCAAAATTACAAAAACAAAAGGATTTAGCTGACATCTGCCAAGAAAAAAAACACCTTTATCTTACAGGACATAACTGACATAGCCGTAGCGCCTGCGACAGCATCTTCGTAAGGTTCAAAAATAATCTGCATATCTGCGATTCTCCTGCACACCCACATCCGGGCACTCCTTGCTCAGGAACAAAAGCATCCATATCCTGAGGGGAAAAAGGGAACGGCCCTTTGTCCCTCGTGCGGAGGACCTATTCTCCGGACAAAGCGGATATCTGCTTGGCTTCGTCAAACTTGGCCTTCATCGTGGGATTGTTCCGGGTCAGTTTCTTTATGGTCAGGTCCTGAGCCTTATCGTTAGCCAACCGCAGATTGTTCTCAGAGCCGAGAAGGGCGTCTTTAATTTTCTGCAGCTGGGCTATCGACTTGTCTATCCCCTCTATAGCGTCCTTGAATTTTCTGCTTGCCAGCTGATAATTCCTGCCGAATTTCTCCTGAAATTCAAGCAGGGAATTCTCAAAGTTGGTCACGTCAACCGACTGGCTCTGAGCCACAGCCAACTGTTGCTTATACTCCAGGCTTTTCTTGGACGTCTGGACGAGCAGCGAGATGATAGGCAGGAAGAACTGAGGACGGATGACATACATCTTGTCATACCTATATGACACATCCACGATACCCCCATTATAGAGTTCATTCTCAGGCTCCAGCAGCGACACCAGGACAGCAAACTCACACTTTTTCTCCCTGCGGTCAGCATCCAGTTTCTTGAAGAAATCTTCATTCTTATGCTTTGTGGCCGTCTCGTCAGCCTCGTTTTTCATCTCAAACATAATGGAGATATACTCTGTGCCGTCAGGTGCAAAATCGCGGAAGATAAAGTCTCCCTTGCTGCCCCCCGAGGCATCATTGTCTTTTTCAAAATAGGCATCAGGCATCATACTGCGCATCATCTGGTTGTACTGGGTTGAGCAATGCTGCTCCAGCGTCTCGCCGACCATCTTGGTACTCATACGTGCCTTGAGGTCCCTGTAGAACTCCACCTCCTGCTGCTTAGCCTTCATTTCGTTGGCATGTTGGCGAAGCATTTCGGCCTCGCGTATCTGCACCCGGCCTCGCTCCAACTCCGCCTCTGATTTCAAGCGACCAATTTCGTCCTCCCTCCGTTGCAAGTCCGCTCTAGCTCTGCTCCTCTCCTCCACCAAGGCAACCTGCATTTTGGATTCCTGCCGTTCAATCGTCGCATTCAGTTGCATGATGGTCTTATCCTTCTCCGCCAAAGCAAGCGACAACTCTGAAGCCTTCTTCGCCTCCAGCCCGTCCAGCCTATTCTGCAAGCGCAGTATTTCAGCGTCCTTTGCCCCGAGGGCCATATCCTTCGTGTTAAGCTGTTTCAGATAATCCTGCTCCACCTTAGCCGTCAACAAACGCTCTTCAGCCTGATGGCGCTCATCGTGTTCCTTAAGCCTACGGTCCAACTCGGCATAAAATTCATTATTCTTTACCTGCCCGGCAATAGAGGCATAATCAGCCTCATCCACACGAAACACACTGCCACACTTAGGACATTTCAATTCTTTCATTACACCTGTTATTTTTTATGTAAACCTGTTTTTCACGTTCTGCGAAGATAGCAAAAAACAGAGAAAGTAAAACATTCCCACACAAAAACTTTTTACATAAATCCTTGTCGGTTTAAATAAAAATTGTAATTTTGCACCGCTTTAAGCCCAGATGGCGGAATTGGTAGACGCGCTGGTCTCAAACACCAGTGCCGCAAGGCATGCCGGTTCGAT
>CACYCZ010000139.1 GCA_902773055.1 uncultured Bacteroidales bacterium
GTCGTAGGCATGGTCTGCGTATATGACCTCCAGAAAGACACCGTATTGGTAGTTAGCGAAAAAGGATTCGGCAAACGCAGCGCAGTCGAAGACTACCGCATCACCAACCGTGGCGGAAAAGGCGTAAAGACACTGAGCATCACAGGCAAAACCGGAGACTTAGTCGCCATCGTCAATGCCATCGATGAACGCGACCTGATGATTATCAACAAGAGCGGTACAGCCATCCGGACCAGCATAGCCGATATCAGAGTCATGGGACGCGCAACCCAAGGCGTCAAACTCATCGATATCACCAAACGCAACGATGAAATCAGCAGCGTATGCAGTGTTATCCATGAAGAACCTGAGGAAGAAATTACAGAAGCAGAAAACCCAGCCTCTGCAGACACCCCGGATACAAAAGAATCACCTGAAAACGAAAGCACAGGTGCAGAAAATGACAAAACATCATTGGATTAATAAAAAACTTGTATATTTGCATCTGCATAACAGATTGAAAAAAACTTATAAAATTCAGAAGATATGAGAAAACTAATTTTATTACTGGTTGCATTATCAGTCGTTTCCATGTCCCAGGCCCAAGATATGAAAATATTCAAAGCTGAGGAACTGATGGAAGAAGGCAGCAAGGCTACCCCTAACGATGAAGCAAAATTCAAGGAAGGCATTGCCCTGCTGAAAGAATGTATCGCCAATCCCAAAACAAAAAAATTGGCCTTAGCCTACCACGTATTAGGTGAAATCAACGCACGAATCGTTAACACAGAAATCGAAAAACTACATTCCGGCACCTGTGATTCCACACTGTTTATCCAGGCAACCGATGAGGCTATCAACTCATTCCTGAAAAGTAACGAAATTGATCAGGCTCCTGATTCCAAGGGCAAAGTCAAAATCAAATACCTGAATGCCTTTGAAAATTCATCGCTGGTAAAATATTCTGGTAACAAAAAACGTATACAAGGTATGCTGCAGTATTACGGCTATTGCGCAAACTTCAAGAATCAGTGGAAAGACCAGGACGGTGCATTAGAGTATTTCAAGAAAACCATGGATTTACCCAAGAGCAAAGTATTCACTCCTGAGGAAACCGCAAAGATCCTGAAGAAAGACCGGAAATATTATAACCGCATCGGCTACTATACAGCCATGTTGTATTTCGGTAAAAAAGACTGGGACAACGTTTTGAAATACGTGGACTACGCCATTCAAGATTCAAACTCTCTCCGAGACGGCTATGTCATGAAAATGGACGCCTATCTGGAAAAAGGCGACACCGCAAAATGGGTTGAAACAGTCAAGAACGCCATCCACGACATGCCCAATAACGTTGCAAACTGCCAGAACCTGCTGAAATACTACGATGAGCATAAAATGACAAAAGAAGCCATCGAAATGGCTGATGAACTTATACAGAAAAGCCCAAACAGCAAGGTATCATGGTATACCCGCGGTTGTGTGTTCATGAATACGCTGAAGAAATATCCCGAGGCACGCAATGATTTCAAGAAAGCATTGGAAATAGACAAAAACTTCTATTTTGCCCAATTTAATATGGGATGTACATTCGTCAATGAACTGATGAGTATCAAAGACCAACTGGTTCAAGATCGCAGCAACGTGAAGAAGTATAATGAAGACATGGAAAAAGCCCGCGGCTACTATCGCAAGGCTCTCCCCTTCTTTGAAAACACACTGGTTCTTGCTCCAACCAAGACAGCATTGTGGGGATACAACCTGCAGACCGTATACTATAACCTGCAAGACGGTGCACAGAAAGAAGAAATGGTGAAGAAAGAAGCAGACATGAAGAAAGTTATCGATGGACAACTCACTGCCGACGAATTCATCACAAACTACAACATCACCCTGACCAACCTCACAGAATAAATAATTATTCACATATTTATAAGCAACAGAATCCCTTGGCAATAAAGCTGAGGGATTCTGTTGCTTAAACACATAGGCTTAAAAAGGAAAACAACTTTTTTTAATCAGAAGGATAGAAATATCAATTATTTTCATGAACTTTGCATTGATTTCTCCTAAATATTCCCTGAGGAATGAAAGCACTGAAGGTCATTACTATCCTCCTGTCTCTACTTAGCATATCTCCCGTTAAATCCCAAAATTTATGCATTAACGAGATACAAGTCGCCAACATTGACATGTTTATTGATCCATCTTACAATTACGGCGGATGGATAGAGGTCTATAATCCTTCATCAGCAGCAATCAGCCTCAATGACATAGTCATTCGGCATACCGATTCCGAAGGCATAGTAGAAACCTACACACTGACAATCAACAACGGCGTTGTCCCCGCAGGAGGATACAAAAATATCTGGTTTGACCATAATGCTTCTGATGGCAATTATGGCCCGTATGCTTATGAACAGGTTCCGTTTAAGTTGGATGCCGACGGCGGCATTATCGAACTGCTTGACGGAGAGAAATCCCATCAACTGATAGATGCTGTCGAATACCCTCCAGCAATAGCGCGATGCTCTTACATGCGCACCAGTGACGGCGGTGACAAATGGAGGTTTACTTCAGAACCAACCCCTTCACGCTCAAATAACTACGCACCTGTCGGCCAAGAACGCCTGGCCCCTCCCGTTACAGACAAACCCGGGGGTCTCTTTTCCAACCAAGCAGAACTGAGTGTCACCATACCCGAGAACTGCATCCTATATTATACAACAGACTGCTCCACTCCTATTCCCGGCAAGAGTTTAATCAGCACAGACGGGTATTTCTGCACAGATACCACAACGATATTCCGTTTTATGCTGGCAAGGAAGGGTTACCTGAACAGTCCCGTCGTGACACGCTCATTTATCAAAAAGGACATGGCTTTCTCCCTACCCATATTGAGCGTTTCAACCCATCCTGACAATTTGTTTGATGACTCTATCGGCGTATATGTCCAAGGTGTCAACGGACGCCCTGGTAACAACCAATCAAAGAAATACAACCAGAACATGGACTGGGAGCGCCCCGTAAACATGGAGTATTTTGTTCCCGAGAACGGAGAGTGGAACGAAGCACTGAACCAAGAAGTTACATTCAAGAATTTTGGAGGTTGGACGCGTTTCTCCGTCGGAAATGAGAACTTTGAATGCAGAACTTCTTTCAAACTCAAAGCCAACAAAATTTACGAGTTTAATAATTACTATCCCTACCCTATCTTTTCAAGCAAGCCCCACATCAAACTAAAAAGTATCCTGGTCCGCAATGGCGGACAGGATCCATACTGCCGTATACACGATGCCGCTATTCAGGAAATGCTCCGAACAAGCGGTGTCTACGTTGATGCTCAGGCATGGCAACCTGCCCATATTTTCCTTAACGGCAAATATCTCGGTATGCTGAACATCAGAGAGGAAAGCAACAAAAAATTTGCATACAGCAACTACGGCATTGATGACAATGAAATAGACCAATGGGAAAACGACTGGCAAATAAAGGCAGGCGATGAAAAAAAACTTTTGGAATGGTATAATCTGGCTACCCTGCTTGGAGCATCGCCGGCCAATGATACTTACTGGCAACAGATTTCCGACATGGTGGACATTGAAGAATACCTCTATTACATGGCCGCAGAAATCTATATAGGCAACAAGGACTGGCTCAGAAGCGGTTTTAAGAATTTGAAAGGATTTAGGGCGCGAACAGAAGATGGTAAATTCCATATTGTCATACACGATTTAGACGCAGGTTTCAGGGATACAGATATGATCAACCAAGTTTCCAAAGGTATAGGCAAATTGGTGAAAATATTTAACAATATGCTAAAGAACAGCAAGTTCAAGAAGCAATTCGTAGATGCCTATTGTCTCATGGGCGGCAGCATCTTTACCCCTGAACGATGCAAGGCTGTACTTGATTCCATGGCTGCCATCACCACCCCTGCCTTGGCACTGGAGGGACTTAGCCCTAAGGAAAGAGTAGACACGCTCTATAACCGCATATCAGACCACACATGGCGTTATCCGACCTTAATATACAATCTCAAGCAGACGCTTAAACTGGCGCAGGAATGGAAATTGGCCATTTCTTCCAACATACGCAACAGCAGATTGCTGCTGAATGATTTGGAAATACCTACAGGGCAGTTTGACGGCAATTTATTTCCTCCCATTAGGCTGACGGCTTCTGCTCCGGCAGGATATGTTTTCAAGGAATGGCAGGTCAACGGAGCAGCCTTCAGCAATGATTCCATCTTGCCTGTCACAGAGATGCTGGGCAGGAAGGATTACAGCATTATTGCCGTTTTTGATTCCATAACAGACGGCAGTGCACGTCTTGCCTGCGGTGCCTCACCTATACGCATCAACGAGGTAAGTTCCGCCAATGATATCTACATAAACGATTATTTCAAGAAAAGCGATTGGGTTGAGCTGTTTAATCCCACTGACCAAGATATTGACATTGCAGGAATGTACCTGAGTGACAACCGTGACAATCCTCAGAAGTATCAATTCAGTCATTCCAGTGGAGTCAGCACCGTCATCCCTGCGCATGGCCATACCATCGTATGGTGTGACGGCAAGAGTGCGCTCAACCAATTGCATGCCACGTTCAAGCTTGAAAATGCCGACAATGCCTTTGTCAGTCTGCAGGCCGAAGATGGCTCGTGGACTGACAGTTTAATATACAAGGCTCAAAACAGATGGCAAACTTTCGGACGCTATGCCGACAGTGGCAACTATGTCGCAACATTCACACGACCGACCATTGGAACTTCCAACAGCCTGACCAAGTATACTCCCGTTTATGCTGCCAACGAAAACAACGGCAGCGGTGTCGGCATCAAGCCTATACACATCAAAGATACACACATTGTTTCAATAGAGTATTTCAACCTGAAAGGGCAGCGCCTTTCCCTATTGCCTCCTCATGAAATTGTCATACAAAAATTTACCTACCGAGACGGGCATACTGAATCACGGAAAGTAGCCACACGGCCGCTGAGATAGTATATCTTCAGTTCATATTATCCTCTTCTCCTGCGCCAGAAACAGGAAGCCGTGAGAATCAGCATCCATGCAGTACAGCAAGAGACGATGTTGCGAAGATAATTGAAATGATGTCCCGATAAGATACTCCGTTTTGAGAAAGTATTAAGACAAGACACCTCCGTCTGCTTCCATACAGGCGGAGGTGTCTTGCTATAGAGGTATCCTTATCCGTTAACTGAAATATATCGTATACAGGTTGTTGTCTTCGCCTATCAGGATGATATGATTCCCAAACATTACACAGCCTTGGGGTTGCACCGTCACATCGGCAGTCTTCAACGACAGACTGCTGACTACTTTCTTGCCGGCAAGATCCACGACATAGAGACTACCTCCACCAGTATTACTGCCAACGACATATAGTTTTCCCTGCTCTATGAATGCTCCACGTATGGATGCACCGTCTATGGCTTTTCCATCCAATGTACTCAGCAGATATGATGTCTGCGGCGAACTCAGAGTCACTGTGGACTGAGTGAGTCCGACGGCCTTAAACTGAGATATGCGTATCTGACGGTTTGCATCTCCTGTATCATAGGAACATACATAGAATGCTCCCGTCTGCGGGTCTACGGTCAGCCTTGCTTCATACAATCCGTTGGTTCCCGATGCTACAGGGAGGAATATAGTCTGCACTGTTTCCACTGAAAATGAAACGTATGCCGTCTTTGTCTCGTTCTGCTTAGGCACGATACGCAATACGATGACCGAGCAGCGACCGTCGTTGTCAGCACGCTGGCTGACATAAAGCAAGGGGAACACGTCATCTTCAGCATATTTCAGCGTACCGAAGGAGGCCTGTGCACAATTATATACGGTTTCGCCTGAAGCATTGACATCATTGTGGGGTGTCAGGGTACAGGTGTATACATCAGTCTGCCGACGCATGTCATACATACTGATGGATGCCAGTTTCTCTGCCACGGTAAACATGAAACCGTTATATACTGCACTGCTTCTGCCATCAGGAATCCGGGTTGCAGTCTGGGCTATTCCGTATTGCCTGTTCAGCCCTACATGACTGCCTGAATAGCTGTAGGAAGCCACCCCTGTCGGTATATTGGTCACCTTGACAGTCTTATAGGCATATAATGTATCGGCAACAAACATACTTGCCGGCAAGGTGTCTGTCGAGGCTATCATGACAGAATCTATATTTGATGTTGAAAAACCTATACGGGTTTTGTCTTTTTTCCTGATAAGTAATGACTGCTGTGCATTTACAACACATTCATCTGCAATAAACAGTAATGCTAATATCAATAATATCTTTTTCATCACAACGCTTTTCTTAGTTTATTCAAATTGCCTTACGATTTTTCACTCAAAATGTATTTCATATATCGGACTGCCGTTGCACGACATCAATATGTGATTGCCATACTTGAAGAAGCCCTCCGGTTCAATAGGGAATCCATCGCCGAGGAGATCAATGTCAGTAACCAGTTTACGCTGCTGGAGGTCTACAACACGCATGTATATAAAGCCACACGAAGGATAACCCTGAGAAATATACAGTTTGTCGTCCCATATAAATCCGCCCTGCATGTTCAGGGCACTGATATTGGTTTTTCCGTCCAGTTCAAAGATTTCATAGGAATCCAGTATGTCGGCATCGTTGAGATAGACCACCGGATTGGAGATATCAACAGGGGCGAACTTGGTTATCCGGCAATGCTGGTAATTGCTCTGAGACGAGCTGTTGTTGCGCGAATAGGTATAGCAGTATCCTGTCTGAGGGTCGATGGTAAAGTTAGCATTGCCCATAGCATTCTTGAAGGACATGGCCGGAAGATGAATTGTCTGAACCAGTTCCGTCTTCAGGGCATTATATTCTGTTCCGGCCGCATTGAGCGTCGGTATGAGGCGCAGAACTGTAATGAAACACCTGCCGGTAGAACTGGGGCCACGCTGGCTGATATACATCAGCGGGAACGGATCGTTCTCGTCATATTTCACCGTACCAAAGGTTGTTTGGTTGCAGTGATACAATACCGTTGACGAACTGGCACTTGTCGTTTCCGTATGAGGAGTCATTGAACAGACTGCCACATTACGTTTCTGCTCCAGGTTATACATATATATCGTGGCCAGTTTGTCCTTTACCATGAACAAATATTTCCCATATGCCGCCGAACTCTGATGAGAGTAACCATTGTTGGCATAGACACTATATCCATATTGGTTTTCTTTGCCCAGCGTTATTGCTTCGCCCGAATATGGTGTCAGATTAAGATTGGCCGGACAGGTCAGGTCCACCTTGTCGTCAATATTCAGTGTAACAACATCCTGCCAATAAAGTTTCTTGAGCAGATTGGATTCTTTAGCAAACATGATTGAATCCACTTCACTGCTTCTGACTGCCACTGTCTTACCATTGTTTCTCTTGAACACCATGGCTTTCTCCTGTGCATACATACCACAGGTCAAGCCGCCGAGAAACATCATTATCAAAAAGTTCCTTTTCATCTTTATCTTATTATTTGAGACAAAACCGTAAATCCCATTTATATAGTACACAAAATTACACATTTTTTCCATATATACCCGCTGACTGAAATTAAAAAGGGTATATTTCGTGAAAAACATCATAATGAAATCCTGTTCCCGACAATGGCAACAAGCCCCTCCCCCTTGGCAACATTCCACATTCAAAACATATCATAACAGCCATTTCTTAACAATCCTTAACATCCTCATAGGGCTATCTTTTCCTTGGCGGCATACCCCGTCAGAACACCATGTAGGGAGGGTATATTTTGCAGGCCTGCTGGTTTTCACTGGCAGGCCTGACAGTTTCAACGCGCAGGCCTGCTGGTGAAACCTTGCAGAGCAGGGAATTTTTCCGACCGCCCAAGGGGATGACAAAAACATTAAAAGAATATTAATTTTTATAAAACAATAGGCATTTCGTAACAGGAAAAAATCACTGAAACATCAGATGGTTGCCACAATGAGTACAGGAGGCTTACCATACGGGCAATACGAGATTTTGCACAATACACAATACCGTTGTTTTCACTTAAACCGCAGAACGGGCGATTGGCCTTCTTTTTGAAAAATACAGATAACAAAAAACCCGGCTCTCGCCGTAAAAGCACTCATTTTGCCGGCCATAGCAAACAATTATAGCGTGAAAACATGCCGTTTCAAAAAGGAGGAAAACAAAATATCGTAACTTTGCAGATGAAAAATATAAAGTATCAAAAATGAGTATCAAGAACAGTCATTCAAACCAACCTCAATGGAATAGCATAACCGTCAAATCACTTATCCCCGACTCTCTGAAAGAGCTGGAAGAAATGGCACACAACCTGTGGTGGACATGGAATACAGATGCCTACAACCTGTTTCACGACATCAATCCAGATGAATTCAAGAAATGCCACAAGAATGTCATAGAAATGCTCAGCAACCTGAGTATGGAGGAATTTGAGACACTGGCTCAAGACAAGCCCTTTGTCGCACGTATGCAGACCGTGTACAAACATTTCCGCACTTACATGGATGAAAAGCCCGACAGCTCACGGCCGTCAGTAGCTTACTTCTGCATGGAATACGGCCTCTACCATTTCCTCAAGATATATTCAGGAGGACTCGGCATCCTTGCCGGCGATTACCTGAAACAAGCATCCGACAGCAACGTAAACATGGTAGCAGTTGGTTTCCTCTATCGGTACGGCTATTTCACGCAGGAATTTGCGATGGACGGTTCCCAGATTGCCAAATACGAAGCGCAGGACTTCGACCTCCTGCCGATCAGCCCGGTTCTCGATGATACAGGCAAGCAAATGATTATTGAAGTACCCTTCCCGGGATATACATTATACAGCAAGGTATGGCGCATTGATGTAGGCCGCACCAAACTGTATCTCATGGATACCGATTTCGACATGAACTCCGAATACGACCGTCAAATCACCCATACGCTGTATGGCGGCGAATGGGAGAACCGTCTGAAGCAGGAATACCTGCTGGGCATCGGAGGCATGCTGCTGCTCAACCGACTTGGCATCCGGCAAGACATATATCACTGCAATGAAGGTCATGCCGCCCTGTGTAATGCACAACGGCTCATAGACTACATCCACACGGGACTGACATACGACGAAGCCCTCGAACTTGTACGCGCCTCCTCATTATACACCGTACACACACCAGTTCCCGCCGGGCACGACTACTTTGATGAAAATCTCATCAACAAGTATCTGCACGGTTTTGCAGAACAAATGGGCATCAGCTGGGATGAGTTCATGGGACTTGGCAGGACCAACCCAGATGACAAGAACGAGAAATTCTGTATGTCTATATTCCTCTGCAACACCTGTCAGGAGACCAACGGAGTAAGCTGGCTGCACGGCAAAGTCAGCCAAAAAATGTTCAACGACATCTGGAAAGGATATTTCCCTGAAGAAAACCACATAGGCTATGTCACAAACGGCGTTCACCTGCCGACATGGGCTGCACGAGAATGGAAAGCATTCTACGAAAAAGTTTTCGGTAAAGACTTTTACAACGACATGTCAAATGACAAAATATGGGAGCAAATCTACAAAGTCCCCGATCAGGATATATGGGATATACGTCTCAAACTGAAAAACAAACTCGTAACCTACATCCGTGACCGTTTCCGCGAAAGCTGGCTCAAGAACCAGGGAGACCCGTCCCGTGTAGTATCACTACTGGACAAAATCAATCCCAATGCCCTGCTGATAGGATTCGGCCGCCGCTTTGCGACATACAAACGCGCTTATCTGCTCTTCAACGATTTGGAGCGCCTGAAAAAAATAGTCAACAATCCTGACTATCCCGTACAGTTTATATATGCAGGCAAGGCACACCCCGCCGACGGTGCCGGCCAAGACCTGATAAAGAAAATATACGAAGTATCTCAGATGCCCGATTTCCTGGGGAAAATCATCATCCTGGAAAACTACGACATGGAATTGGGACGTCGGCTCATCTCAGGCGTGGACATATGGATGAACACTCCTACCCGTCCACTGGAAGCATCAGGCACATCA
>CACYCZ010000140.1 GCA_902773055.1 uncultured Bacteroidales bacterium
GTTCTCAGGATGTGACGGGTTATCAAAGGCTGAGATAAAAAATATCTATTCGACAGCACTTCTGTCAATTAATGGATTGTTCAGAGATAAAGCAAATTTGAAGAGTGTTGATCTGTCAGGTTTTATTATTCCAAACGCTGCTGAAATGCAATATACTTTCGCGGGATGCACAACTCTTAGCAGCATTAATTTTGGTACCTTTGACACTTCAGGGGCTACCAATATGAGTTACATGTTCCAGGCGTGTAAAGCTATTACAACTCTGGATCTCAGAAGCTTTAACACGAAAGAAGTGACAACCATGGCGTATATGTTCGACAGATGTATTACGCTGTCGAATATTGATGTTACAAGCTTTGAGACATCCAAAGTAACGACCATGGAGGGTATGTTTGGTAACTCGCTTGAAAAAGAAGAGGAGACATGGAATGAGACATGGAATAATGCTCTGGAGGAGCTGGATCTAAGCACCTTCAGAACAAAAGTACTTAGCAGTATAAAGAATATGTTCCTTCACTGCAGTGCATTGAAAAAAATCTACGTTAATCCGCTTCAGTGGGAAACAACCAAGTTCTCATACGTTGTTGATGGTCCTGGTGACAGTACATTCCTGGGTTGCAGTAGCCTTGTTGGGGAAGCAGGGACAAGCACATTAGCTATGGTAGCGGCAGCAGACGGTAATATTAATATTGCTTCTGAAGAGGTGTCGGCAGTATATGCTTTCGCTGATGAAAAAGATGATGAAGATCTTAATTGGAATGAATCAAAACATGAAAATGGCTATTTTACGGCAAGGCGTGTGAGAACACAGTTCGTGGAAATGTCTTGTAATAAATATGGCGAAAAACAAAACAATAAAAATAAAGGTAAAAATTGGCCAAATGATATTTTTAAGGGCAGTTATAACCTTTTTAAAATGACCAAATTTGCAAGATGGACAGAACCTGAATTTGATCCTTCAGAACATACAAATGTTCAGGAAATAAGTGTTAAAACATATAGAGATCCGGAGACGAACAGATATTACCCAATCTATGGCTGGTTTGGCGATAATGATGTTTTCTATTGGTGGTCTGAAGCCCAAATTGCTGAGCTTAATCCGGAAACAGAGGGTATGTTTAATTACTACTATAATGTTCAGACTGTTGCGCAATCGGCAACAAAATTAACAGAGATAGATTTCCAGGGTATTGATACATCACAGGTTAAGAGTTTTTTTAGATTCTTTAGTGATTGTAAGAGTTTAACACGGATTTATGATGGCAGTAAAGGAGACGGAACTGTAAAAATAGATTATACTTTTAAATCAGATCAAGCTACAGATATGTTTGGAATGTTTGGTAGCTGCGTTCTTTTAGAATCGGTTGACCTGACACAATGCGATACAAGTAAGGTCACGGATATGGCGGATATGTTTATGGATGTTGCTACAGTACAGGAGTTGGACCTTAGATCATTCAGTTCTGCGAGTTTGACGCGCTGCGGCTGTATGTTTATGATGCGAACTTCTAATGATAATAAAAGGGATTTCTATCGCAACGGTGTAAAATGTCAGCCTGGTACACACTCCCTTTTGAGTAGTATTATATTTGGCGAGAATTTTACATGCGAGAGTGTTACCGGAAATGCAGAAAATGGTAATTATAATGGCGGCAAGCAGGGGTTTTATGAAATGTTTTATCAGTGCGTGGGATTGCAATCATTGGATCTGAGGTATTTTAATGTGGCAAAAAAAACTGGGGATAATAGTAAAGTCACTGCAAAAGAAATGTTCTGCGGATGTAAGAATCTTACGACTATCTATGTTACAGATCCAGATGATGAAGATTTGGGTCATAAAGGATTTTTCTATAAATCAGGAACCAATACAAGGATTTCCGGTACAGGAGATATGTTTAAAAACTGTAACTCATTAGAGGGTGGAAATGGGAGTACATTTGTTAACCTAAACAAAAAGACAGATGGTACATATGCTTTGGTTGACAAAGATAATCAAAAAGGCTACTTCACCGACTTCCACCAAAAACCGACAACAACTACAACAACCGGTAATTGATGTTTATTGAGGTGTGCAGAATGAGATTATTCCGCAAAAAATTCAAAGATGAACAATCAGCTCAAATGGGATTTACCCTTGTTGAGCTGATTGTTGTGCTTGCTTTGATGTCGATTCTTATGAGTATCTCTATATTTGGAGCAGTAGCCTGGATTGACTGGGTGAATTTCCAACAGGAAGATTCTTATGCGGAGGATATTTTCTTTGCTGCGCAGAATCAGCTGACTGAACTTGAATCCAGTGGCGCACTAGATAGAAAGCTTACTGATGCGTTATGGGATAAGAGCACAAATAAGTATAAAACCAATTATGTTATTGCACAGGGTAAAGCTCAGGCCAGTGGCTTTACCGGTTTTATAAAGACAAATGGAGATGAATATAAATGGGAGGAGATTTGGCTAGACAGTAATATTGAAAAAGAGAAGCGCACACTTATTTCGCTCAGAGTAGGCCCGAACAGGTATACTGAGTATATTAAGGCTTCGCATGGAGATCTGACACAGGGGGAAGTACTTCTTTTTGATCTTATTGCTTCGCGTATATCTGATAAAAAGGTGCTTAATGGTTCTATAGCTTTGGAATTTTCACCTGAAGCAGGACAGGTTTTTGCTGTTTGTTATTCTGACAGGGGTCAGTATTTTACTTATTCAGAAACACCCGGCGATGGAGAAGTTGATATTAGGGATAGATCTCTTCCGACTCGAGAGGCGGCCATGATCGGTTATTATGGTGTGGATAATCTTACCCTGAAGCTTAACGGA
>CACYCZ010000141.1 GCA_902773055.1 uncultured Bacteroidales bacterium
AGAAATTTAAAAAAGGTAAATTATGAGGTATTGTTTTTCTATGGCTAATTCTTCGCCTTTGTATAGTGAAGATGTTATTATGAGTTCTTTTACGGATGAACATGGTGTTGTTCACCAGGTTGGTTGTAAGCAGTTTGTTAATATCAGTGATCCTGAGTTTGCAAAGAATCATTTCCCCGATCCTGAGCAGTATACTTTGCAGAATCAGATTGATGCCGGTATAAATCTTCAGGAAGTTCCCAGTCCTTTTGCTGGGGGTGCTCCTTCAGATGTAGAAGCTGCTCAGGATGCTGCTTTGGAATATCTGGAGAATGATGATAATTTTAAGAAAGAAGATAATTAATAATTGTTCTTGGATTATATATTTATTAACTAATTCCTAACTTTATTTTATATGGCTGGTAAAATGTCAGATGTGAAGGTTGGTATGCCTTCACGAAGTATGTCACTTCATAAGAAGGATACTCCTTCTAGTACTACGTTTAATTTTGGTGAGGTTGCGCCTCTTGTTTGTTTTGAAATGGATGGTAATACTAAGATACGTGGTAATGTCGGTACTATTGTCCGGATGCCTCCTTTGCCCAGACCGGTGTTTGGTGATCTAGTAATGAAACAATATGCTAGGTTTGTTCCTTTTAAGGAGGTTTATCGCAATTTTGAAAATCTTCGGGGTGCAAGGTCTTTGACTACTCAGTTTGGTACCTTTACTCCTTCTGCTGTTCCTTATGTTACAGTTCAGGAACTTTCTCGTTTGATTTTAATGAATTTTTGTTATTATGATATTTATCATAGTAATCTTGATCCTGTTAATTTTGGTGATAGTACGGGTAGTTCTTCTCAGGTTTGGAGTTTTGTGAAATATAGTGATTATAATGCCAATTTGGTAGAGCCGTTTATTACTTTTTATGGTTTGTCTGGTTGGGATGCTCATGCATGTAATTGGGGTTGGCGTAAGCCAGTTACTGTTTCAGAAAAAATTACTTTTGAGAATTGTGATTTTATGTTATCATTAAATTCTCAGACTGGTGCTGCTTCGGGTGTTACTATTTTGGTATTTCGTCTTACTAGATTAGGTAAGGTATTGTATCGTATTTTGCATGGTTTGCAATTTGGTTATGATATCGACAATACTCGACCTGTATCTATTCTTCCTTTATTAGCTTTTTATAAAGCATATTTCGATTTGTTTGTACCTGCGAATACTGCTAGTGGTAATAGAAATTATACTGATACGTTGGCCTTTAGGTTGTCAGATTATATATGTGAACATGATGTTTCTCATATAGTTGCTGGAACTGATGTTTATTCTATGTTTAGTTCTTTTTTGGTAGATTTGTCTCAGTGTTTTTATTTTCAGGATCCCGACTTTATAACTGGTTCTGTTTCTTCCCCTTCTGTATCTCCGACTACTTCTGTTCGTTTGTCTTCTCCTCGTGGTTTGTCTGATGATTCTCAGTTACCTTCTTCTTCTCGAAATCAGCAGCCTGTTATTGATTTTCAAGAACCTGGTGTTCAGTCTGAGTTTGGTAGTGTTTCTGCTTTGTCTCTGAAATTACTTTTGCGTTTGCTTCCTTATGTAAATAAGGATACTGTTATAGGGGGTCGTTTGCGTCAGCTTATAAAGTCTAGATTTGGGTATGATGCTGAGACGCTTGAAGGTGTCAGCTATACTGCTGGTAAATTTGATTTGCCAATTGAAATATCTGCATTAACGAATAGTGCAGATACTGCTGTTGCTGGAACTGCTGACGGTAAGCTGCTTGGTTGGCAAGGTGGCCAAGGTGTTGGTTATAATAAACGTACTAAGAAGGGTGATCTAGAAGCTTTGCATTTTGATTTTTCGACTAAGAAAACTGAACCTGGTTTCTTTATTATTTTGGCTACTATCGTTCCGAAGGCTGGTTTCTTCCAGGGGATTGCACCTTATTTGAGTCATGGTGTCCGTGGTCGTTTTAGTTTTTATGATCCTGCTTTTGATTCGCTTGGGTTTGATATCTTGTCTAAGGATGTTCTTGTTGGTACTCGTTCTGTTCATGTTGCTCAGTATTCTGGTAATGGGACTGATACTTTTCTTCCGAAAGATTTATTTAAAATACCTTTTGGTTTTGTTCCTCGCTATTTTGATTATAAGTGTCAGCCTCTTGGTGTGAAATCTGGTGATCTTGTTCGGATGTGGGCAAGGAAAACGTATTCTTCTTATTATGTTGATAAGCTTATTAGTACTGATGAAGATAGTATGGAGGTGTATTATCATGATGCATCTGAAGGTGGTGATGCTGCTGATTCGTATGATATTCGTATTTATGATAATACTAAGGATTTGCCTACTGCTACGCCTGAACTCAGACGTATTGGTTATGATCAGTGGTTAGAGAATTTTAACCGGATTTTTTATCAAACTGGTTTGTATGGTCGTTCTCAACAGCATAATGAAATTCTTCCTGCTGCTTTTGATGCTGCTTTTGGTATTGATGATAATTTTATTTGTGATTCTTTTATCAATGCTGATTATCTCGATCACTCGAAGCCTTCTTCTGAATCGTTCGAAACTGATGGTGAAGGTGTTTCCTTCTCTATTGATCATGCTTAATTATGGGTGCTCTTGAATCTTTGGCTATTGGAACCGGTGCCGGTGTTGTTAATAAAGCTATGGATGTTGGTGCGAGTGCTATTACCGGTTCTGCTAGTGCGCATTATGCTCGGAAAAATTTCCGGGCAAATGCGGACTATCAGAATGCTATTAATATTCGGAATGCCAGGCATAAATATGAGTATGAGCTCGATGCTATGCGGAGAGCCGGTGTGAATACTGCTATGCTTGGAGGTGATTTTTCCCAGGCCGGTGTTGCTGCTCCCAGTGGTGATGCCGGAGGTATGCCGGATATGCGTACCGGTCCTTCAGATATTACTGGTGCTGCTCGTGATATCGCTGCTGCTGGCCAGGCTAAAGCATCTGAGGAAGCTTTGAAGTCTCAGGCTCGTAAGAATGATGCTGAAGCTGAGCGATTGGAGATGACTCAGGGTGTTTATCTTCGGCAACAGTTCGCTACTTTGTATAATATGTCTGCAGAGACTGCTTACATTAATAGTCGTAATGATTATACTGAGACTCAGAAGCAGGATCTACTTTTTGATCTTTGGAAAAAGCATCTGACTCTTGATCAGACTTTGGAAAATCTCAAGCTTACAAATGAGCAGTTGCGGAGTTCTATTGAATCGGTGAATGCTCATACGTATATCGATTTGCAAAAGCTTCCTCTTGATTTGAGGTATATGACTGCTAAAATTTATGAGGCTCAGCAGCAAGGAAATCTTGCCGGTGTTAATTGCCGGGTTGCATATGCTACTGTTGATGTTCTTCAGCAGCAGGCCCGGAAATATATGATAGAGAATAATATGTCTGAGCAGACTTTTTCTGCTCAGCTTGCTACTGCTCTGGCTGAACTCGGTGCCAGGAATATGGGTTCTAAGGTTCAGGAGACGAAGTATGCTGCTTTGTTGAATAGTGGTAAGTTGGATAAGCTTACGGATGCTGAGCTTAGTTCCCGGATTGCTGAAGCTTTGAAGGATGCTGCATATGATGAGCAGCGTGCCAAGTATAATCATATTATTCCTTTTGCCGAAGCTCTGGGTGTTTGTACCGGTGCGATTGGTAATATCTATAAAGTGAATGTTGGTTATAATACTTCTCAATTCTCTGGTACTACTACCAGTGTGAATGCTACTCCGGTTTCTCCTCTGATTACTCCCAGGCAAGGAGGTACTTTCGATTACGGTCAAGCCGGTTCTATTATCTCGCCTTATTTTAACCCCTAAATTTTTATATTATGAATTACAATAACTTTAACTCTTCTAAAAAATTGGATTGGAAAACTATTATTAATACTATCTGTATGATTCTTTCTGCAATTGCAGCTAGTATTTCAACATCTTCATGCATTGGAGTTTGGTAAGTTTTGTTTTTATTGGTTATTGATTAGTTTTGTTTTCTGGTCCTGGGCAGGAGTTTTCTCCTGCCCTTTTTAGACGCTTTCTTTGAAAGCGGTCTATACCTTGTCAATATATTAGAGAATAGCGGACAATCGCTATTCCTTGCAGTTATCGCAAGGTGACTTCAAAACCTTAGTGTTTATATGTCACTCTTAACAATTTTTAGAACTAATTAACAATAAAAATTATTTACATAATACGTATTATATGTTTAACATACTAGATATAAAAGACATACTATTGTGACAATATTTTTTATTGCACAAAAAAAAACACATAGTGCATAATTTTATATTTTTGCGCATCGAAAAAATAGATGTTAGTTTTATATGAAACTTTTCGGTATATATCGTTACTCATTTATTGATAAACTTTTACAAAAAAATTAAGTTGGTATCTTATGTCTAAAAGTGTTAATTTTTCGCTATTTGCTGAGAAATATTTTATTTTCAATATTTGTTTTATATTTTTGTCTTAGAAGATATTTTTCTATGGATAGCACAAAAGACATTATATATAACCTCATCTGTTCGGGTAAAAATGATGAAGCTTTCGCTTTTCTGAATACACAAATAAAAAACGATCCTAATAACGACGAACTCTATTACCTTCGGGGAAATTTATTTCAAAAAGTTCAAAACTGGAAATTCGCCATAGAAAATTACCAGCAAGCCATTCATCTAAATGCATTCAGTCCAGCTCATGAGATGTTGATATATATAAATGATATTTTGTCATTTTATAATAAAGATATTTATAACCAATAAATATGAAAAAAATACAAGGTGCAATCATTATAGACATTGACCGATGCAAAGGCTGTTCTCTGTGTGTAGAAGCATGCCCATTAAATTTACTGCACATAGCAATGCGCAAAGTAAATATCAAGGGATATCCCTATGTTGAACAGATTAATGAAATGTCCTGTACAGGCTGCGCCAATTGCTCTATTGTATGTCCAGATGCCTGTATCTCAGTATATCGTAAAAAATGTTTATAAATGGAAAATAACAGAGAGTGCTTTTTAATGAAGGGTAATGAAGCTATCGCCCATGCAGCCGTTCGATGTGGCTGTGACGGTTATTTTGGCTATCCAATTACGCCCCAGTCAGAGGTATTGGAAACCCTATCTCAACTCAAGCCCTGGGAAACTACAGGCATGGTCGTCTTACAGGCTGAAAGCGAAGTCGCAGCCATTAACATGCTATATGGCGGAGGAGCATCAGGGAAACGTGTAATGACCTCATCTTCAAGTCCAGGCGTAGCTCTGATGCAAGAGGGTATTTCATACATGGCTGCAGTTGAAATCCCAGCCGTCATTGTAAATGTACAACGAGGTGGTCCAGGCTTGGGAACTATCCAACCGGGACAAGCTGATTACTTACAAGCAACTGTTGGTGGTGGTAATGGAGACTACAACACTATTGTCCTTGCACCTGCATCAGTACAAGATATGGCAGATTATGTTGACATCGCTTTTCAGCTTGCATTCAAATATCGTAATCCTACATTTATCTTGTCAGATGGTGTTATCGGTCAGATGATGGAACAAGTATACCTACCGCCATTCAAGCCTCGTCGTACAGAAGAGGAAATAGGAACCGAATGTCCATGGGCCGCCAATGGTTATCACCTGACACAGAGAAAACCCAACATCTTCAGTTCTCTTGAAATGGATCCAAAGACAATGGAGCAACGTAACACAAGGTTGCAACAAAAATATGCCTTAATGTCCAAGAACGAACAACGCGCCACCACATTTTTGTGTGATGATGCTGAATATCTTTATGTTGCCTTTGGAAGTGTATCACGATGCGCAGAAGAGGCCGTTGTCGTCTTGCGTAACAGGGGACATAAAGTCGGCCTACTCCGCCCTATTTCCTTATGGCCATTCCCCAAAGATTGCCTAAACAAGATTTTACCTACTGTCAAAGAGATTCTGGTATGCGAGATGAATGCTGGCCAAATGATTAATGATGTCAAACTATCCATCAATTGTCAGCGCCCTGTATACCATTATGGACGTACAGGAGGCGTAGTCCCGACACCTGATGAACTGATAGAAGCCATGATTGCTTTAATAAAACAATAATAATAGTATGGATCATATAGACAACGGCATACTCAACAATTTCAGAACCCCTCAGCAGCGTGATAAATATTTCAAAATACGCAATACACTAAATCTCATCTTTATCATAATGGTTATCGTTACCATTACACTCTATTTTATTTATCCACTTCCTGATGGTCTGCCGGCTTTTTTCAGTTCCTGCCTAATTGCAATATTAGTCAAAGCTGTTGAAGTTTACCTAAGAATCTCAATAAAACAAAACAAAAATGACAAAAGATGATATAATCCAGCCAGAGAATCTGGTTATTAAAAAGCCAGAATTAATGAATGACACGGTAATGCACTATTGCCCTGGCTGTTCTCACGGAGTTGTACATAAACTCATTGCCGAAATTATTGAAGAAATGGAACTCTCTGAGAAAACAATTGGGATATGCCCCGTAGGATGTGCGGTCTTTGCATATAGATACTTGGATATAGATTGGCAAGAAGCTGCTCATGGCAGGGCGCCTGCTGTGGCCACTGCATGCAAGCGACTATGGAAAGATCGCTTGGTCTTTACATATCAGGGCGACGGCGATTTGGCATGTATCGGAGCTTGTGAGACAATTCATGCCCTTAATCGCGGTGAAAAAATAACTATAATATTCATAAACAATGCTATATATGGCATGACAGGAGGACAAATGGCACCAACGACATTGCTTGGAATGAAAACTTCAACATGCCCCTACGGAAGGGTTCCAGAACTGCATGGTTACCCTCTGAACATTACTGATCTGGCAACACATTTGGAAGGTACTGCGTATGTCAGCCGGCAAAGTGTGCATAATGTCGCTGCAATACGTAAGGCGAAATCTGCAATTAAGAAAGCTTTTGAAAACTCCATGAACGGCATTGGATCTAACTTGGTTGAAATTGTATCCACCTGTTCTACCGGATGGAAAAAAACACCTGTAGAAGCCAATGAGTGGATGGAAAAAAATATGTTTGAATTTTACCAATTAGGTGATCTAAAAGACATTAAGCAATGAAAGAAGAAATAATAATATCTGGGTTTGGTGGACAAGGTGTCTTATCTATGGGTAAACTTATTGCATATGCAGGTATTGCAGACAACAAAAACGTAACATGGTTACCTGCCTATGGGGCAGAACAAAGAGGAGGAACTGCAAATGTCACAGTTATCGTCAGTGATCAGAAAATATACTCTCCCATCCTCAACACATGCACTACTGCCATATTATTAAACCAGCCCTCTTTAGAACGTTTTTTACCATACATCAAGCCTGGAGGAACGCTTATATATGACACTTTTGGGATACAGATTCCCCCAAAGCGAGATGACATCCATATCTATGAACTCAATGCGATGGATACCGCTGCGGAAATGAGAAATATAAAAGTATTTAATATGTTAATTTTAGGTGGACTCTTAAGAGTCAGACCTTTTGTAAAACTCGAAAATATCAAGGAAGCGCTCTTCAAGACATTACCGAAGCGCCATCATGATTTAATTCCAATAAATTTGGAAGCATTGAAAAAAGGTATGGAAATAGTTAAAGAAATAAATAATTAGTAAATACGAAGATTATAAATAGATATCCTTTTGAATACTTCAATAATTATTAATAGATATATGTGAAAAGTTGTAGGACATTATCAACAAACAATATTCTATATCATTTGTATAAATTTGTATAAGGAAAAACAAAAAAAGAAGGAGAAAAATTTTCTCCTTCTTTTTCTGTTTTTATAATTCCAATTTTCTAACTAATTACTTTGCAAGTTTATTGTCACTACCAAGAACGTCAGTAATTTTATGTTTGTATAAGTCAATCATATAATTACGAGCAACTTTACCATACTGACGAGGATCAAAGTAATCAGGATGCAAAGCAAGAGTTTCACGTACACCTGCAGTATAAGCCAAACGTGAATCAGAATCAATGTTAATCTTACATACAGCACTCTTGGATGCTTCACGAAGCTGTTCCTCTGGTATACCTACAGCATTGGGCAAGTTGCCGCCATATTTATCAATAAGATCAACATACTCTTGAGGTACAGAAGAAGAACCATGTAAAACTATAGGGAATCCTGGAAGTTTTTTCTCAACTTCATGCAATACATCAAAAGCCAAAGGAGGAGGTACCAATTTACCTGTCTTGGGATCTCGCGTACATTGCTCTGGCTTAAATTTGTAAGCACCATGAGAAGTACCAATAGAAATAGCCAAAGAATCACATCCAGAACGCTGAGAAAAGTCAATTACCTCTTCTGGTTTGGTATAATGAGATTCTTCCGCAACAACATCATCTTCAACTCCTGCTAATACACCGAGTTCGGCTTCAACCGTCACATCATATTTATGCGCATAATCTACCACTTTTTTTGTCAAGGCGATATTTTCTTCATAGGGCAACGAACTGCCGTCTATCATCACACTGGAAAAGCCCATATCGACACAACTCTTGCATAACTCGAAACTGTCACCATGGTCGAGATGGAGAACAATCTGCGGATGTTCCCATCCTAACTCTTTAGCATAGGCTACGGCCCCTTCCGCCATATAACGCAACAGCGTTTGATTGGCATATTGACGAGCCCCCTTGCTCACTTGTAAAATAACCGGACTTTTCGTATTCGCAGATGCGATAATTATAGCCTGCATCTGCTCCATGTTGTTAAAATTGAAAGCCGGAATGGCATAACCGCCATTTATAGCTTTCTTAAACATCTCACGGGTATTCACTAACCCTAAATCCTTAAAATTTACCATATCTGTATTTTTATTATTCGTACGTAAAAAATGGGATTGTCCCATAAATAAAAATCATTTTGAACGTAGATGTTACCTCTTTTGGGAGGTATGGGGGTACCTATTGTTGAAAAACGACTTTCAGAATGAAACAATCAACTATAGAACAAAAATATGATTTTTTTTGCATTTTTACAAATAAAGCAATAAACAAAAAGGTGTGTAGCTTCAACATCAAAGTGCAATATTAGAAAAATTTTTGAAAAAGAGAAAAGAAGGTGTATCGAAATTAAGTTTTTCACTTGGTTGTGTATAATTCTAAGTTGAATTTCTCTTAAATCTTCATCATCCGGTTTGTTAAACTCTGTATTTTTCGGAATATATTGCCTAATGCGTTTATTGGTGTTTTCGATATTGCCTTTTTTCCATGCAAAGTAGAAGTCAGTAAAAGAGACAATAGTGTCCATTTCTCGATAATCCAAACGGGTGTCATTTGCCTCGTGAGGATTCAGTGAGATAGAAATAGACATTATGGGAGTTGAACTTTTATCCTAGTGCCTATTTGAGAAAACCGTATTCATAGACTTTGGGTTCGATGGCTTGGGCGAGGTCTTGCATAGTAGCACGTAAACGCTCCATAAGTTCGTTGAAAGTGGCATCGTCGCTTTTGTTGTTCATCTTGCCGTTGTTGTTGCGACCCTTAAAGTATTCTTTGATATCGTAGAGGGAGGCATCGGGTGAGCCTCCGCCTCGCTGTTGCCAGGTTTTGTGGTAGTAGCGGTAGACTTCTCGTCCGGCATCGAGTACGGCTTGGGCTTGGTAAGAGAAAAGCAAGGGTTGGGCGGAGGACAAGCGAGTCGTGGGAGTCAGTGTGGTCATCGTACTGTCGTGGGGAAG
>CACYCZ010000142.1 GCA_902773055.1 uncultured Bacteroidales bacterium
CCCCCCCAAAAAAAGAGGTAAAAATAGTTGCATTTTTATTTGTTTTCTTAGTTTTTTTTTCATAATTTTGGCGGTGAATGATTAAAATTGATTAAGAATGAGAGGATTAAATTTACTTGGTATTTTTGCTCTTTCCCCTGTTCTGCTATATCTGGGTTGAGGTTTTGTTCAATCAGGGCATCATCAAGGCGAACGGCAAGATAACCGGTCATGAATACTCAGAAAAATATAGATAAAGACAAATTACAGTAAACTCAAAATAAAATCGGATTATGAAAAAGTTAGTATTTATTATGTTGAACCTATTGGTGGCTATAGGTTGTGAAATCAAGGCGCAGGAAGCCTATACCCCCTTCGTGGCAGAGGGTAAAATATGGGATTTCGTTGTTCTGCCCGATGCCCTTGCCCCTTCGGGATCTGAATGGTATGGTAAGACTTATATTAAGGGCGACACCATCATCAACGCCATTGCCTGCAAGAAGATGTACAGTTATAATGTATGGCATAATGACGGTACAACGATGTATGAGGGTGCCCTTTATGAGAAAGATAAAAAAGTTTATTGCTTCCGTCCGTCCAAGAACAAGGAAGAACTGATGTATGATTTCGGCCTGAAGAAAGGTGACAGGGTACAGACTGTAACTTATACTGTATATCAAGAGGAATCAGGTGGATATAACCCACCGTTTATGGAAGACAGGCAAGTGCTGAATATCGAAAACCACCTGTTCAGAGACCATAATCAGCGTTTGACGGTATTATGTGGTACAGATGTAAAAGTTGAAGAAGTTGATAATTATTATAAGATATGGGGTACGTACGGCTACTGGATTGAAGGAGTCGGGACTACCAGCCACCCATTGATGAACTGGGCACCATACTGCAGGATCTATCAGGCTCAAACCGAAGCTATAGTGTTGGATTGTGTTGTAGACGGAGATACTATTTTCACCTTTAATGACAAAATGGAATACGAAGAAAAAGCGTTCTCCAAGAAATACGTTTCCGGTATCAGCACAGTCAAGGCAGATGACGGCATCAAGCCTTCAGGCTGGTATGACCTTCAGGGCAGGCGCCTGACAGAGCCGAGAAAAGGCGTGAACATCATCCGCTACAATGACGGCACTGCAAGGAAAGTGCTGAAATGACGGAATATTATCGGAAAAAGTCAGGAATATAAATAATAAGGTTTCCTGTTGGAAAGTCTTGTTGCAGCATAAAGCCTCGGCGCAAACACGTCGGGGCTTTATGCTGGCAATACGGCAGAATCAGCCTGAATCGGAATTTCTTGATGCGGGGAATGGGCAGGCCTGCGGCAGCCTGGGCGTAAAGACGGCTGGAGGAGGACGCCGCCGGGCAGGTCATAAGGGAAAGTCTGGTTTGGAAGCAAATTTTTGTAGTTGATTTACAATGGCTTGGTTTGATTTTCCGCATCGGTCGATGTGGGAAGTCGGAAAAAGCCTTGCATGAGAGCGGAAGGGGAGGGTAATTTTGCATTGTCGAAAGTGATGAGGCGTTTTTCCCCTGAAGCATTCGTCCTCCCCGGTACCAGTGGACGGGTACAGGAAAACGGTGAAGTCACTGCTCGCAAAAACTAAAACTAACTCATAAAAAAAATGTAAGAATTATGGCAATTAAAATCAAGGCAGTCGAACGCCTGCTCAAGTTCGACAAGAATCAGGAAGGCAATTACCGCTATGTCATGCAGCCGCAGTTGTATAACCGGCTTACAGTGGACAAAGTCATCGAGGAAGCAATGCTGCGCAGTGGCGTAGCCCCAGGCCCGATACGTGCATCATGGGATGCTATTGGCGATATCATCAGGGCATGGGCGCTTGAAGGCCATTCCGTACCCGTGCCGGGGCTGGGAACCATGAGATTCGGCATCAGGGCGCAGGCCGTGGAGAAACTCGAGGATGTCAGCACCAAGCTGATACGTGCGCGCCGTGTCATCTTTACCCCCAACGTGGCTACCAAGCAGGTGCTTGCCAAGACGAGCATCAACATTACCTGTTATGACCGAAACGGCAATGTCCAGAAGGACATAACCCCGGAGGGTGAGGTTGAGCTGGACGAGGGCGATACCACCGCAGGCACAAAGCACACCCTGACCCTCAAGGTTAACCCCGGCGACAGCTGCGGAAGCGTGACCGGTGCAGGCGAATACAACGAAGGGGCCGTTGCCACCATTACGGCAACTCCGGCTGAGGGCTACGAGTTTGTGCGCTGGAGCGACAACGACACCAACGCAACGCGCGCCGTCACGGTAAACGATGACATGGAACTTACGGCGTACTTCGCTGAAATGTAGCAAAGGAGGCCGGCGATGAAGAAAGAAGAAGTCAAAACGCTGATTAACCTCATCTGCACAGTGTTGTCGGCCATAGCCGCCGCCATCTGCGGGTCATCCTGCATAGGGCATATCTGATAGTGGTGTTATTGCAGCAGCGAGGGAGAAACTGTTCTCCCTCGCTTTTGTTTTATATGTGCCCGGGATTATGGGGGTATGAGGTATGAAGTTTGAGGTTTGGATTTACGGAATCACGGATTTACGGATTTTTCGGACTTTCGGAAGTCTTACTTCTTACCTTAAACATCAGTCCTTTCGGACTTTTTGGGTATCTTTGCGGTACTGAACGTAATACATAAAATAAAAATAAAATAGAAGCGATATGTTTTTGACAGCTGATTTCTTGAAACGGACTTGCCGCCTGAGTAGACGGCTTGCGGTATGGGGATGCCTGATGACGGCTCTCTGGGCAGGAGCGCAACCGCGCCCCGATACCTACAGGGTGGGACTGGACTACTATATGCCCGACCAGTGGCAATATACGCTGGACGAGAGCATCACGACGCCCGAGGAGTACATGGGCTTCCCGCTGGGGAGCCAGCATATGGAATGGGCCCAGGTGGCGGGCTACATGGAACTGCTGGCCCAAGAGTCTGACCGCATGAGCATCAAGACCTACGGCTATACCTACGAGCACCGTCCGCTGGTATGCCTGCGCATCAGTTCGCCGCGCAACCAGAAACGGCTGGAGGAACTGAGGCTGAACCACCTCAGGGTGACAAGGGGGGAGGACAGCGGGGGGCCTGCCGTGGTATGCGTGGGCAGCTCGATCCACGGCAATGAACCGTCGGGCGTGCAGGGCGCCGTGGTGGCAGCCTACTTCCTTGCTGCCGCCCGGGGAGCCGACATCGACAAGATGCTCGACGACTGCGTGGTGCTGCTCATACCGGGATTCAACCCCGACGGCATCAACCGCTTTGCCTCATGGGTCAATACCAACCGCGGATTCAGCAACAACGGCGACGACCAGGGCCGGGAGTTCAGTGAGGCGGGCCCCAACAGCCGCTATAACCACTACTGGCACGACTGCAACCGCGACTGGCTGTTTCTGGAGCATCCCGAGGCCCGCTTCGGGGTGGAGGTGTTCCACGAATGGCTGCCCAACGTCATGAGCGACCATCACGAGATGGGGTCGAACAGTACGTTCTTCTTCTCGCCCGGCCATCCGCTGCGCGTGTCGGACCAGCTGCCGAGGGACAATCAGAAAATGGCCGGCGAGGTGGCTAAATATATCAAGGGAGCGTTTGACCGCATGGGGTCAAAATATTTTACCCTGCGCGGATATGACGACTACTATATCGGCAAGGGAGCTGCCTACGGCGACGTACAGGGCTCGGTATGCCTGCTCTGCGAACAGGCCTCGTCGCGCGGACACTACCGCAATACCACCGGCGGCCTGCTGACCTTCCCCTTCACTATACGCAACCAGGCGGCGGCCCAGTTTGCCATCATCTATGCCGCATGGAAGGAGAAGGCCGTATTCCAGAAATATATGCTTGACTTCTACCGCAACCTGCCCCATCAGGACGACAGCGAAGGCTTTATCTTCAAGGAGAGCAAGTCGAAGGCCGTGACGTGGCATTTTCTCAACATGCTCCACCGCCACGGGGTCAAGGTGTGCAGGGTGACGGGCGGACTCGGCAGGCGCGAGGCGCGTCAGGGTGGCCATTACTTCATACCCTTCAAGGGCAACAACCCCGCACTGGTGCACAGCATCATGGATGTCAAGAAGGACGGCTTCGGCGACAGTATCTTCTATGACATCACAGCCTGGACACTGCCGCTGGCCTACGGACTGGACAGCCGGGAGTATGACGGCAGAAAACTCAAACTGGAGGAGGTGACCGACTGGAGCTTCCCCAAGGGGCAGGTGAAAGGAGAACCGACGGAAGGCGTCTACAGGTTCGGCACAGCGGAATTCTACACCCCGGCCATGATATATGCCCTGCAGAGCCAGGGAGCAAGGCTGTGGGCCGGCCCCGACGGCACCGTCTATGCCCGGACCACCCGGGATGTCATCAGCAAGGAAGCCGGGCGCACAGGCGTGGATGTCATGGCCGTCGGAGAGGACTTTGACTCGACGGCATGCCGGCAACTGAGGCAGGCACGCATAGCCATTATCAATGTGAACAACAGGCTGGCCACCACGCTGGGCACCTACTGGTATCTGCTGGACTACCGCTTCCAGATGAAACCCACGATGGTCGATGCGGTCAAGTTGCAGAATACCGACCTGAACAGATATAACACCATCATCATGGCAAGCAGCCTGCCGACAGGCGGGCCCGAATATGCCCGGCTGCTCAAATGGGTGGAAGACGGGGGGACGCTGATATGTGCCAACAGTGCCCGCGAAATGCTTTACGACATGGGGATGGAAAGTCTTGCCGAGAAGAAACGCGACAAGACGGACACGGCTGCCGTCAAGAGCGGTTTCCCCGGCGGCATACTGCAGATGAAACTGCGTCACGACAGCCCGCTGGCCTGGGGCATGGGCGCACAGGAGATACCGGTGTTCAAGATGGGGACCACGGCCCTTGAGAATAACGACGAGGCGCTGTACACCTTTGGCGACAAACCGCTGTCGGGCTACTTCGCCCCGGCCTATATGAACAACATTGCCGGTACGCCCGCCGTACTCACCAAGGTCAAAGGGAAGGGCAGGATAATCTATTTCAACGTCAGCGTATGTTTCCGCTCCTGCTTCTACAGTTCTGTGCCCCTGTTCTCCAATGCGGTCATCTTCGGCCAGTTCTGCCAGTAGGCAAAAATAGCGTGGAAAAATGCACATGTCAGGTTAATTTCGTATTTTTGTACCTTAAACAAAGACAATAAGATTAAAAAAGAATGAAAGCAACAAAGAAAAAAATACAGTTCAGCCTGGTATACCGCGACATGTTCCAGAGTTCCGGTAAGTTCCAGCCCCGAAAGGACCAGCTTGCGCGTATAGCGCCTGTGATTATAGAAATGGGCTGTTTTGCCCGTGTCGAGACCAACGGCGGCGCCTTTGAGCAGGTCAACCTCCTTGCAGGCGAAAACCCCAACGAGGCAGTGCGTGCATTCTGCAAGCCTTTCAATGAAGCCGGCATCCAGACCCATATGCTTGACCGCGGCCTGAATGCCCTGCGTATGTATCCCGTCCCCGACGATGTGCGCCAGCTGATGTATAAGGTCAAGGCCAAACAGGGCACGAACATCACCCGTATATTCTGTGGGCTGAATGACGTGCGCAACATTATCCCCAGTATCAAATATGCCAAGGAAGGCGGCATGATACCTCAGGCAACGCTCTGCATCACCAATTCGCCGATTCACACGGCCGAATATTACAGCAAGATAGCCGACCAGCTCATTGAGGCCGGTGCACCTGAAATCTGTCTGAAGGACATGGCCGGCATAGGGCAGCCTGCGCTGCTGGGCAAACTGACGGGAATGATCAAGAAAAAACATCCCGAAGTAATCATACAGTATCACGGCCACTCCGGCCCCGGACTCTCTATGGCGTCCATCCTCGAAGTCTGCAACAACGGCGCCGACATCATAGATACAGCTATAGAGCCGCTGAGCTGGGGTAAAGTGCATCCTGATATCATCTCGGTTCAGAGCATGCTGAAGAACGAGGGATTCGACGTTCCCGAAATCAACATGAACGCCTATATGAAAGCGCGCAGCATGACGCAGGAATTTATTGACGAATGGCTGGGCTATTTCATCAATCCTGCCAACAAGCATATGACCTCCCTGCTGCTCGGATGTGGACTGCCCGGCGGCATGATGGGCTCTATGATGGCTGACCTGGGAGGTATCCAGGGTGCTATCAATAATATACGCAAGAAGAACGGAGAAGCTGAACTGACTACCGATGATATGTTGGTGGCCCTGTTCAACGAAGTAGAATATGTATGGCCGATGGTAGGCTATCCTCCATTGGTGACACCATTCTCGCAATATGTCAAGAATATAGCCCTGATGAACCTGCTGACCATTGCCCAGGGTAAGGGACGCTTTGTCATGATGGATGATGCCATGTGGGGCATGATTCTGGGCAAAAGCGGTAAGGTACCAGGCAAGATCGCACCGGAAATCAAGAAACTCGCCAAGGAGAAAGGCAAGGAATTTACCGATATAGATCCTCACACCCTTTACCCCAATGCCCTTGATGATTTCAGAAAGGAAATGGACGAAAATGGCTGGGAATATGGGCAGGATGACGAGGAACTCTTTGAACTGGCCATGCACCCCGAGCAGTATCGTAACTATAAGAGCGGACAGGCTAAAAAGAATTTTGAGGCTGACCTTCAGAAAGCCAAGGATGCCAAACTGGCAGCTACTCAGGGATTATCAGCCGAGCAGATAGCCGCCTTCAAGCATGCTGAAGCTGATGCCATCGTGGCACCGGAAACAGGTAAGGTCTTGTGGGAAATCGGTACCTCGGACGAAGCACGCCCGGCATTGGAACCTTACATCGGAAAGGAATACGAAGAAGGCGAAGAGTTCTGTATCATTGAGACAGCCAACGGCCGTCTGGTATCTGTCCCGGCTGACCTGGGAGGAAAGATAGTAGAAATAACTGCCAAGCAGGGAGATACAGTAAGTCGCGGTGATGTTATCGGATATATCCGGCGCGCCCGTTGATATATTCTTTCGGAATCTTCCCCCCGAGTAAAAAGGACAATTGACATCAATGGCAGCGATGAACTACAGTTTTATCATACCCCATAAGAATTGCCCGGACTTGTTACAACGCTGCATTGCCAGTATACCCCAGCGGGAAGATATCCAAATTATCGTTGTTGACGACAACAGCGACGAAGACAAGTTTCCACGTAATGTCAGAGCAGACGTGGACCTTATAAGCATCAGCAAACAGGATTCAAAAGGGGCTGGACATGCCAGAAATGTAGGAATGGAAAAGGCTGTAGGGCGTTGGGTCTTGTTTGCGGATGCAGATGACTTCTATAGCGACGGTTTCATGGATATCCTGGATGGCTATGTAGACTCATCGTACGATGTTGTCTACTTCAATTTCATGCTTGAAGTCGGATGCCTGTTGAAAGAAGAGGACAAGGCGCTGTGGGCAAAAACGCAGAACGGAATAAGCCAAAGGGATGCCGATTATGTCAGATATCGGTTTCATGTCCCGTGGAATAAGATGATATCCAAAAACTTTATACGGGAACATCACATTTGTTTCGAGGAAACAATCATTGGCAATGACGTACAGTTTTCATTGATGCTGGGATTTTGCCTGGAGAAATATGAGATTATCGACAAGCCGTTGTATCATTATTATACGAATAACCAGAGCCTGTCATTTGGTAAGCGCAGCATAGACAAACTCATGGTTATTATTGAAGGGTGGTATAAGGTAAATGCCTTCAATGTATTTATTCAACACCAAGAATGGAATACAAATCCATATATAGGTGTCATGTTCATGATGTGGCGCGACAAGAAGAGAGCAATACCTATTTTCTGTCGGTATTTGTTAAAACTACCGGATATTCTGAAAAACAGGAACAGGTATGTTGAACTGCTTGCCGATGCCGCTAAAAAACAATAACTGGCAACATGAATAGTGTAGCAATACTTATTTACGATTATTCCCTGCTTGGAGGGGTACAGAAGGTTACCCTCAACTTGACAAACCTGTTGCTTCAAAATGGGATTTCTGTGAAGTGCCTCATATCTCTGCAGAGTACGAATGATATTCAGTACGAATATCCCATAGATATTGAAATTATTCACAATGATTATCCTACAGCGCAGCAATTGGAAAATATTGTGGCGAAATACGAAATAAGTCATGTCATTGCGCAGGTGGAGAACCTTAAACTGTTTTATCCTGTTATCAGGAATCTGTCTGCCATTGGCTGTAAGGTATTTCCTGTCTTGCACAGTACACCTTATTACTGGATAAAAAAGTATTATGATTGGCAGCAATATATCACGTCGCCACGTTTTCTTGTCCAGTATCTCAAAATGGCTTTATACTGGAAGCCTTTACACATGAAATTGTTCAGAAGTATAGTCAGCCAGTATGGAATGATATGTGTCGGCCGACAGGCTAAAAAGGAATTATGTCATATCCTGAAGCTGCCGGAAGATACACCGCAGATAAGGTATATTTGCAATCCTATAGATATTTCACCGCTGGAAGGGGAGGGCGAAAAGGAAAATATTATGGTATATGCCGGCAGGCTTAGTTTTGAGAAACGTCCTATGCTGATGCTGAAATTATGGAAAAGTCTGTGCGCAATTCATCCAGACTGGCGTTTTATTATCTTGGGTGATGGTCCTGACAGGAAAAAGATGGAGCGCTATATCAGCAGGCATCACATGGAAAGAATAGAGTTGCCAGGTACTGTGAGGAATGTAACAGAATACTTGAAACGTAGCAAGATATCAGTTCTTTTGTCCAAATATGAGGGTCTGAGTACATCAATGCTTGAGGCGGCATATAATAATAATGCCCTTATTGTTGCCCGAAGCGATGGAGGTGCTGTTGACATCGTAGCAGACCAACTTAATGGCTTTATCATTAACGTTAATGACTTTGCCTCCCTTGTCAGTCGTGCAAGTGAACTGATGGAGGCAAATGGGCAGAAAGCCGTCAGTATGGGTAACAGGAACAATGCTGTCCTGAAAGAATTCAATAAAACAAGTATTTTTGCGCAGTGGGAAAGACTCCTCCAATAGCGGTACTTGTTTTTTTTATCTATTCATCATGTAATTTTTGAATGCTGAGAAATCCTTTGACAGGGGGACACTCTGCTTTGTGCCCTTCATAAAGGCTGCCAGCCTGGAAGGGACAGAGAATTCTTTGCCTATGATTGCTTCTACCGTTGATTGGAATTTTGCAGGATGAGCTGTTTCGCAGAAGAATCCCACTTCGTTATCGGCCAGGTTATCCTCAAGTGCCCGATAACCGCATGCACCGTGAGGATCTAACAGATATCCTGTCTCTCTATAACATTTTTCTATGGATGCAGCAATCTGACTGTCAGTATAGGTGCATCCTTGGATATCCTTACAAATGGCATGATAATTACCCTGATATAGGTCAATGATGCGTGCGAAGTTGCTGGGGTTACCCACATCCATAGCATTAGCGATTGTCTGAATGCTGGGCTGAGGCTCGTATTTACCAGTCTGTAGATATTTGAAGAAAACATCATTGGCATTGTTGGCAGCTATGAAACGCTTTATCGGCAACCCCATCCGTTTCCCGAACAGAGCTGAGCAGATGTTTCCAAAATTACCGCTGGGTACGCATGCGACTAAGTTATCAGCCAGTCCGATACGCTTCATCTGGGCATAGGCATAAAAATAGTAGAAAGCCTGAGGCAGGAATCTTGCTACATTAATGCTGTTGGCTGACGTCAGAACCATGTGTCTGTTCAGTTCTTCATCCATGAAGGCATTTTTTACCAGTGCCTGACAGTCATCAAATACGCCGTCAATCTCTAATGCTGTAATATTTTTACCCAATGTGGTAAACTGACATTCCTGAATGGCGCTGACCTTTCCTTTGGGATATAATACGTAAACATGGATGCCGTCTACGCCGAGGAATCCATTGGCGACTGCACTTCCGGTATCACCGCTGGTAGCTACAAGGACATTGACCAGTCCCTTATTGTTGCCTTGTTGCCTGAAGTAACCCAGCATCCGTGCCATGAAGCGTGCACCGACGTCCTTGAAAGCTAAGGTGGGCCCATGAAAGAGTTCCAGACTATAGATATTATTCTTTACCTTGACAACGGGACAGTCAAATTGGAGGGTGTCATATACTATATCTTTCAAGTCATTTTGGGGAATATCCTCTCCAAAGAAGGCTTGGGCAACCCTATAGGCAATTTCACGGAATGATAGTCGGTCGATTTCTGCGTAGAAATCATCTGTGAGGGGAACTATCCTCTCGGGCATGAACAAACCCTTGTCAGCAGCCAGCCCTTGGGTCACGGCCTCTTGCAGAGTGGCCAAGGGAGCAATACCATTCGTACTGTAATATTTCATACTCTTATTGTATTTTCATAAATTCACGTATAAACTCACTTAGATGGAGCATGCCATAATATCCCTCCACGCAACTGGTTTCGTTGTACTCTCTTACCTCATCGGGTTTAATGCCAGGATGCCATATCAGGAAGGGAACCGGTTCGTTTACATGGGTGCGCAGTTCCACAGGTGTAGGATGATCTGGCAAAACAGCGATGCAGACACTTTCCTCCCAGTGAGACACTTCTTCATAAATGGGTTTGACAATTCTCTGGTCCAGATATTCTATTGTCTTTAGTTTCAGGTTTACATCACCATCGTGTCCGGCCTCGTCTGATGCCTCCAAATGAAGAAATACGAAATCATCGTTTCTCAGAGCGTTGATGGCTGCTTGAGCCTTACCTTCATAATTGGTATTCGCCAGTCCTGTTGCGCCTTCAACATCAATAATCTTCAATCCAGCATAGTGGCCGATGCCTCTTATCAGGTCAACGGCGGAGATGACAGCTCCTTCCTTTATGGAAGGGAAATATTGTCCCAGCGGTTTCATCTTGGGGCGATATCCGCCGCTCCACGGCCATATGGAATTGGCCTGATCAACCTTCCTTGACCTGCGTTCCTGATTAAAAGGATGCTTGGCCAGCAGTTCCTGGGATTTTAATATCAAGTCATTGAGCAGACTGGCGGTTTCTGGTGCAGTCATTCTGCCGTCATGTTTGTCATCGCAGCCTTTTTCGGGCCTGATCAACAGGGGCTCCCAGTCTTTGTCGGGATAGTCATGAGGGGGAGCACATTCCAGATGTTTGTTTCCGTTCTTGATAATCAAGAGGTGCCTGTACTGGATGCCGGTAATAAACTTGATGTTTTCATTTCCCAGTTTTTCATCCAGATATCGTATCAGCATATCACCTTCCTCTGTTGTCAGATGTCCGCCATGATGATTCTTAATCTTTCCGTTTTCCAGACATACGATGTTGCATCTTATGGCCATGTCTTCCGGCTGCATTTCGTAGCCTATGCTGGCAGCCTCAAGGGGGCCGCGTCCTTCGTAGACGCTGGTCAAGTCATATCCCAGGATGGCCGTGTTGGCTACTTCGCTGCCAGGCAGGAATCCTTCGGGGATAGTCTGGAGGCGTCCGGTGCGTCCTGAACGGGCCAGCATATCCATATAAGGTGTATGGGCATATTGGAGGGGAGTCTTGCCGCCTAATATGTCTATGGGATGATCGGCCATGCCGTCACCTAATATAATGATGTGTTTCATCGGCAAATCAGATATTGGCGATAGACATGATATTGGCAAAAACTCCTGCTGCCGTCACACTGGCGCCGGCACCGTATCCTTTTATCATCATTGGATAGTCTCTGTAGCGTTCTGTCGTCAGCAGGATAATGTTGTTTGAACTTTCCAGATTGTAGAAGGGGTGCTGCTTGTCGACGGCTTCCAGGGAAACTTTTGTCTTTCCTGACTCTGCAACGGCAACAAAGCGCCAGCGTTTTCCAGCATTTTCTACTTCTTTGCGTTTCTGCTCAAATGTCTCGTCATACGAAGGTATCTTTTTCCAGAATGTCTCCAGCGTTCCTTCAAAATACTCTTCGGGTATGAACAGGTGCTTTTCCACGTCTTCCTGCTCTATCTTGTATCCTGCCTCACGGGCCAGAATGACAAGTTTTCTGATGACATCCTTGCCGCTTAAATCTATTCGGGGGTCAGGCTCGCTGTACCCCTGTTCCTTAGCCCTCCTGATGGTTTCTGAGAGGGGAACGTCTGCGGAGAGCTCGTTGAAGATAAAGTTCAGTGTTCCGCTGACTACGGCCTCAATCTTCAGTATTCTGTCGCCTGAGTTCAGCAAATCGTTGATTGTGCCAATAATGGGCAGTCCGGCCCCGACGTTGGTTTCAAACAGGAATTTTACGCCACGTCTCAGGGCAGTCTGCTTTAAATTTGCATAGTTTTCATACGATGAAGATGCTGCTATTTTGTTGGCTGCCACTACGTTGATGTTATGCTCAAGTAGGGTCTGGTATATTGTGGCCACTTCCTTGCTTGCCGTGCAATCTACGAAAACACTGTTGAAGATATTCATTTTTATGATTTCGTCAAGCAGGTGGTTTATGTCACTGGCAGGGGCTTTCTTCAGTTCCTCGTTGTATGTGTCCAGATTGATGCCGTCGCGGTTGAACAGGGCGTTCTTGCTGTTGGCTATGCCTACGATGTTTAATTTCAGGTGGCGTGTCTGTATGAGCTTTTCATACTGGGCATGGATCTGGTCTATCAGATGTCCTCCTACTGTACCCACTCCGCAGATAAACAGGTTCAGTTCCTTGTTTTCAGACAGGAAGAATGAATCGTGGAGTACGTTCATGGTTTTTCTCAACAGGCTGCTGTTGACGACAAAGGAGATGTTGGTTTCTGATGCACCTTGGGCGCAGGCAATGACGCTGATACCGCTTCTGCCCAGTGCGCCAAATAACTTGCCGGCAATACCAGGTGTGTGCTTCATGTTTTCACCCACAATGGCTACAGTGGCTAAACCTGTTTCGGCCTGCATGGGATAGAGTGCACCTGTTTCTATTTCCTTGGCAAATTCGTTGTTGAGTACTTTGATGGCAGCCTGAAGGTCAGCCTCCTGAACACCTATTGATGTTGAGTTTTCTGATGACGCCTGGCTTACCATGAATACTGAAATGCCTGAATCGGCCAAAGCGGTAAATATGCGGCGGTTGACACCGATTACACCTACCATGGATAATCCTGATACGGTTATCAGTGCTGTTCCGTTGATACTGGATATACCTTTGATGGGCTTGGTGTCGCCTTCGATCTTTGCCTTTATGATTGTTCCCTTGTTTTCGGGGTTAAACGTATTCAGTATGCGTATGGGAATGTTTTTTACACATACGGGATAGATGGTCGGCGGATATACCACCTTGGCGCCGAAGTTGCACAGTTCGGTAGCCTCGACGTAGCTTAGCTGGTCAATGGTATAGGCTCCGGGGATGACGCGTGGATCGGCTGTCATGAATCCGTTGACATCGGTCCATATTTCCAATACTTCGGCTTCGAGGGCTGCTGCAATGATGGATGCTGTATAGTCGCTGCCGCCTCTGCCCAGATTGGTCGTTTCGCCCGACTGCTTGTCGGAACTGATGAAACCGGGACATACAGTGACATGGGGCAGGGTCTTGAATGCCTTTTTTACCAAGGCATTGGTCTCTTCTACTGCCAGATAGTGTTTTCCATGTTTATACTCTGTCTTGATGAAGGTGCGGGAGTCTTTCCACTCGGCGCCGTCAATGAGTGCTGTCACTATGGGGCTGCTCAGCCGTTCGCCGTAACTGACAATAGCTGCCATTGTCTTTGGACTCAGGTCTTTTATCAGATGTACGCCGTATAGGATGGAGCGAAGCTCGTCAAACAGGACATTAATCTTCTTCATCAGTTCCTCTCTTTTCAAATCATCGGTGATGACGGTATTGATCATGTCTCTGTGTCTTTTCAGCATTTCCAGATATTCGTCCTCGTAGCCGCCTCCTTTTTCGAGGGCCAGGTTTGAGGTCTTGATGAGTTTATCGGTTATGCCGCCCAGTGCACTGACCACTACAATACAATCTTCTTCCTGAGATTCAACGATTTTCTTCAGACTCAGGATACTTTCTACGGAACCTACAGATGTTCCTCCAAATTTTAATACTTTCATTATCGCGCTATGATTGAAAAAAAGGTACTCACAAGCGTACCGTTACTCTGTTAATAATGATGCAAAATTACTTATTTTTTAGTAGGTCGCCTATGCCTGCATAGCCAATTGTTTCCCTCTGAAGTGCTGTGGCTGGTAAATATTTTTTTTCCTGTTCTGTTTTGCCATGTTCAGGAAACAAAAGTGCCGTGTGCGTCAGATGGCATTCTGAATGTCTTCGCCGCAGATGATTCTTTCAATGCGGCCTACACATTTGTCTTTTGTAAAGTTCTGCTTGTAATATTCATATCCGTTTGAACCGAGTTTGTCCAGTTCTTCCCTTGGCAGGCTGGATATGGTCTTTATTTTTTGTGCAAGCCCTTCATAGTCGTCGGCATCAACACACCATCCGCAGGACGACTTCCTTATGACATCGGCTCCTTCGCCGTTGATGATGCCCATGATGGGTTTGCCTATTGCCATGTATGCCTGTATCTTGGCGGGGAGCGTCATGTTGAATACCAGCTGGTTGCGCAAGGGGAGCAACATGACGTCGGCTTTCTCGAAAAATGATGACATCGTCTCGATGGGGAATCGTCCGTATTGATGTACGGTATCTGCCAGTCCGTTGTCGGCCACATATTGATCGGCCCATCTTTTTTTCCTGCCATCGCCTATGAATATCCAATGAATGTCCTTGTTGTCCTTGGTCAGTCTTGCCGCCTTCATGACGTTGTCCAGGTTCTGAGCTTCTCCGTAGTTGCCGGCAAACATCACTTTGAACCCTTCGGGGAGTTGGGGAATCTCGCACTGGCTGCGCTGTGTCACTGCTTCGTCACACCAGTTGGGCAGATATACTATTTTCTCGTTTTTTACGCCCTTGTCTGTCAGCATCTTGCGGAAGCCTGATGAGGATATCAGAATCTTGGTGCTGTTTCGGTAGAAGATACTCATCATCCTTTCCACGGCACTGTACACTTTCTTGTTGCGGATACCGCCGGCAATAAGGCTCTCGGGCCACATGTCCAGAATCCACAGGTGCATCGGGATCTTTTGGATTTTCTTTACTATCAGTGCGGGAATGGCAATAAAGGCGGGGGAGGTATCATGGATGAAGACACATTCAAAACGGTTTGTCAATGCTTCCCACAGGCCATAGAAGGTGAAAAAGAAGATAGCCGACATATAGTTCAGTATCATCCTGAACTTCTTGCCGTTGCCTTTGGGAATAACCGGAACACGTATGACAGTCACTCCGTTTATTTCCTCCCTGCGCTTCTTGAATAATGAATACCCGTCATAAAACTTGCCTTGGGGATAATCTGGTATGCTGGTCAGTACCGTGACATCATGCCCCCGTTGCGCCATTTCAAACGCGACATCATTAATCCGAAACGATTCCGGCATAAAATGATTTGTGACTATCAGTATCTTCACCGTTTATACAACTATTGACTTTAGGCAAACAATATACAAAGGTACACTTATTTTTTCAATTGGTAGGTATTTGTGCTCAAAACATTGCTCCTGTGCGGGTAATTCCCTGCGGCAGGCGGTTTTTAACAAAATTAACATTGATTAACAATTGTTGTATCCGTGCCGGCATTATTAAAAAAATCTCAGGCCTTGCTGTTTTTACTGGCAGGCCTGCCAGTTTTGACGCGCAGGCCTGCCAGTGAAGACCAGCAGGCCTGCAAAAAATACCCCCGCCACAATGCTTTCTGGCGAGGGTATGCTATAGCTGAATAAACAATCCGTTACAGTGTTAATTATTGTTAATACCGCAACAGATTATTGTCAGGATGACGGGAATGGGGGGATGTCCCTAAAGCAAAGCCGACAGGTATGCGGCTATTGTTGTCAGCGGGCAGTCATGGCACTGAGGCGCAGCCATGCCTTGATAGTGGAGAGGCTGCAGTTGACCCAGAAGACGCGGCCTTTCTCCTTGAAGGGCTCACGATAATCAATTGTAGTCGATGTCTTGCCGGTCTGGATATCCTGTGCTATGATAAGCTCATTGATGAGTGCAACGGCCTTGGCTAAAGCCAGCCTGTCGCCAGTGGCTTCATAGTAGTCCAGCATGGCATTGGCCACATTGCAGGAACTGGCGTCTACGGGTGTATTATAATGGTATTGTTCAAAGACACACGGACCGTACATGCGTCTGATGCCATTGGGAGACGGCAGGCAGTCCCAATGTACAAACTGGTCTTCGCTGAAGCGGATGAGGTCAAAGGCATCGGCAATGTTCTGTCGGGACGGTTTCTCCTTGCTCAGAAGGTAGGAGGCATAGGCCGATGCAGTGCTGTTGGTCAGATTCTCATAGGGTTTGACATTGACTGACATATCTTCAAATTGCCCTTTCATCTCAAATGACTTGAGGGCGATGTCGTTCATCCATCTTTCAGCTTTGGCTAAAGTGTGGTCATACTGGTGTATGGCATAGTGTTTCTGTATTCTGACAATAAGCGCCATAAGAGGGGTCTGCAGGGCTCCGTTTGGATTGACGGCTTCGCCGGTTTCAAACTTGACCTTGATGGGAATCATTCCGTTGTTGTCTTGAAGTTTGCTGTATGTATTAATGATTTTCAGAGCCTGCTGCAGGTAGATGTCCTCTTTTGTCATGTCGTAGATGTCAAGAAAAGCATTGGCAGCATAGCAGGCATCCATGGTCATGGTCAGTCCTTGGTTGCGTTTGGAGGCAACGAGGTTGCCGTAGTATGTCGGAGGGAAGAATGCCAGTTTCTCTCCCTCCGGCCGGCTGTGGTCAATGAGGAACTGAGCGGCGTTGCAAGCTATCCTCAGGGCATCTTCCCGATATTCGGGAAACAGTTTGGCAACCAGTATCTCGGCACTGATGGTGTTGCCGATAATCTTGTTGGCGTAAGTATTGTGCTTATAGTTCATGTTGGGCATGACACTATCTTTCCACGACTGTATTTCAGGCATTTCGTGTATGTACAGAAGAGCGATACGGGCTGCCTCTTCATAGGGGCGTACGGCAGGGTGATAAGGACCGCTGAAGGGAAAGTCACGGAAAAAGCTGCGTTCACCGGCAACACCGATTTGCCGGTCGTCTTTGTCGTAGGCTTCCACCTTGACGTGCATATCTCCTACAGGCAGTGATTTCCATATAGGTGATAGATTGCTCTTGGGTGAAGAGGCCTTGAATGTCCATGTCTGATGTCCATTGAGGGAGAGAGACTTTTTCCCGGATGAGGCTTTCAAGGCTTCTCCGTCATCATCACCTCTCACTTCGGTATTGTCAATGGTGCCTTGCAGCGTGACGGAGAACAGATAATACTCGGCCCCGTTGACAGGATTGAAATCAAAGGCCGGAGCATAGATGAACTTCTTGGCATAAGTGTTCCAAAAAGGATTGCGTCCCTCATAGCCAGGCCGTATGGGAATCTGATATTCATTGACAGCCTGTTTATTGAGTTGCTTGTAATCTTTAGGCTGTGGTAGAATTGTTGTGAGAAGAAAAAAAAGTAAAAGCATGAGGTTAATCTGAGGGTTAGGGAGTTATGAGAATATAAATAAAAATATAAAGGAGAATACCCGCAAGTGTGGGTATTCTCCTTTTAATGATAGATGCTTGTTAGATAGACCAGTCTTCCTTAGTCTTCCTGACGTAGCTTTGATAGCGTTTCTGTGCAGCAGCCTTAGTGGCATCATAAAGCTCCTGAGCCTGCTCAGGCAAGGCTTTCCTCAGTGAGAGGAAGCGTACCTCACCATCCAGAAAGTCTTGGAACTTATCCCACTGTGGCTCCTTGGAATCCAGTGTGAACGGATTCTTGCCTTCATCTGCCAGGGCAGGATTGTAGCGCCAGAGGTGCCAGTATCCACATTCAACGGCTTTAGCCTCTTCAGCTTGACTCTTGCCCATACCGCCTTTGGCTTTCAAACCGTGGTTGATACATGGAGCATAGGCAATGACAAGTGAGGGACCGGGATAAGCTTCGGCTTCACGGATAGCTTTGAGACACTGTGCTTGGTCAGCACCCATAGCAATTTGGGCAACATAGACGTAACCGTAAGTGGCTTGCATCATACCGAGGTCTTTCTTGGTGACACGTTTCCCGCTTGCAGCAAACTGGGCGATGGCACCGATAGGAGTGGCCTTGGAGGCTTGACCGCCAGTGTTAGAATAAACTTCGGTGTCGAGAACGAGGATGTTGACATCTTCTCCGGAAGCAAGGACGTGATCCAGGCCTCCATAGCCAATATCGTAGGAAGCACCGTCGCCACCGATGATCCACTGGCTGCGCTTAGGCAGGAAGTGAGTCAACTCAAGAAGTTCCTTGCATGTAGGACAACCCTGAACTGCACCATCTTTTATGAACGGTACCAGTTTGTCGGCTGCTTGACGGCTTTCGGTAGCATTGTTCTGCTTGTCAATCCATTCTTGAGCGGCAGCTTTGTATTCTGCAGAAGGACGCTCACTGGCTATCATTTCTTTCAATAGCTCGTTGATTCTCTTGCGCATTTTCTTGTTTGCCAAAACCATACCCATGCCAAACTCGCAGAAATCTTCAAACAGAGAGTTCGCCCATGCAGGACCTTGACCTTTCTCATTTGTAGTGTATGGGGTAGATGGAATGGAACCGGAATAGATGGAAGAACATCCAGTGGCATTGGCAACCATTTGATGATCGCCGAAGAGTTGGCTGACGAGTTTGACGTAAGGAGTTTCACCACAGCCGGAGCATGCACCGCTGAACTCAAAGAGTGGCGTTGCAAACTGACTGACGCGCGGATTGGCTGTAACGTCAATGAGATGTTGTTTGGAAGTGACGTTTTTAACGCAGTATTCCCAGTTCTGGGCTTCAGCCTCTTGTCCTTCGAGGGGAACCATCTTGAGTGCCAGAACGGTTTCTCCATTGACTTTCTTGCCGAGGCAGACATCAACGCAGTTGCCGCAACCCAAACAGTCAAGAACGTCAACCTGAACTCGGAACTGCATACCCTTGAATTGTGCAGGAGCCTTTATCTCAAGAGTGTCAGCATTGAATCCGGCTTTTTCCTTCTCATCCATGACAAATGGACGAATAGCGGCATGGGGACATACAAAGGCGCAGCGATTACATTGAGAACAATTTTCTGCATTCCATACAGGAACAAATGTGGCTACGCCACGCTTTTCATAAGCTGCTGTGCCCTGGTTCCATGTACCGTCTTCAAGGCCCTTATAGGCACTGACAGGGAGAAGGTCACCATTTTGTGCATTGATAGGACGTACCAGATTGGTAATGTATTCAGGCTCATCCTTCTTTATGTTTTCGTCATCAGGGAGATTGGCCCATGCTGGATCAATGGTGAGTTTTTTATACTCATTGCCGCGGTCAACAGCCTGATAGTTCTTGTCAACAACGTCTTGGCCTTTTTTGCTGTAGGATTTTACGATGAATTTCTTCATCTGTTCAACTGCCAGTTCAACGGGGATTACTTCTGTGATGCGGAAGAATGCACTCTGGAGAATGGTGTTGGTACGGTTACCTAAACCGATTTCCTGTGCTATCCTGGTGGCATTGATGTAATAGACGGTGATGTTATGTTTGGCAAAATATTTCTTGACGTTGTTTGGAAGGTTTTCTGTCAGTTCTGCACCATCCCAGATTGTATTCAGAAGGAATGTGCCACCATCGCGCAGACCGCGCAAGACATCATACATCCGCAGGTATGCCTGTACGTGGCAAGCCACAAAATTAGGTGTCTTGATTTGGTAAGTAGAGCGGATTGGCGTATCACCGAAACGGAGGTGTGAACAAGTAAATCCGCCTGATTTTTTAGAATCATAAGAGAAATAGGCTTGGCAATACTTGTCAGTGTTTTCTCCGATTATTTTTACAGAGTTCTTATTGGCACCGACAGTTCCGTCAGCACCTAAACCGAAAAATTTTGCTTCAAAAATGCCTTCGCCACCTAATGCTTTTTCTTCTTCTAAAGGCAGAGAAGTGAAAGTGATATCATCAACGATGCCCAGTGTGAAGTGATCCTTTGGCTGAGGAAGTTTCAGATTATCAAATACAGAGATAATCATTGTTGGAGTGGTGTCGCTGGATGCCAGGCCATAGCGTCCGCCTACGATTGAAGGAGCATTTTCAATACCATAGAATGCTTCCTTGACATCAAGGTACAGAGGTTCTGCGTTGGCTCCAGGCTCTTTGGTCCGGTCTAATACGGCGATGTTCCTCACAGTCTTAGGAACAGCTGCGAGCAAGTGTTTGACAGAGAATGGACGATACAAGTGCACGCTGATCATACCGACTTTTTCACCTTTAGAAACAAGGTAGTCGATGGCTTCGCGTGCAGCCTCGGTTGCTGATCCCATTAGGATAATCAAGCGTTCGGCATCATTTGCGCCATAGTAGGAGAATAATTTGTATTCACGTCCGCATATCTTGGATACTTCTGCCATATATTTTTCCACAATGTCGGGGATGGCATCATAATATCTGTTGCTGCTTTCCCTGTGGGCAAAGAATGTTTCTGGATTTTCGGCCATTCCTCGTGCTTCGGGGTGTTCAGGGGTCAGGGCGCGGGAGCGGAAACTGCTGAGTGCTTCTTGGTTGAGCAGTGGACGGAGCTCTTCCTGGTCCATGACTTCTATTTTCTGATATTCATGGGAAGTGCGGAATCCATCAAAGAAGTTGATAAAAGGAACACGTCCTTCAATCGTTGCCAGATGTGCAACGGCGCTGAGATCCATTACCTCTTGAACACTGCCTTCGCAAAGCATGGCGAAACCGGTTTGTCGACAAGCCATGACATCGCTGTGGTCTCCGAATATAGAGAGTGAATGGGTTGCTACTGTACGAGCACTGACATGGAAGACGCAGGGCAGTAGTTCTCCTGCAATCTTGTACATGTTGGGAATCATCAGCAGTAATCCCTGTGATGCGGTAAATGTTGTTGTCAAGGCACCTGCATGCAAAGAACCGTGAAGCGCACCGGCAGCACCACCTTCACTCTGCATTTCTTGGACAGATACGGTGTCTCCAAAAAGGTTTTTTCTTCCTTTTGATGCCCAATCGTCAACGTGTTCAGCCATGGGCGAAGATGGTGTAATGGGGTATATGGCAGCCACCTCTGTAAACATATATGCAATATGTGCAGCGGCTTCATTTCCATCGCAGGTCATAAATTTTTTTTCTTTAGCCATTTTTCAATATTTTATGTTTATAGTTTTAATATTTGTTTGGTATTTTAGTAGAGGAAGCCGAAGAGCCAAAGCGGAATGTCACTATTGTGACTAATTTCGCAGTTGTATCTTGCATGGAAGACATCCTGCTCTTTGCGTCTTTTGTCAGTTTTGTTGCATACGCATATCTTTTTGTCATCAACGATGAAAATACCAGTTTTCTTGCTTGCTTCAACGGTATGGTGACGCCAGATACTGTTGACAAAGAATGTTTCCATTATCTCCTGCTCGGAAGGAGTATCGTTCAGGACACCGAAGAGCAGATTAGTGTTATGCAGAAGTATTCGCGCAGGTTTCTTGGGACTGCTGGAACCGGTTTTGAAAATCTGGTGAATGAGTCGTGCTTCTTCCAGATTGTTCATATAGTTCATTACCGTGGCGCGTGATGTTTGAATCTCTTTAGCCAAATTGCTGACATTTGGGGTACTCTGCTGGTTTTTTGCCAATAGGTAGAGCAGACGCTTTAGGCGGGTAAGATATTTGACATCAATTTGTTTGATGAATAAAATATCTACTTCGAGCATTGCGTTCAGGTTTTTAAGAAGTCGTTCTGTGAAATTATAACTTTCCTTGTAAAAAGGATAGTAACCATGATGCAGGTAATTCTGAAGGTATACCCAGGGACGTACTTTCATCAGGATGTTCTTCTGGGTCTGTTCCGTCCGATAGAGTATGTCGTCCATTGTTACCCGTGGGAGGTTTTCGTGAATCTGCTGGTTGATATATTCGCGCAGTGAGAAACCATGTAGAATATAATTCTTGCTCAGTTGATTGATTTCGTGGTTTTCAATATCGGGTCTTTCGACGGTGGTTGTGGAATATATTATGTGGAGCTGTGGATATGTATGGTAGCATTCACATATTAAGTTCCTCCAGTCGTCTTGCTTGTATATTTGGTCAATGACCAATACTTTTCCTCCACGCTTCACAAACTCTCCGGCAAACTTAACCAGACTACAGCCTTGAAAGTAAAAGCTTGACATGTTGATGTAAAGACATCTTTCAAATTGTGGGTTGAAATTGAGCTTGATGTATTGTAATAAGAAAGTAGTTTTACCTACTCCCCGAGGACCTTTGATGCCGATGAGGCGATGGCTCCAATCTATCTCATTCATTAAAGCTCGTGGCATAGAGGCATCAGTATGCTCAATAAGGTATGCATGTCGGTGAAAGAAATTGTCCATATGCGTCGGTTTAAGTTACAAAGGTAAAAAAAAATGCATATTTTGTTATGATGAAATGCCGAAAAAGGCAAAAAAAAATATCTTTGCATTGTGAAAGCGTATTTTTTTAATTATTCTCACGATGTACAGTTATCTTCGGGGCGTGTAATGCGTAATATTTCACGCAATGTTTGCTCCTTGGAATATGCATTGCAGCCTCTGGCTGTGTTTACTGCTGCGAAGGGAGATCTTGTCGTTGTTCATCCTCAGATGGTGGATGTGTGCAGAAATTTTTATAGTCAATATAATTTCCCGGGAATAGAGTTTGTGTCTCTTGTGGACATACCTGATATGCCTATAGAACCTTGGGGGTGGGATATAGGTATTGTAAACAGTCTGAAAAAATCTTCTGGTATCCATGTCTGTTTGCCATCTTTGCAGCAGTTGGATGATATCAGATCGCTTTCATCACGCAAGAATGTGTCTTCTTGCTTGGCGCAGATAAGGAAGGCATTATCAGGTTTTCCTCTTTGTGGAGAATCTTGGTTTTGTTCTTCAGAAAATGACTTGCAGGAAAATGTGGTATTCCCTGTAGTCTTGAAATTGCCGTGGTCAAGTAGTGGACGTGGGATAAAGATTGTCCAAAGTGGGCTTGATGTTGATTTGAAGACATGGGTCGCTCACGCGTTGCGCACTCAAGGTGGATTGGAAGTGGAACCATATTATCACAAGATTGCAGACTGGGCGATGGAATTTTATGCTGATATTGACGGAAAAGTCTCTTTTACAGGCCTATCTCATTTCATGACATCGCCATTACTGAATTACTCAGGTAATATGGTCGCATCTCAAGACGAGTTGCAGAGAGTATGGCGCCAATATATGCCGCTGGAGATTATGGAAGGTGTTAAGGAACAATTATGTGTTGCTTTGTCAACATTGGTGAAGGGCAGATATACAGGTAACTTGGGTGTTGATATGATGTTTTGTAAAGGAGAAAATGATGAAGTGTTACTCCATCCATTAGTTGAGATAAATTTCAGACGAACAATGGGGCAAATCGCCCAACAAATAGCGAATCGTATGCCACAATATTGCCCCTCATGGTTTAAAATTATATATCAGGATTCACCTGCTAATTTGCGTTCATTTTTTGAAGATAAAACTCATGGAGAATATTGCCTTCTTACTCCGTTGACAGAAGAAACTCGTTTTGCAGCCTATCTGAAACCAATCTCATAGGAGCCGCATATACAATTAGCCATAGGTGCTTTAAATTTGGCAGACTTGACTACCAATATGCTTCTTAGTATTGCAAGAACACATTTATAAATGCTACTGTAAGATAAATAACTATGGTTATCATTTGTTATCCTCTTTTATGGTTTCTTCATTATGGAATGAGTCTCTGATGATTCTTGTCTATTGCTTCAAAAGAAATCGGTTTATTTGTTTTTGAAATATCTTCCGAGGATGTTGTATCTGCCTTTTTTCTTTAGGCCATATATGGTGTATATCCCTTTGGGAAGATAATTGAGATCTAAGGTTTTCATGTATGGAGAGGTTAGAATTGTCTGTCCATACAAGTCTGTGATGCGTATGCTGTGTGCTTTGCTTTGGGGTAGTATCAGTATACCATTGCCGTAGAGTGTTATTTGGTCTCCGAGGATATAGGATTCTTTTGCGGGAGAAATTGTTGGCGGATAAATATATGTAGCCTCGCTTTCAATACCATAGAGGTTGATAGCTGTGACGGCATAGCATGGTAACATACTAAGTGGGATGTTGAGATGTATATCATATGTGCTGGCAACCTGGCGTATGCTGACAAGTTGAGCTGCATTATTAGTGTCTGTGGCGGACTGGGAGCAAGAATAGATATTATACCATACAGGATTATCTTGTGTAGAAGGCAGACTATCCCAGGTTAGGGTGTAGCCATTGGTGTGATTGATAAAACGAAGATTGCGAGGAGAGGGTGGGGCTGACTGATTTTGCCATGTTATGGCGGGAGGCAGTGATGGTGTCTTGTATAAATCCTGTTTGAGAAAATCGTAAATCCCTTTTTGATTCTCGATGATATGGCGGCAGCGGAAATAGGCTTGTCCTCCGGAATGGATAGTGCGGGAGAAACGCACTTCTTTCTCCATGACGCTTATATCCCAGTTGCCCTCGTTCTTGTCTAGCTTATATGCCGCTAAACCATTGACGATAGGGCGTCCATTTGATGATTCTAACCAATCTAAGGCAAAAGGGTAGAAATTATCTCCAGCCTGAAAGTACATCATGGGAACAAGCATGTCCATAATGCCTTGTTTAAGCCATCCTTGGGCATCTTGAAATACAACAGAATAGGCATTCCAGCCTCTTGATGATTGGCGAGGCAGATTATCGTATTTCCCAATGGGAGAACAACTCAGCCATACCCATGGTTTGATAGATTTGACAGTGTGGTAGATGGTCTCTACGATGTGTGTCACATTGTTGCGGCGCCATTCACTGAGACTTAGTCCACCACCATATTTTTTATAGGTGGGCCCATCGTTGAATCTGGCAGCAAATTCGGGATATCTGATATAATCCAGATGAATACCATCAATATCGTAATTTTGTACAATCTCTCTGCAAATGTCTGCCAGATAGTCTGCTGTGCCAGGCACACCAGGATTAAGCATCCAAAAATCTTTAGTCCTGGTGCATAGCGAGGGGACGCGTTTTTGCATGGCATATTTGCCTAGGTTTGTAGCAGTTTTGAAATTGTGACCGGGCAGGGCAACAACCCATGCATGTAGTTGCAGGCCGCGTTTATGGCATTCTTCGATGGCATAAGCCAAAGGATCATATTGGGGGGATTTGTTTGTTTGTCCTGTCAAGCATGCATCCCAGGGTTCAATAAGGGATGGATATATTACTGTGGATCGAATACGGGTTTGAAAAAAAATAGTGTTAAAGTGAGCTGCCTGAAGTTTGTCTAAAATGCTACTCAGTTCTTGTTTCTGTTCTAATATACTTTTGTCGTTATTGGCTTTGCAGTGGGGCCAGTCCAAGCCTCCTAATGTGGTCAGCCATACAGCTCGGATTTCACGCTCTGTTGTGGGAGTAAGGAATCCTTTGCATAATAGAATTTGGCTGACAAATATTAAAAATAATAAAAAACGTGCCTGCATTGTTGCTAAATGATTACAAAATTACGTTTTTGTAAGCGATATACAAAAGTTTTTTCTATTTTTGCAAAAGAAATCAAGAATATAAAAAACATTTATGAAAAAGATTTTATTATGTGCATTATTGCTGCTATTCGGTATTAATGCGAAAGCTCAATTTGAGGCTGGTACAAAGTATTTGGGTATATCTTCAACAGGCTTGGGGTTATCTTACAGCACAAGTGAAAAATTCCGCTTGAATTTGGAGGCAACTGCGGGATATTTTGTGGCAGACAAGGTGTTGCTGAAGGCCAATGTAGGATATGACCATACAAAAAATATAGATGATTTTTCTGCCGGTCTGGGCGGACGCTATTATTTTGTGGAAAACGGTATCTTCATGGGTGCAGGTGCTGAATATGTGCATTATACTTCAAATAGTAATGACTTGATGGTGCCAGTGGAAGTAGGATATGCATTCTATTTGAATCATTATATTGCGATTGAACCATCGGTATATTACAAAATGAGCATGGACAGTTTCAGCAAGAAAAGCACCGTAGGATTGAAAGTAGGTTTCGGCTTCTATTTCTAAAATTATAGTTAAAGATTTGATTTTATGTTGCTGGCTTTGCCTGATGGGTCGCAGGTCAGTGGAACGGAAGTCCTATTGCATGCCTGTTGTGCTCCGTGTTCGTCTTCTGTAATAGAATGTATGTTGCAGAATGGGATGCGTCCTACTGTTTTTTTTTGCAATCCCAATATATATCCTTTCAAGGAGTACGAAATCAGGAAAGAAGAATTGAAGCGTTTCCTGCGTGAAGGAAATGTTCCTTATTTTGACGAAGAATATAATCATGAGGAATGGCTGGCAAAAGTGCATGGCTATGAGTCTGAACCGGAGCGTGGAAAGCGATGCGAAAAATGTTTTCTCTTTCGCATGCTGAGAACTGCAGAATATGCTGCCAAACATAATTTCAGGTGGTTTACGACAACTCTGTCTTCTTCCAGATGGAAAGACTATAATCAGATAGTAGAAGCAGGAAGGTCTGCCGCTGCTGTTTATTCAGGGGTGAGTTTTTGGGAGCAAAATTGGCGTAAAGGAGGATTGCAGCAACGTCGGGCGGAACTCTTGAGAGAAAAACAATTTTATAATCAGTTATATTGCGGGTGTGAGTATAGTCTTGATTCCGCAATAAAAAAACAAAAAAGATGAAAAGTCATATTTATTTATTGTATATTGTATTATTTCTTGTTTCATGTGGGAAAAGCAGAATTCCTGACGGATATTATGTTAATAAAGATGCGACTGCTTTTACTTGTAAGTATTTTCAAGTAAAAGGTGATACTCTCTATTGGAGTAATGATTTCAGGAAGGCTCCTAAGGCGTTTGTATATAAATTATCTGGTGGAGAACTTCAGGGTAGGTGCATAGAGGAAGATGAACGTATGATAAAAAAATACGCGTTTGTAAACGATAGTATTATTATTGAAGATCAAATGTTTGTACCATTTAGTCCCAGCATTGAAAAGCTGCCAGAAGGCAAGTACGAAAATTATATGTCTGTTCCGTTAAGGACATTGCGTATCAATATTTATGGTGACTCCATAGAATATAGTTCTTACAGGTATGACGAACGGAAACAACATCTCCGCAATAAGTTCTATCTGAAGGATGACAGGACCTTGGTAATGTTGAGGAAAGACGGGAAGAAGATGGAGTATGTCTTTATGCCGCTTTACGATGGATTTATTTTGGATGAAGATAGATTTGTAAAATTGGATTGAATTTTATTAATCTTTTTCACGTTCACGATTCACGAATTAGTTTTTCGGCAAGGTATTTGGCCGTATAACTGTCAGTACATTTTGCAATTTCTTCTGGTGTGCCACATCCTACGATGTGGCCTCCTTTGTTTCCTCCTTCCGGACCGAGGTCAATGACATAGTCTGCGTTCTTGATAATTTCCATGTTGTGCTCAATGATTATAAGCGTATGTCCTCTTTGGATGAGGGCGTTGAATGCCTTGAGCAGGATGTGAATGTCGTGAAAATGAAGGCCTGTTGTCGGTTCGTCAAAGATGAACAGGGTGGGCTGGTTTTGTTCGCTGGCCAGATAGTATGCAAGTTTTACGCGTTGGTTTTCACCTCCGGAGAGTGTAGACGATGACTGTCCGAGTTTGATATATCCCAATCCAACGTCTTGCAGGGGCTTGATTTTGTTGGCTATGCTGTGTTTGTTGTGTTGCAGGAAAAAGTCAATGGCCTGGTCTACGGTCATATTTAGGATGTCGTATATGTTTTTCCCGTCATACATTACGTCTAATACATCATGTTTGAATCTTTTTCCATGACATTCTTCGCATTCCAGTGTCAGGTCAGCCATAAATTGCATGGGGACTTTGATGTAGCCGTCTCCTTTGCAGTTTTCACAGCGTCCTCCTTCGGTGTTGAAAGAGAAAAACGATGCAGCAAATCCCATCTGTTTGGCGAGTTGCTGTTCTGCCATCAGTTTGCGTATATCATCGTAGGCTTTAATATAGGTTACGGGGTTGCTGCGTGTGGATTTTCCAATGGATTCTTGGTTTATGAATGTTACCCCCTCAATAGCATTGAGGTCTCCTACTAAAGAGAGGTGTTCACCCGGACGCTCGGCAACTTCATCAAAATGTCGCTTTAATGCCCTGTATAGGATATTGCTGACCAGGGTGCTTTTCCCGGAGCCACTTACTCCAGTAACAACTGTCATGACGTTTAACGGGAATTTGACGTCAATGCCTTTCAAATTGTTTGCCCGTGCTCCTTTGATTTCTATATACCGATTCCAGTGTCTGCGTGTGCATGGAATGTTAATATGTTCTTCTCCTAAAAGGTAACGTACGGTGTGGCTATTGCTTCCGGGCTTTAGTTGTTTGGTACTGCCGGCGTATACGATTTGTCCTCCTAATTGTCCGGCACCTGGTCCGATGTCAATAATGTAGTCTGCTGCACGGATTACCTCTTCGTCATGCTCTACGACGACTATAGTGTTGCCTAATTCCTGAAGTTCCCGTAGGACGTGTATCAGATTTGCCGTGTCGCGGCTGTGAAGTCCTATGCTCGGTTCATCTAATATATATAGAGAGCCGATAAGGCTGCTCCCGATTGAGGTGGAGATATTGATGCGTTGGTTTTCACCTCCTGACAGGGTGTTGGCGGGACGATTCAGTGTGAGATAGCCCAATCCAACTTCGTGCATGACTTTCAAACGGCTCTTTATCTCTTTTAGCAGTCTTTTTCCTATTTCAGAATCTTGCTTGTTTAGTTTAAGATTGTCAAAGAAACTTATAAGCTCTTCAATTGACATACAGCAAAGATCGGTGATGCTTTTGTTCCCGATTTTTACGTATTCAGCCTCTTTCCTCAGTCTTTTGCCATGACATGTCGGACATGTTGTCTTGCCACGGTAGTGGGCAAGCATGACGCGGTATTGTATTTTGTACTGTTGCCTTTTAACCATGCGGAAGAAAGCGTCGATACTGACTTGTTCTTCTTCAGGAAGTGCTTGCTCTGTGGCATCACCATGCCACAGATGGTCCTTTTGTTCGGGTGTCAGCATGTAGTAGGGCTCGAAAATGGGGAAATTGCGTGATGCGGCCCGATGGCAAAATTCATTTTTCCAGATGCTCATTTTATCGCCACGCCAACATACGACTGCACCGTCATATACGCTCTTTGTGGAATCTGGAATTACCAAGCTCTCGTCAATGCCTATCGTCTGGCCAAAGCCTTCACAGGTTGGGCATGCTCCGGCAGGAGAGTTGAACGAGAAGAGGGCGTCAGATGGTTCCTCAAATTGTATGTCATCGGCTTCAAATCGTGTGGAGAATGATCTTGTTTCTTTTGATGGATAGAAACGCAGTACACAGGTTCCATGCCCTTCGTAAAAGGCAGTTTCCGTGGAGTCTTTTATTCTGGAATTTGTTGCCTTGTCATTTTTGACGCTGAGGCGGTCAATGAGGAGGTATATGTCTTTTCCCTCTGTTGCTTTTTGTATGTCGTCCTTTGTAAGCCAGTCTTCTATCTCAACGACTTCTCTGTCGAGGTCAATTCTGTTGATGCCTTGCTGGAGTTCAATTCTTAATTGCTCGGCCAGCGTGCGTCCTGTTGCTATGTGTATGGGCGACAATATGGTGAAACGGCTGCCTTCGTCATGCTGATTTATGTAGTTGAGGACATCTTCAAAGGTGTGCCTCTTGACTTCCTGTCCGCTTACGGGGGAATAAGTGTGCCCGATACGGGCATATAGCATGCGCAGGTAATCATATATTTCTGTGGCTGTCCCGACTGTTGACCGGCTGTTGCGGTTGCCGCTTTTCTGTTCTATGGCAATGGCTGGCGGTATGCCTTTAATATATTCACATTCTGGCTTTTTCATCCGTCCGAGAAATTGTCGGGCATAGGATGAAAGACTTTCTACATAACGTCTTTGGCCTTCGGCATAGAACGTGTCGAATGCCAAACTGGATTTTCCCGAGCCTGACAAGCCTGTGATGACAATGAATTTATTGCGGGGGATTTCAATATCAATATTCTTGAGGTTGTTGACGCGAATGCCTTTGGCAACAATATTTTGCTTCATGAGTTTGATATGCAAATAAAAAGCAAAGTTAGGAAATAATTTGTACTTTTGTGGAAATATTTACAATAACCCAATGAAGAAAATTTCTATTTTGGTGCTGTTTGCACTGTTTCTTTTCTCTGACGCTTGGAGTCAGATGGCTCCCAAAAGGGAGTTCCGTGGTGCATGGATACAATGTGTTAATGGGCAATGGCTGGGCTTGTCAAGAGACCAGATGCAGGAACGCCTGACTAACCATCTCGATGCCTTGCAGAGAATAAATGTGAATGCGATAATGTTTCAAGTGCGTGCTGAAGCTGATGCGTTGTACCAGAGTTCGTACGAGCCTTGGAGCCGTTTTCTGACTGGTAAGCAGGGTACAGCGCCCAATCCATACTGGGATCCGCTTCAGTGGATGGTGGAGCAGTGTCATAAAAGGGGAATGGAGTGCCATGCCTGGATTAATCCATACAGGGCAAAGACCAAGGATACCCATGAATTATCCACGATGCATCCCTATGTACAATATCCTGAACGTTTCTTTAATTATAGTGACCTGCTGATTTTTCATCCGGGCTTGAAGGAGAACAGGGATTATATCTGCAAGATAGTTCATGACATACTGAACCGCTACGATGTGGATGGTTTGCATATGGATGATTATTTCTATCCTTATCCTCAGGCTGGTGTGGTCATTCCCGATGCAGAGCAATTCCAGTTGTATGGCAGAGGATTTTCTTCAGTTGAGGATTGGCGCCGCGATAATGTGAACAAACTTATTCAGGAGTTGCATGATACTATCCGTGCCGTGAAACCATGGGTTAAATTTGGTGTTTCGCCTTTTGGCATCTATCATAATCACAGAGAAGGGGATGTCATTCCCGGCAGTGCTACGCGAGGCAGTGAAAACTATAATGCCTTGTATGCCGATGTGCTGAAATGGGTTAATAACGGATGGGTAGATTATAATATTCCGCAGTTATATTGGAATATTGGATTCCAGATAGCCGATTATGAGGTCCTCATAAATTTCTGGTCCAAATATTCTGCCAACAGGCCTCTGTACATAGGTCAGAGCATTGTCAATTCCGTGAAAGCATCCGACCCGAAGAATCCTTCACAGAATCAGCTGCCTGCCAAACTGGATTTGCAGCGCGCTACGCCTAATGTTGACGGAAGCTGCATCTGGTATTCTGCTGTAATAGCAGACAACTATGGCGGTTGTACTGATTATCTGGCTTCTACCTATTATAAATATCCTGCACTTCAGCCTCGGATGCCTTTTATAGATTCTAAAGCTCCGGGCAAGGTCAAGGGTCTGAAAGCAACATGGATGCCCGACGGATATTATCTCATGTGGCTGGAGCCGAAGGCAAAATCAGAGATGGACAGGGCAACGCGCTATGTTGTGTACAGGTATGCTTATGGTGAAAGAATTGATGTTGAAGATCCTTCCCACATCGTAATGATAACAGACCAGACCTGTGTGAAGTTACCTTATAATGGCGGCAATGAAAAGGCTGTCTATGTTGTAACAGCGTTGGACCGCTTGCAGAATGAGTCCAAGCTGGCGAAGAGGAAGGTTCGGCTGTAGCCCTCTTTTCAGTCTGTTCCGGCATCTCAGGCGAGTGGTTAGGCCGGATGCTGTTATCCGTCAGTCTTAATCATTTGCATAAGTAATTATAGTAAGTTTGCAAACAGTTAAACCTTGGGAAATTGATTTTTCCCAAGGTTTTTATTTTTAAGAAATAGTCCCTGTTGTCGTGTCTCCTGGGTTGGTTACTGATACAGTGTATATGTATAACGTGTTTGGGATTGAGTGGCGCGAAAAACGTGGAGAAGGGAAGCCTTCCATACAAGGCTGCCAGCGGGTGTCTTTTCAAAACGGCCTCTGTGTGTTGCCCGTTGCGGTATATAAAAATGATGCTTCCGGGGCTGAAGTGAAGTCCGGTCCTGAGATGTGTTATGTTTCCCGGCGGTGAACATACATTCACCGCCGGGAAACATATGTTCAGCATCGGTGAACGTACATTCAGCATCGGTGAATATAACTTTTCCGGGGATGGATATAGCCTTCTGTCCTGCCATAGTCAGATTTCCCTCCCGGTTTATCGAAGTCTCTGACAAAAGAGGACTATATGATTAGAATAATGTGGGAATTATGTGTATTTTTTCAGAGATATAATGAGTTGACTGAATAGCGAAACTCCCCTGTCTTTTAGTGGCAGGGGAGCTTCGCTGTATTTATTCTAAATTCTAAGGATAGCTATTTTGCTATGTTTTCAAAAACCAATTATGACGTGCCTGTGCATACTCTTAACCGCCATAGAGAGCATCCGATGCCAGGTATTAGAGCATGACGATGAAATAGTCGCCCGGATTGAGCGTGCACTGTATATTCCGGCTTCTGTCTGTAGAGGGTGGTTGGCAGGTGCTCCAATATTGGACTTTACCTTTTTTCTGAATGGTGACAGTCTGGGGATGGTGAAGGTCCCTGTTGACAATCATGAGATACTCCTTGCCTGCATTTTTCAGATGGCTGACGACAACGCCTTCACCATCGCTCTGAATGCCTGTAATCGGCAGGGGAAGGGATTTCAACGGGTGTGTGCCTTGGGGAATGGCCTTACCCGTGTGGGAAACATCTATAACCTTTGCGCCGAGAAAGACGGGTGCGAGTTGCTGTATCTCTTTGTTTAATTCCCTCACAAGATACCATACGTGTGTCTTGTGGCCGTCCAGACTGATAGGAGCTGTATTGAAGTTCCATGTACCGGTATTGCCGGGATTCCAGTATGTGAAGTATTGGATGCCTTGGGCACCGTATGCTAAATTACTGAATACCTCCAGTCGCAGCATTTCCTTGGTGGCGGTGGGATAGGGGTCATGGGCTGTTGACAGGGCAAAGGCCCAGAATGGTTCTCCTGTGCTCTGTGATACAGCGAGCGCATCTTCGAGATTGGAGTAGAACAGGGGCCGCACAATGGTATCTCCGTTGTGTATGACAACAGGGTAGTGGTCGTAGGAGAAAAAGCCTAAATCTATGTCATCAACAAATTTCCGGATATATTCTCTATATGAACTTGTACCCAGATAGTCAAGACTGACGTAATTAGGGAGCAGGTTCAGATAGAGCATATGCTTGCTGTCAAAGGAAAGTATGCGTTCCTTGAATTTCTTTAGTTCCTGAAAACTGTGTGGAGTCGGTTCGTCTCTCAGGAACCAGCCTGCTACCATCTCATCGTTCTTAAATTGATTGACGACAGTTCCTGTATGCTCCTCCTTCTCCAAGTCCTGGGTTGTCAGCATCAGTTTTACGCCTGTCCCTCTGCAAGCATTCAAGGCATTGGCAATTTCTTGCCTTGTAGCAAAATGGCTGAATGAAATATTGAATCCGGCTTCAGCCAGTTCCTGATAGCGTTCTGTGGTTTGCTCCGCATCGGGACGTATGGAGTACCATGCAAGGATAGGAAACTGCCCGGGGACGGGGTTAATATAGGGCTCTCTGCCAATGGATGCGATGCTAGTCATTGCAGCCAGATAGAGTATACAGATAATTCTCATGAGAAATTTATTTGAAATGAGTCAGGCGTGAAACGAGTTTGCCTAAGATGTCAAATTCAATGTTGACCTTGGAACCGACTTTCAGGTCGTGGAAGTTGGTGTGTTCGTAGGTGTAAGGAATAATGTTGACCTGAAAGGAATTGTCAGTAGGGTTGCATACGGTGAGGCTTACCCCGTTGACGGTGACGGAGCCTTTGTCAACAGTGAAATAGCCGTGACGCGCCATTTCCAGATTGAGCGGATATTCGAAAGTATAGATATAGCTGCCTTCGGCATTTTCAATCTTTGTGCAGATAGCCGTTTCGTCTACGTGCCCTTGTACAATGTGACCGTCAAGCCGGCTGTTTATCGGCATGGCTCTTTCTACGTTGACGTGGTCGCCAGGTTGCAGTTCACCCAAGTTGGAGCGTTCCAAAGTTTCTTTCATGGCGGTAGTGGTGTAGGTGTCCCCTGCGGTGGTTACAATCGTGAGGCATACACCATTGTGGGCAAGACTTTGGGAAGGTTCCAGTTCTGTGCCGAAAGGGCATTTCAGAGTGAAGTTAACATTGTTTTGATCTCTTTCAACGGCAATGACAGTTGCCATGTCTTCTACTATTCCTGAGAACATGTTCGTGAGTTTATTTAAAAGGTTTGTGTATTTCATTAATGCTGATATATCCCTGATTCAAGGCGAAGTGAATGACTTTTGTGGCCGAGTGTGCATTGAGTTTCTCCATGATATGTTGCCTGTGGGTGTATACGGTAGAAAGGGATATATGCAGTTGCCGGGCAATTTCCTTGCTGCTCTTACCGATTGCCATCAATTTGATGATTTCTATTTCTCTGCCGGTAAGAGAATCATCCTGTTGTTGGTTTTCCGAGATGAGTTTCTGGGATATATCGGCGGGATAGTGTCTGTATTGGTGGTGCGCCGTGTCTTGCAGGCGGATGAGTGCCATGGTGACTTCTTGTGGAGTTTGGTCGGAAGCAATGAAATGTATGTCCGGAGAAACTGATATACGTTTGTCGGTCTTGCCGTAAACAATAGCATGCCTTTTCAAGTGTTCCAGCGTATGAGCATGTTGCGCCCATATTTCAACTGAAATAAAGTAATGAAAGTATTTGTGGAGTCGGGAAGCCATCTTAGCATCTTCAATGCTATGTATGAGATCTATTTGGGCGAAGGGAATTAATTCTTCTAAGAGATGTTTCAATCCCACGGCGGAGAAAACGTCTTCGGTTACTATCGCAACTTGTGGCTTTGCCGGCATGTTGTTGTTCTGCATTGTTCTGTCTTGAAATTATGATGTAAAGTTAATACAAATAAGCAGAAATGCAGGCTTTATTTTCGCAAAAATCATACAGAATCATTTCGGATTCATCTAAATGTTGATATTGTCCCCATCTCTCAGATGCTATGAAGACAGGGCACAAAAGGTTAAAAAAGTTAAAAAATATAATTTTTGAGTGATTTTATTTGGCTGGTTTGGGAAAAACGTTGTACCTTTGCAGTGCAAAAAGATAATAGTTGTTAAAGACTTTTTTTCATAGTAATCATAAAGTTAGGTAATTAGTTCATAATAGGGTTTGTCGTGAGACAAGCCCTATTTTTGATAAAACTGGTTTGTGGATAAAACAGGTTTGTGTAAAATGAAAAGCCATCTATCTGTTATACAAAAACATTAACGGTTTTGCTGATGCAGAAATGGCTTGTGACGCTTGGGGAAGTATCTTTTTTTATGAAAATTGTGTGTATACCCTAATCTCTTGTTTTTTTTAGTCTGGTGGATATGGAAATAAGTTCTTTCCTGTTGACAGCAACAGGGAAATAACTCATGCGGCCTAAAAGAGGGGTATGAATGGCAATGGGACAATTGTGTATTCAGTCAGAATATAGGAAACAACGGATTTAAGGTAAAAAATAAACCTCTTGAAAGCTGCGGCAAAAAAAAGGGTGATATAAAAAATATGTGTATCTTTGTAAATTCTATAAAAGAACAACATATAAAAATTAAACGATATGAAGGGACTTGTTTGTTTGTTAATGGCAGTAGTGTTGCCGTTTTCTGTATGGGCAGAAAAACAGTATGAAGTGATTTCACCAGATGCGACTCTGAAAATATCTTTCAGCATAGGTGAGACAATTTCTTATAGTGTATATAAGAATGGTCAGCAACTGATAAAACCATCAGGAATCAGTATGCAGATTGAAGATGCTAAAGCTTATGGAGTCAATTCCCGACTTGCATCGGTCAAGAAGGAGAGTCATCAAGGAAAAATCAAGGCTCTGTTCTATAAAAAAGATGTAGTAGACGATAACTACAATGCCATGACATTAAAGTTCAAGGAAAATTTCAACCTTGAAGTCCGGGCATATGATGAAGGGGTTGCTTACCGTTTTGTTTCTACTGCCAAGAGGGATTTCAAGGTTCTTGATGAACAGACTGACTTTGTTTTTGCCAAAGATTGGAAAATTTGGGCTGCCTATGCCAACAATTCCGGCGATTTCGAAAGCCAATATTGGAATTCATTCGAGAACGTGAATACTTACGTGAAACTTTCGGAATTGGATTCTAAAAAATTAGCATTCCTTCCTGTGTTGGTTGATGCTGATAATGGTATGAAAATATCTGTTACGGAAGCTGATAACGAAAATTATCCGGGAATGTATCTGTATAATGCTGACGGTCAGACATCGTTGAAGGCCAATTTTGCGCCCTATCCCAAGGAAGAGAAGAATGGAGGCCATAATAATTTGGAAGAGATAGTCCTGTCGCGCGAAAAATATATTGCTCCGAGTAAGGCTGGGGCAAAATTCCCTTGGCGTATTATTAGTGTTTCTACTGCTGATAAGCAGTTGCTGAACAATGATATGGTTTATCGCTTGGCATCTCCTAACTGTATTGGTGATACAGAATGGATTGTTCCCGGCAAAGTGGCATGGGATTGGTGGAACAATTGGGGTATCTATGGTGTTCCGTTCAAAACTGGTGTGAATACAGAAACCTACAAAGCCTATATTGATTTTGCCGGAAAGAAAGGTATTGAATATGTTATTCTTGATGAAGGTTGGGCTGTAAACAAGCAGGCTGATCTGTTCCAGATAGTGCCAGAGATAGATCTTCCGGAGATAATCCGCTATGCTGCAACAAAAAATGTAGGTATTATTCTTTGGGCAGGATGTTATGCCTTTGACCGCGATATGGAGCATGTATGCAAACATTACAGCGAAATGGGGGTAAAAGGTTTTAAGGTAGATTTCATGAACCGCGATGATGCCAAAATGGTTGAGTTCCATAGGCGGGCAGCCGAATTGGGGGCAAAATATCATTTGCTGATGGATTTCCACGGAACATATAAGCCTACAGGGTTGAATAGGACTTATCCTAATGTATTGAATTTTGAAGGCGTGAAAGGTCAGGAACAGAACAAATGGAGTTCAATGGAATCTTATGATCAGACTCAGTATGATACAGAGGTACCTTTCCTCCGTATGCTTGCCGGGCAAATGGACTATACTCAGGGAGCAATGCTGAACGGGACAAGAAAATCCTATCGCCCCAATAACGCAGAGCCCATGAGTCAGGGTACACGTTGTCACCAGTTAGGTGAATATATAGTATTCTTTTCTCCATTGAATATGCTATGTGACAGCCCGACGCATTATGAAAAAGAGGCAGAATGTACTGATTTTATTGCATCCGTTCCTGTTGTATGGGATGAAACGGTGGGTATGGATAGCAAAGTTGGTGAATATGTTGTTGTTGCCCGCAGAAAAGGTGCGACATGGTATGTCGGAGGCGTGACCAACTGGACAGAGCGTGATTTAGTGCTGGATTTATCTTTTATTGGAAAATCTGATGCCAAGGCTGAGGCTTTTGTAGATGGTCCCAATGCGGCGAAATTTGCACAGGATTATGCCCGTAAGGAACTGAAGATAGAAAATGGAAAGTTGAAAGTGCATCTGGCTCCAGGTGGAGGTTTTGCTCTTAAAATAAATTGAATATGATGTTTCGGAAATTAATAGTTATATTGTGCATAGGATGCGGATTAAGTGTTGCGGCACAAAATCCACAGTTGTTTGAACCCTATAAGACGACCCAGCTCAGGTTGCCTGCAGTTCCGTTACTGTTGAATGACCCGTATTTCTCAATATGGTCACCTTATGATGCTTTGAATCAGGGACCTACCAAGCATTGGACAGATGCAGACAAACCAATTTTGGGATTGTTGCGTGTAGATGATGCAACTTATCGTTTTATGGGTAATGATAACCGCGAATTATTGGAAACAATATTGCCTATGGCCGATGAGGAAGTATGGACGGCTCCATATACTAATGCCACGCCGGCAGAAGGGTGGAACAAAGAAAATTTTGACGATTCTTCATGGCCGAAGGCACAGGGCGCATTCGGTGACAGAGTCCGTAAAGAGGTGCATACCAAGTGGAGTGGTGAAAATACGGATATATATATACGACGTAAATTCGAACTCTCCGAGGCAGATTTGAACAATCATTTTCTGGTGCGCTATTCTCATGATGACGTCTTTGAAATTTTTATCAATGGCGTGAAAATTCATGATACGGGCCTGACCTGGAAAAGATACCAAAAGCTGTATCTGTCAAGTGCGCATAAGAAATTACTCCATAAGGGTACCAATGTGATCGCAGTGCATTGCCATAATACAACAGGTGGCTCATATGCAGATTTTGGCTTGTTCAAAAGATTTATAAATCCATCGACCAGTATGCTGGATGCAATTCAGAAAAAAGTTACGGTGATGCCGACCAGTACATATTATACTTTTATGTGTGGTCCGATAGAACTTAAATTAGTCTTTACAGCTCCAATGCTGATTAACGACTTGGATTTATTGTCAACCCCGATAAATTATATCTCCTATCAAGTTCACTCTATGGATGGTAAACCCCACAGAGTGCAATTCTATATGGTTACCACTCCAGAAATGGCCATGGATAACGTGGACCGCGGATATGTTCCTGTTTCAGCCTCATTTGTATCTCCAAAAAGTGGTGAGAGTTTCATAAAGTGTGGTACATTGGGACAACCAATACTTAAGAAAAAGGGCGATGGCGTATGTATAGATTGGGGACACTTCTATCTTTCCGATGTAAATGGCCGTCTGGGATTGGCCCCTTATCAAAAGGCAATACAGCAAATCCTTGCTAACGGTAAGATCACGATAGTGGCGGATTCATGTGTCTCTAAAGATGCAACTCACCTCCTGGCAGCAACCTATATGCATGATTTTAATTGGGTAACTGCAGAAAAACAATCAAGTTTTTCCATGATGGGATATGACGAGATAAAGGATATAGAGTTTTTTGGTAAACAATATAAGGCATATTGGGCTCATGATGGCAAAGTGACCATTTATGATGCTTTTGACAAGTTAAGAAAAAACTATGAGGAGATAATGGCTAAATGTCGGGCTCAGGATAAAACGATTTATGATGATGGAATGAAGTCGGGTGGAGAGAAGTATGCTGAGATTTTGGCTGGATCCTATCGCTTGGTGATTGCAGCCCACAAATTGTTTGTAGATGACGAAAACCATCTGATGTTTTTTTCCAAGGAAAATAATTCGAACGGCAGTGTTAATACCGTTGACCTGACATATCCGTCGGCTCCTCTTTTCCTGGCGTATAATCCTGAATTATCCAAGGCGATGATGACAAGTATCTTTGAGTATTCTAAGACGGGGCGTTGGGAGAAGCCATTTGCCGCACACGATATTGGAACTTATCCTATAGCCAACGGGCAGACATACAGCGGAGACATGCCCCTGGAAGAATCGGGAAATATGCTCATTCTTGCAGCGATGTTGAGTATGTTGGACGGAAATACAAGATATGTAGATCCGTATTGGGATATTATCAAATTGTGGAATCAGTATCTTGTAGAAAACGGACAGGATCCATCAAATCAGTTGTGTACGGATGATTTTGCCGGCCATTGGGCTCATAACTGCAATCTTTCAGTAAAAGCGATATTGGGAATTGTGGCCTATGCCAAAATGGCTGAGATGAAAGGCCTTTCAGACGAGGCTAAGAAGTATATCAAGATAGCAAAGCATATGGCCTCAAAGTGGGAAAAAGATGCATTTGAAAAAGATCACTATCGTCTTGCATTTGACCGTGATTCCACATGGAGTCAAAAGTATAATCTGATATGGGATAAATTGTGGCAAACCAATATTTTTTCACCGAAGGTAATGCAAGTAGAAATAGCTTACTATTTAAAGCATCAGAAAAAGTATGGCTTGCCGCTGGATTGCCGCAAGGACTATACGAAGAGTGATTGGATAATGTGGACGGCTACAATGGCGGAGAAGCAGGAGGATTTTGATGCTTTTGTCGCACCGCTATATAGCTATATTAATGAAACGACATCACGAGTGCCGCTGAGTGACTGGCACAACACTGTGACAGGAAAGTACGAAGCATTTAAATGCCGTTCAGTAATCGGGGGATACTGGATGAAGGTTTTTGCAGATAAATGGTTGAAAAAATAATGCATGACAGATGAAAAAGATAGTAATATTGTTTATTGGTTTTTTGCTTGTCTCTGGTAATGTGATGGGACAGATGACCGATGATCAAGTTGTTGAATATGTACAGCAACAGAGTTCAAAGGGCGTTGGTCAGCAGAAAATCGTTGCCGATCTGATAAAACAAGGAGTAACCCAACAACAGTTTGAAAGGCTGAAGGGCAAATACGAAAGTAAAAATAATACTTCGGAAATGCCATCTACAGAGATTAACCGCTCCAGGAAATCCAATGGCGAGATAAAAACAGAAGAAGAACCTGATATAGATGTTAAGTCTGAAGACACTATCAAGATTTTTGGTCATGATATTTTTCGGTCTAAGAATTTGTCTTTTGAACCTAACATGAATGTGGCAACCCCAGCTAACTATGTTCTTGGTCCTGGTGATGAGGTGATACTTGACATATACGGATTGTCTCAAAGTAGCACAAAGCATAAAATCTCTCCTGATGGTGCGATAACAATAGATAAGATTGGGCCTGTAAATATTTCCGGAATGAAGGTGAGCGCTGCTCAAACCAAGATTCAGCAAAAAATCGGCAACTATTATCATGGTTCGTCAATAAAGTTGACATTGGGACAGACGAGAACCATTATGGTTAATGTAATGGGAGAGGTGGTTATGCCAGGAACTTATATGCTGTCGGCTTTTTCTTCTGTGTTCAATGCCCTGTATATGGCAGGCGGAGTGAATAATATCGGAACGCTTCGTGAAATTAGGGTCAGCCGGCAAGGAAAAATAATTTCTACTGTTGATATATATGATTATATATTGAATGGTCATTTATCAGGAAATGTTATCCTGCAGGAGAATGATGTTATTCTTGTTGGACCATATCGTAATCTTGTGAAGGTTGAAGGTAAGGTGAAGAGACCTATGTATTATGAATTAAATGAGGATGAAAGCCTGAAATCCCTATTGACGTACTCAGGAGGATTTACAGGAGATGCATATAAGCAGAAAATTAGGGTTGAGCGAAAGAGTGACGATGGACTAACGGTACATAATGTGGATGAATGGGATTTTGCCGGATTCCGACTTGCGGATGGTGATGACGTGGTCATCAGTCCAATTATAGAGCGTTATAAGAATACGGTAACAATCAGTGGTGCGGTATTTCGGCCTGGACAATATAAATTAGGCGAAAGTGCCAATACTATCAAGACGTTGGTGGAGCAGGCTGGTGGATTAATGGAGAATGCCTTTGTTGCCCGTGCGGTACTTCACAGAATGAAAGCCGACCGTACCTTGCAATCTATAACAGTGAACCTTAGTGCTATAATGCAAGGAAAAATACCTGATGTCGCTCTGCAGAATGAGGATGAACTGATAATTAACTCTACGGAGAAGTTGAATGAGGCTCGCCAACTCTCGATATATGGAGAAGTGTTCTTTCCGGGTAAGTATCCATATTCAGAAGGAGAAACTGTAGAAGATTTGATAACTGAGGCAGGAGGATTAAATGAGACAGCTTCTTTGATAAATGTTGAGGTTGCACGAAGAATTGTGTCACCAGATGATAACCCTGATGGAGATAAATTGGCTAAAATATATTCTCTAACTCTCAACAATGGTTTGATTATTGAAGGGGAGACGGGTTTTAAACTTATGCCATATGACATTGTGACAATTCATCGAAGCCCTGATTATCAGGAACAGAAGTCTGTAGTTGTTTCTGGTGAAGTTAAGTATGCTGGGAAATATATCTTGTCCAATAAAGAAGAACGTATCAGTGATATCATTAAACGTGCAGGCGGACTGACTAATAAGGCTTCAGTTTTGGATGCTCAGCTGGTGCGTAAAATATCCAGTCAGGAAGAAGAATTAAAATTTAGAAAACTTGAAGTTGCTCCGACAAAGCAGGATTCTCTTGTTATTCAAAATACGTTGTTGGAAAATGATTATCGGGTAGGAATCAATTTGCAGAAGGCAATCAATAATCCGAAATCCAGTGATGATATAGTCTTGCAGGAGAATGACTCTATTTTTGTGCCTCAGATGAACAACACGATTAAGATAAGTGGTGAAGTCTTGTTCCCCAATACGGTATCATATATAGAGGGGAAGTCATGTTCTTACTATATTAATCAGGCAGGCGGTATAAGCAAGGCAGGGAAGAGAAGTCAGGCATATATTGTTTATGCCAATGGTCAGGTGAGTCGTGCGTCAAAGGGAAAAATTATGCCTGGCTGTGAAATCGTAGTTCCTGTCAAGGGAGAAAAGAAGGATAATACCCAACGTACGTCCTTATGGATAGCTGCTGCGAGTACGGTAGCAACGATAGGTGCTGTACTGATATCGGCATTGAAATAGGGTAATTAAATTAAAGTGTTGACATGAAAGCAATAGAAGTAGATGACAAAATAGATATCACGGCGATTTTCAAAACTCTGTGGAAGAATCGGAAATGGTATGCCATAACGTTGGTGTCAGCGGGTATGCTCGGAGCTGTAATAGCACTGAGCATACCTAATACATATAAGTCTAAAATAATCTTGGCACCAGAATTGGGTAATAATAGCTTTACGGATAAGTTTTCGGGCTTGGCGTCAATGGTGGGATTAAATCTTGGAAATGTAAATGCCTCTGTAGATGCCTTTTATCCGATGATTTATCCTAATGTGTTGGAATCTACTCCTTTTGTGGCAGGCCTCTTTGATGTAAAGGTAACGTTGCAAAAGGGAGACTTAAAAAATATAACATTATATGATTATCTGACGAAACACCAGAAATCATCAATATTCCTATCTGTTCCGTCTTTGTTTAAGTCTTCTAAGCTTGGAGGGAAACATTCCCCTGTTACCGATACTCAGGGAGTTCTCAAATTGTCAAAGCAACAGCAGAATGTTAAAAATACAATTAACGGTATGCTGTCATGCAATGTAGACAAGCGTACTGATATTATTACTATTTCGGTTGTTTCTCAGGATCCATTGGTTTCTGCGACATTGGTAGATACAGTAGCTCATCGTCTGCAACAATATATAATCAAGTATCGTACTTCAAAAGCCAGTAGTGATTTAGATTATGCGTTGACGTTGCAGAAAGAGGCTAAGCAGCAATTCGAAGATGCTCAACAGTTGTATACATCGTATGCAGACAGACATTTGGATGCAGTCTTTGAGACACCGAGGCAACGGGCGAAAGAACTGGAAAATGATATGAGCCTGAAATATCAGATATATACCCAGATAACGCAACAGGTGCAAATAGCAAGGGCTAAGGTTCAGGAACGGACACCGGCATTTACTGTCATTGAACCGGCTGTCGTGCCTGTTCAGAAGAATGGCCCGGCGCGCACTATAATAGTCTTGGGATTTATGTTTGTGGCTTTTATTGGCACTTCTCTTTGGGCCTTGGCTAAGAAATAATGTATCTGTTCACTTTAGCCGTATTGAGTATATTGTCGCTTATTGAGATTTTCAATAAGGAGATAATAGAAAAGCGTAAAATTTATTTTTTATTTTTTGCCTTCTTCCTGTTGGTCTTTCATGATGGCCTCAGGTGGCAGACGGGATGTGACTGGGATGCGTATTCCAATTATTTTGAAAACCTGTTTAAAGAACTTCAGGTCAGGAATGCGGTGACATCTTTTGAGCCGTTATATAATCTTTTCATGATGAGTGTCAGGATTTTTACTGACAATTATTCCGTGTATTTGATTGTTCATGCACTGGTCTTTTATGTCATGATTTTCTATGGCCTTGTCAAATTGTCTCCAACTCCGTTTACATCATTGATGCTTCTCTACATGATTATTGTACCCTATATGGGAACAAACCGCCAGTTGCTCGTGTTAGGAGGGTATTTTCTAGCCTTGTATTTCCTGAAGGATAAAAAATGGTTGTTCTTTATCCTGATAATTCTTGTTGGTTTTTTTGTTCATCATTCGGCATTATTATGCCTGGCTGCGTTGCTGTGTTGTAGAAAAATCAAGACTAAGTATTTGTGTGTTCTTTTTATACTTGTCTTGCTGATATCTCTTTCGGGGGTGATGAACATGTTGACTCCTCTGTTCCTGCTGCTTGTGCATGATGACCAGATTTATTCCAAAATAGATTTCTATAATAATATAAGAGTATATGATGTTTCACTGGCTGTCTCTCTGGTGTCAATATTAAGAAAGATAGTATGGTTGGTAATACTTGTATGCTTTGATTACAGGATAAAAAACAAGGATACTTTTTATTATATCAGTTTCAACATGTATTTCATAGGTATACTGTTCTATGTCTTATTGAACGGTACCGTTTGGCAGCAATTACTTTCTCGTGGAATGATGTATTTTTCGGTTATGGAGATCTTTATTATTCCTTATACTCTTGCTTTGTTGAAACCCAATTACGGTAAATTGTTTGTAGTGCTGCTTCTCCCGCTCTACTGTTGGGTAAATATTATAAAGAGTTTCTCAAACTATGGGCCAAATACCGATTATTTCCAGCCCTACAAAGGCTTGTTCATCAATACAGACTATGTCAGACAGAATACGGATTGATTTTGTTTATCGCAGTATACGGTCGGGATATTTTAGTATATTAAAAGTATTCCAGCCGATAGAACGGGTTCTTAAAGATAACATAAACCATTTGGAAGCTCCCTGTTACAGGTTTAATGTGTGGAGTGTGTGCAAGAATTTGAGTTGGATGTATGCACAGCGGGATAAACATACGGTTTATCATCTTACCGGCGCGATGGAATATTTGGCTTTGGCCTTGAGAGGATGCCATACGGTTATGACAATCCATGATATGTCGACTTTGAATATACCGGGCAATAAGCTCAAGAAATATATATTACGGAAATTCTGGTTGGAATTGCCATTGAAATGTGCATCGCAGATTACCTGTATTTCCAACACGACGCGCGATGCTCTGCTCAGGGAGTTTCCGGAAATATCACCTCAAAAAGTATCGATGATATATAATCCCTTGAGTCCGGAGTTCCGATATCATCCCAAGGAGTTTGATGCCTTGTGTCCTGTTATACTTCATGTCGGTACAACTCCAAACAAAAACCTTCAGCGGGTGTGTCAGGCCTTGCGGGGCATATCTTGCCGGCTGGTTGTGGTCGGCAGATTGAGCCGTCAGGATTTGGAGAATCTTCATGAAAACAAGATATCCTATTTAAACAAGGTTAGTCTCAGTGATGAAGAAATGTTGCAGGAGTATCGTCAAGCGGATATTATATCTTTTCCAAGTTTGTATGAAGGCTTCGGAATGCCGGTTATTGAAGGGCAGGCTACAGGCCGTGTCGTCTTGACTTCCCACATAGCGCCTTTGACTGAAATTTCCGGCAATGCGGTATGTTATGTTAATCCTGAGAGTGTTGAAGATATCCGCAGAGGTTTTGACAGACTCATTTCAGACAGCTTCTACCGTGATGAATTAATAAAGGGCGGCTTGGAAAATGTCCGACGTTTTGACGTAGATCAGATAGCAATGCATTACCGCAAACTGTATGAAAAAGTTTTGAGGAATCATTAATCGTGCAGTGCATTCTCAGAGAGGAGTTTGTCGTAAAGGTTGATGTATTCTTTGTAACACTTGTCTTTGTCATAGCATTGCACAGCATTGTCCCTGCAAGCTGCAGTGTAGTAGTTTTTCCCGTTCCTGATAATTGTTTCAACGGCATTTTTGACTTGCAGGATGTTGCCAGGGGGTACGATAATGCCTGTTTCAGGAGATACCAGTTCGGGGCTTGCCGTGCAGTCGTATACCACGGCAGGAGTTCCGCAGGCCATACCTTCAACGGTTGTCAGGCCAAATGTTTCTTCGTAGGACAGATTCATGACGGCTTCAGCCTTTGAATACAGGGCAACCAGTTCGTGGACATTTTCGAGTCGGGGCACTGTGGTGATGCCGTTTCGGGCTGCTGTTCTGGCCTGCCCGCTGTTTAAACCAACCAGAATGGTGTCAATTCCGATTTCTGCAAGCAAGGGAGCCAGTCGGTAGTAATCGTTCAGTCCTTTGCGGGGTTCCCACTTTGAGGCAACTCCAATGACGTATTTCTGATGTCTGAGCCCATATTTTGCGCAGATGTCGGTGCCGTGGTATGGTTGGAATATGTTCAGGTCAATTCCATTATGGATAGTTATAACCTGCCTGTCTTTCATGAAAGATTGTCTGAGCTCGTTTTCCAACCAATGGCTGACAGAAATCAAAACTAGGTTTTTCGTATTGTTGAAAAGGGTGCGTTTTAATTGAAAATGGTGTCGTGTACGCTCAAGGACATGGCGGAATATCGGGGTCCGTTTGATGATACAGCTTTTCCCGCAACTTCCGTTGCGCCAGCGATTACATCCGCTGATATTATAGTAGACGCAGCCTCCTGTAAATGCCCAGCAATCATGCTGTGTCCATACGACAGGTATATCCAGAGTATTCAGGTACTCAAATAAAATCTTGTAGTTTAGCCAATGGTCATGCAAATTATGTATTTGGATGATGTCGGGGGAAATTTTTTTTATTTTGTCTGTAAGTTTACGGGTTGCATGTTGGGAGGCCAGACCGTCATTGTCTAAAAAATAGTGTTCTGCGTAGTGCAGATACTCATCCAGAATACTTCCAGGCTGATATGTGTTCATGCATGATGGTGGATTTTTATAGCGTGAACCATGTATCAGGTAGCACTCCCATCCGTCTGCCATGGCAATACGGGCAATGTTTTCAGCAATATGTCCTGTAGAACCTGTGTTCAGGCTGACATTAATTTGTAAAAGCCGTTTCGGGTGGTTCATGGTTGTTGGTCAATATTATGATGCCGGATATGAAACAACTTCTGCGGCCACATTATAGCTTTTCAAGAAGTATTTGTTTTTATTGTGATGCATTTTTCCTTGGACTGCTAAGGCAATTTGGTCAAATTTCAATGTGGAATCGTCAGAATTTTTCATACAGTATCTCCAAGTCTTGATTCTTGCAATATTCATATCTGATTCTCAATTGTTTGTTTTGGCCGGTTGTCCGATATGCTGTAACTCTGTTGGGAGAGAATATTAATAAGGCAGCTTGACTATGATTAGGAAGCTGCCTTATTAACTTGGCTTCGTGTGCTTTCTTTTATTTTGTCACCAGTTTTTTGCAGAGTTCAGGCTCGTTGGTGGTGATGAAGTCTACACCCTTGTCAATATAGTATTGCATTGTCTGGGCATCGTCGATGGTCCAGATATTGATTTTCAGGCCGAGGTCTTTGAATTGCTGTAGCCATTCGGGATGCTTGTTGATCATGACCTTCTGCTCATAGTCTACGCCAGTTAAACCGGCAGCCTTGATTTCCTGAGGTCCCTTGTCGCCATTGAGATAGTAGATCTCGGTACCTGCAGGGGCTTCTCTCTTGACTTGCAGGCAGGCATCCCATGAGAAGGCAATGTAGTCAGTGCGTTTCTCCAAACCGGCTTTCTTGATAAGGCGTAGCACTTCGCTGACGCAGGCTTTCTGGCGTTCGGGATCCTTGTGCGTCTTGATTTCGCATACCAGCTGGCACTTGCCTTTCTTGACAGTTTTCAGGTAGCTTTTCAGTGTAGGCATCTTTTCGCCATTGTCAAGAACAACTTTCTTACACTCCTTGGAAGTGGATTTCTGTATCTCACATCCCTTGAATACGCGGTCGTGATTGACATAGACTACGCCGTCAGTGCTGATCCATACATCTATTTCAGAGCCGTAGATGTTCAGTGCATCGGCTTTCTTGTAGGAAGCCAGACTGTTTTGGGCAGAGCCCGGAGCGTTTGTCTTGACACCTGGTGCTTTCCAATAGCCGCGGTGGGCTACTACTTGTGTGTCAGCGTAGCTCATGCTGGCAATGGTCAGCATAGCCAAACTCATAAAGAGTGATTTTACTTTCATAATGATATTGGTTTTGTTGTTGATTATTGATTAATGTTTCAGTATTGTCTTTTTTAGATATCAAAGATTGGACTGGGGCGGCAGTCCGTATTTTTTTATTAATTAATGCAAAGATAGCGATTTTTTATTATGTGTGTCGGTTTGATGCTGAAAAATACCATGTTGTTTTCAAAATTGGTTTCTGATGTTTTCTCGTCTCTGTGATATGGTAAAATACATGGTTTCCCTTCCTGTTTTTGGGGAGTAATTGACAAGTTTTTTATCAGCTGTTGCCCCCTGTCAGAGGGGCTTGCAGAGGGGGCAAATTTTGTAGGCCTGCGAGATTTCACTGGCAGGCCTGCCAGATTC
>CACYCZ010000143.1 GCA_902773055.1 uncultured Bacteroidales bacterium
ATGGCCTTGAAGGTCTGTGCCAGCAGGAGGTATTCGGAGAACCGTTTCCCCTGGACCGGGGCGTCGTGGGCGTCCCAGAAAATCAGTCTTCGGCAGCTGTTAGTATGCTGTCATAGTTATTATTTTGGGCGGAATATGACATCATACTTTTATCAGTAGATGTTGTCAGTTCTTCTGAATATTTTTTCTCCGATGCACTATTCCTATAGTTCAGATATAAAGCTTTGGCCATCTCTTGCATTACACGTTTATAAAACTGCTCATCTTCAAATAATTTTGAGAAAGCGTCCATTTGTTCCATATAGCACGATTGCGCCACTTTGCCAAACTCCTTGGGGAATATACTGGTTTCAAACATCTGTGCGTCGTTGTTCTTGGCTTGTTTCTTCAGTGTTTTATTAGTCTTAATCATCTTATCGTAGATGGTTTCCACGATCACCCTGTCGGCTTCAGTAAATTTGCCTGCATACATGATGTTGATTTTTTCAATAATGTTGGTTAGTAGGTCAGTTTTTACCTCAGGTTTTTTGCCTTGAGTACCTCTTTCCGGGTTAACCTGCTTATCATTTATTGTTGGAGCTAATTTGATAGCGCCAGAGAATGTTTCAGTCAGTTTGTTGTTGATAAGCGCCAATTTATCTTCCAAATTAATATGGCTGTGTCCTTTCTTGGGGATAAGGCGATAGAAAAATTCAGCAAAGATATACGTCTTATATAATTCTCTGTCGAAAGTACGTACTACCTGTGCCATGTAGGCATAGAATCGGATAAAGTTCTTCAATAGCGAGCGCACTTTGAATTGCTCGTCCTCCACCAATGTCTCGTAGGCATTCAGGGCAGGTTTTAGTGCCGATGCCAGCTTACCCATATCCTTATCGCTTTGTTTCCGCTTGGCATAGAGTTGATAGACTTTTTCCTCGTCCTCCACGTTCCATAGGTGATATTTTTTCAGCTCCGTATCGTATTCATACACCACATTTACGTCAACGGCATCACTCAACAGTGTTTCCTCAAAGAATGGTTGAAAAGAACTCTTGATGTCCTCAGTCGTATTAATGAAATCCAGGATATAAGTATCCGTCTTTCCCTTGTGGCTGCGATTCAGTCGTGACAATGTCTGCACGGCTTTCACGCCACGAAGTTTCTTGTCTATAAACATCGTGTGCAATAAAGGCTCGTCAAATCCTGTCTGATATTTGTCTGCCACAATCAGTACGTTATACATGTTACTGTTAAAGAACAACGGCAACTGTTTTTCTGAAATTTTTTGTTTGTCCGAACTGTTTAGTTTGCTTTCTGTGTATTCTTCCCCCTGATATTTTACGGTTCCGGAGAAGGCTACTAGTGCATGCACATCGTTATAGTTCTTTTTCCTGCAGTATTCCCTCAGTAGGAACAGATATCTCACGGCATGGGCTCTTGATGGCGATACAATCATCGCCTTGGCTTGTCCGTTAATTTTTGAGAGTGTAATCTCACGCAGTTTTTCTACCATTATTTCTACTTTCTGCTGAAGCACAAAGCCGTGTTCATCGTGATAGCGTTTGATAGCTATTGTTGCGGGTATTTCTTCAAATTCAGGATTGTCTGATACGGCTTTGGCTATCTTATAGCTTGTTTCAATTGTGGTGTAGTATTTCAGTACGTCAAGGATGAAGCCCTCGTCAATGGCTTGTCGCATGGAATAGTGGTGAAAGGCATCGTAGGTGCCGTCACTCTTTTTCACGCCAAAGGTTTGCAGCGTCTTAGGCTTCGGGGTGGCCGTGAAGGCATAGAAATACAGGTTTTTGTGTTTGCCCTGTGCCAATAGTGTTTCCGTCATCACGTCCATGCTGTCCTTTAGCTCCTTTTCTGTTTTTTCTTCCCATGCCGCCATTTCACGCAGAGCCTCATCTGTGTCGGCTAACGCCTCTTTCAGCCTCTCGGCACTCTTCCCACTCTGCGAGCTGTGGGCTTCGTCTATCACAATGGCGAAATTCTTTTTGGCGTGTCCGTCCAGTTCCTTATATATGAGAGGGAAACGGTGGATAGTTGTAATGATGATGCGCTTTTTGTCATTGATGGCATCTTTCAGTTTCGTTGAGTTGTCCTCGTCTGTAATTGTTTCTATCTGTCCCGTTTTATGGTCAAAGCCCAAGATGGTATTTTGTAATTGGCTGTTTAATATACGGCGGTCGGTGACTACGAACACCGATTGGAACATCTCTTTGTCTTCCTTGTTATGCAGGGATGACAGTCTGTAGGTCAGCCAGGCAATAGAATTTGACTTGCCGCTGCCTGCGCTATGCTGTAGCAGATAACTCTTACCTTCCTGACTTTGTCGGGTGTCGGATATCAGTTTTTCTACAACGTCCAACTGATGATAGCGTGGGAAGATAATCGTCTCTGTTGTCGTGCTCACCTTCTTGCCATTCACCAGTTTGACTTTCGTTTCCACTTGCAGGCTGATGTATCGTTGCAACAATGACAGCAGCATTTCCCGTTTCAGCACCTTTTCCCATAGATAGGCTGTAGGATAGCCATTTGGATTTTCAGGGTTGCCTCCGTCACCGATGTTGCCAGCCCCGTTGCTGCCTTGGTTGAAGGGCAGGAAGCGTGTCTCTTCTCCTTTAATTTGAGTAGTCATCACCACTTCTTCCAGATCCACGCCGAAGTAAGCCAGTATGCGGTTGTTGAACTGAAACAGCGGTTCCTTGGGGTCACGGTTGTATATATATTGGTCCTTTGATTTTTCCACGGTCTGCCCGGTAAACTGGTTCTTCAGTTCCAGTGCTACCACAGGGATGCCGTTTACCGACAGCACCATATCAATAGAGTTCTTGTTGTCTGTCGAATAGTAGAACTGTCGCGTCTCTGTCAGAATATTGGCGTGGTATTTCTCTACCAGTTCCTCGTTCAGTCCTGATGCCGGCTCGAAATAGACGAACTTCAGTTCGATGCCTCTGTCCTTGATGCCGTTGCGCAGCACGTGAATCAGTCCGCTCTGTGCCACATTGTTTTGGAACATCTTGTAGAGTTGGCTCTGTGCCTGTTCGCCATAGATATTCTTGTATTTATTCCACTGCTTTGGCTGTGTCTTCTCAATAAACTCAATAAGCACAGGCATGTCGATGGCCCTCCGCTTGTCGTAGGTCCGCATATTACCCTTTACGTAGCCGCCCTCACTCAGCAGATACGACTCAATATCTTGTTCCAGGTTCTTCTCTTTCGTTTCCATGCGCTAATCAATTTCAAATGGTAAAGTATCTATGATTTGTGATATGGGTGACAGATTGCAACAAAGGTTAATCTCCTTGTTTGTCAGTCCCAACATGTTTAATATGCAGCAAGTCAGCAGTATCTTGCACGTCTCTGTCAACGAGTAAAGGTCATCACCCTCAACAGCTAATGATTTCTCGTCATCAGGGTACAGGTGGGAATACTTGTGACGGGTATCTTTAAGGACTGTTGGATTAATCTTGCACTTTTTGATAGCCTCAACGTCCTTAAACTGATTCAGTAGAATCTTGATTTGCTCATCATATTTTCGAATGTCTTTTTGTTCTTTCTTATTGACAAACCGTTTGTGATACCCATCTAATGCCTGAGCAATAATCAAGAAGTCAGGCACGTCAAATTGGTTCTTCTTATCAAGAGAGTCTATTAAATAACTACTTATTGGAGAAATCTTATCATAGTTCTCATGCCAGACGTTCAGCATAGAAGGTAGTTTATCCTTCAGTAGTCCGAATTTTATCAATGAAGATTCTCCGGGATTTGCCGATGCATATTTCTTGAATAGCAAAACGCTCGTTCTCTTATTCTCGCAATTCTCCATTACAATCTTTGTAGGATTCTGCTCACAATAAAGTGCAATCGACAAGAATTGTGTAAACTCTTTAACTTGTTTCAGATATGTTTGAATGGATTGTGGCTTTAATGCCTCAATTTCAAATTCTGTTGTTTGCTGAATAGTCAAATCGTACACACCTTTATCTGTTGTATGTCTCTGCCAAAGTCTCCACCAAGTCCCATCCTCATGCAAAGTTTCTAATAGTTTAGTCCTCTCTAATGGCGCCTTAAAATATTTCATGGAGCCAGCATTACTGCCAGTAATATTATCATGAAAAGCCCAATTCCTCAGGTATGGGAATTGAACGATGCATTTACTGAACCGGGCATCTTCTATGTTGAGTACATGTTCGCCATAAAGTATCAGCCCGACATCAAACACCGTATTGGTTATGTCCCCTGAAGGCCGATCCTGTATGACAACATTAAATAGTGTAAAGATATGTCCGTTGGCATCTCTTCCCCACATCACGTCATTATAGCCGTCATGTCTTGAGTATAAAATACTTGGTGTGTAATACAGTCCCAATGTACTATCCTGATTCTCATAATAAGTCAAGGTACCGATATGTTTGCCTCCTGAAGAAATCGCCCTCAGTCCATAATAAACGGTAGTTGTTTCAGGGCTTAGGTCTGCTGTATCCGGCACCCACCACTCACCATGAAATATCAGAGGATGTTGATTCATTTATCTGTTCTTTTTTTGTCAATGCTATTACTCTCATTTGCTTGTTTAAGGAATAGGAAGGACAAATCTTTTGTCCTCGTCAAAACTCCATTGAACTTGCCAGCATCTTCCATTTATTTTATCTAACAGAATAAAATTATAGATATTCTCTGTTGGTTGAAGAGAAAACCTGCCGCAAACGGGTACGTCGCTGTCAGAGATCCGTTCTTGGTCATTAAGAACATAGCTGAATCGTTTTGTATCATCAACATTCCATTGGACAATCCATATTTGTCCAGTGACGGTATTCAGTTCAAGAAATGTATAGAGATTTCTTGTTGGATACAACTTAAACTGTCCGTCTCCCAGCTGACTTTGCACAATACTCAGTTGGTTGAACAGAAGACTATCCTTATGTGATAGTTTCTGTTCAAATTTCCTATTATTGTTGCACGAGGTCGTTAAAAGTGCAATAAAACAAATTGCCCATAATAAATTTTTCATATAATTACTTCTTTTTTACCGGTTATATATTCGTAGATGATGCTCTTCTTGTATTCCTTTAATTCCGCAATCTTCTGTTGCTTAATGGCTATCAGCGCATCGATTTCAGAGCATTTTTCTTGTATATACTGTGTTATCGCCTTCTGCTCTTCAACAGGAGGTACAGGTATTTCTAACCGACCAAAATCATTATAAGATACTTTAAGTCGACAAGTATTAACTCTGCCTTCGCCTCTTTCTATGGCATAAATTCCTTTGCCTAAACTATAATAAACCCCTCTGATAGTTGGTATATTAAGTAGATAAGAATAATAAAGAGGACTGACATCTTGCTTGCTTGGATATATGACATAATAAACAGGACTAACACATCCCATATAATTTGAAAGTCCCACAGCACCAACAATCATGTTCATGCAGTTAAGCACGATATCATTGGGATATGCTATTTGATACTGCGTAAAATCATCTTTAAATCTATCTAAGTTTGTTGTTTTTTCAGCATAAAGAGTAACACCTTTATCAATTGACAAAGACAGTCTTTCTTCTGTTTTTACAGGATAATTCTTTTCTGAACGCCTTCCAAAGCAATATTTTAAGGGTTCAAGTCTCCAATGCTCAGGAATCTCGCCAATCCAATCAATGCCGCTATTCTTCATGGGGACGTTGGGATTTAAGCCTTTGGTGACGGCTTCGGTGATAATAGATTGCTTATAGGCTTTTAGTTCCTCTATCATCTTCTCTTGCAGGGCTATCATCTCATCGGCTTCACCACATACCTTATCCAAATAATCCGCTATCTTTTGTTGAGTAAGAAGAGGAGGAAATATAATGATGGCATTGTTTATCAAATCCTGATTTAATATTTTGGCACCATAAATATTCTCGTTTGCATTAAAAATAATGCAAACTTGTGAAGAGTAATATAAAAAACTCAAGGATATTCCATCCTTTTTGATGAATGCAGCAATCGCCTCATTGGTATACATATCTTTAGCAGCAATAGCGACACTTCCTACGGACAACTTAAAACTATAAAGTAAACTACCCTTAGGTACAATATTAGGATTATATTTGGATATATATAAATTACTGATTTTCTTTTTTGTGTCATCAATGTAGTGCTCTCTTCCTATATCTGCAATATTAGCCCACAAAGCCCCTTGCTCATCATAATACAATTCATTTTTTGTGTCAGGTGTGAAGCCAGTTTGAAGGGAATAGAAATTTTTTATTTTCCCTATTCTCCACTCCTTCGGAATCATCCCAATCCACTTGATGCCGCTGTTTTTGTATTCTCTTGCCATACCCCAGTCTTCCTAATTCTTTTGGTTAATCAGGTTTACCACCACTTTCACCATCACGTCTTTTTCTTCCGTCTTGCTCTCAGCTATCATTAGCGTGAGGGCTACAATGGTGTTGTCTGCCAATCGTTTAGAGCCATCGGGACGATAGAGGACCCCATTGTTGTTGAGAAACCAGAGGAACAGGGTGGCGGCAATGCGCTTGTTGCCGTCGCTGAACGAGTGGTTCTTCGTGACGAGATAGAGCAGCATGGCAGCTTTCTCCTCGACACTGGGATAGAGTTCTTCACCACCAAAGGTTTGGTATATCTGTCCGATGCTGCTTTTGAAAGAGTCGTCCTTCTCGTTGCCAAAGAGAACGGTGCTACCGAATTTCTTGCGCAGGCCATTGATGGCCTCCATCGCATTCTCGTAGGTGGCATGAAACTTGTCTTCTTGCGTGGTTTTGTCAATCGTAAGTCGCTCGTAATCATAATTATCAAGTGTATTGAGGGCATAAGTGTAGTCAGTCACCACCTCAAATAAGGCATTGGTCTCGTCGTTCGACAGCAAGGGCTGATTCTGAATCGTGCGTCCCAGCATGCCTACCAGCTGGCGCAACTCGCCAATTTGCTCCTTGCGAAGTCGCTCATTAACGGCATAGCCTTTGATAAGGTACTGCTTTAATACATTGTTAGCCCATTGACGGAAACGAGTGGCATTCTTGCTGTTAACACGATAGCCGACTGAAAGAATGACATCAAGATTATAATACTTTGTACTATAAGTTTGTTTTCCGTCATTACCCATATGTTCCAAAATGGAACATGTGCTACTTTCGTCAAGTTCTTCCGATGCATAGATATTCTTCAAATGCTTCGTAATAGCAGGGCGTTTTGTCCCAAACAACTCAGCAATTTGCTTCTGTGTCAGCCAAACCGTCTCATTCTCTATGCGGACATCTATCTGTATCTGTCCGTCCTCTGTTTCATAAATAACAATCTTGTTCTCTTCCATACCTCAGTTACCTCCCCATGATTTTAGCCATCAGTGCACTCTCTTGCTGCTCTAACTCTTGCAAGTGGGCAAAGATTTCCTCGCTCTTGCGGGGAGCAACGTATTTATAGAACTCACGTGTGAAGGGTATCTCGTAGCCAGTCTTGTTGTTCTTTTCGTCAATCCAGGCATCGGGGGCGTAGGGATAGACGTTGGCCTGCATATAGGCTTCTATGTCCTGCTTGAAAGGGATGTTCTCCGTGTCCTTCAGGCTCTTGTCGGGCTGAGGCTTGCCTTTTTTCAGAATGGGGTTGCCCTGCTCGTCGCGCAGTGGGCGCTCAACGGTGACCTTGGTATATTTGAAGTCGTCGCAGTCCTTTACCTTGCTTTCCACTACCAGTTCGCCATCCTCATAGACGCCATCCTTGAAGGCTATGTAGGCACGGCTGATCAGATTGATACAACGGTCGGTAAACTCGTTGCGCTTGTTGCCCAATGATTTGCGGCGCTTCTCGCAGCATTTGCTGGCGTCAATCAACTGCACCTTGCCTGTGCGCTCAGTAGCCTTGTCCTTGGTGACTATCCAGATGTAGGTGGCAATGCCCGTGTTGTAGAACATATCGTTGGGTATCTGTACGATAGCCTCCAGCCAGTCGTTGTCCAGCAGATAGCCGCGGATGTTGCTTTCGCCACTGCCGGCATCGCCCTTGAACAGCGGCGAGCCGTTCTGGATAATCGCCATACGGCCCGTATCTTTCAGTTTGGCAATACCGTTGAGCATGAAGAGTTGCTGGCTGTCGCCAATGGCGGGCAAGCCAGGGGCAAAGCGTCCCATGTCGCCACGCTTGTGCTCTTCCTCTACGGCTTTCTTTTCGTTTTTCCACTCAATGCCGAAGGGCGGATTGGAGATGATATAATCGAAGGTGTAGCCCTCAAACTTATCGTCGCTCAGGGTGTTGCCGTGACGCATATTCTCAGCGTCGCCTCCCTTGATGAGCACGTTGGCTTTGGCAATGGCGAAGGTCTGCTCGTTCAGTTCCTGTCCGAACTCAGTGATTTGCGCCTCAGGGTCAATCTCCAGCAGTTTCTCGCTCAGACAGTCGAGCATCTGGCTCGTGCCCATCGCCATATCATAGACGGTAGCCGTCACGCCCTCTTTCTCCAACTGCCCACGCTGCGGAGCTACCAGCAGTTCGGCCATCATGTAGATGATGTCGCGAGCCGTAAAGTGGGCTCCCGCCTGTTCGTCGTAGCTCTCAGAGAATTTGCGCACCAGCTCTTCGAAGATGTAGCCCATATCGACCGCACTGATTTCGTCGGCTCCCATATAGGCTTTCTTTGAACAGAACTCCTGAATGACGTTGTAGAGGATGCCGTTATGGTCGAGTTTGGTAATCTCCTTGTCGAAGTCGAACTTCTCGATGATATCGACCACATTCTCGGAGAAGTGGTTCAGGTAACTGCGGAAGTTGTCGGCAATGTTGTCGGCATCGCTCAGCAGTCCCTCGAACGTGAAGGGCGAGACGTTGTAGAAATCATAGCCGGATGCAGTCGTCAGGAAACCTTTGCGCACGACCAGGCCGCGCTGCTCACATACGGCATTGGCCTGCAGTACTTTTTGCTTGGTAGGTGCGAGGGTGTCGGAGAAGCGCTTGATGACACACATAGGCAGGATGACGTTGCCATACTCATGGGGCTTGTATGTCCCCACCAGTTTGTCGGCAATCGCCCAAATCAGGTTTGCCTTTTCTTGTATATTGACGGTAGTCCGTTTCTGCAATTCTTCTGTAGACATAGGTAGTAATGTTTATATTTCGATATGTTCTGTTCTGCATACAAATATAGTTATTTCTGCTGAATAATGGCGTGCCGGTGAGATACTTTGTGCCAACGGGGAAAACGGCTTCTCTTTTTCCGTCAGGAATAGCCATATATGGATATTGGGAAGAAAAGGCCATGGCGCCGTGAAGAAAACGCCCTGGAAGGGCGCTGTTCCCCTTTCGGGGTGAACGGGTGTGAAAGTTTGGTGAAAGCCGTTCGGGGGGGAGCTACTCGTGTTCCAGCATGGCCTTGAAGGTCTGTGCCAGCAGGAGGTATTCGGAGAACCGTTTCCCCTGGACCGGGGCG
>CACYCZ010000144.1 GCA_902773055.1 uncultured Bacteroidales bacterium
AAGGTCGGTACAAATGCCCCCATTTTGATGATTTATCTTCTCTCTTTTGACTGGCAAAAAGTCTTGTCCTTGCTCACCAAAGTTGCAAAAAGCTCAAAATGACTAAAATTCGTCTGTTATATAATCTTAATGAATTGTTAAATCTTATATTGCTCTAATGATAGAAAAAATGCTTGCTTTGGCACCAAAAACGGCAAATTGTAAATTGCACTTTTTTGTACCTTTTAACTTTAGGGCATATTCATTTCTACCTGTGTTACAGATACTTATAAAGTTCTCAAACACTTCTACATGAAAACGAGTTGCCGTTATTATTGCAGTTTGCCGGCATGTTTTCTGAAAGAGTCGTTATACCATTTTATGGCCTGTTTCATCAAGCGCGATGTGAGACGTGAATTTTTTTCAGCTACATTGGTGGTTTCCTTTTCATCGTTATCAATATCATATAGTTCCACGTCGCTGCCATCATAGTTTACAAGCAGTTTCCACTTGCCTTCCCTGACGGCAATGTTCGGGCTTCTGAACTGGTAGGCATTCTGGGGCTTTTCTTTTCCGACAAACTGTTGTCCGAATTCCCAGAACATCGGTGCTTTTCTGGCTTGGTTGCTCTTACCCAGAAGGACATCACTGACATCCATACCGTCCAGTTGATAGCCGTTTGTCAGTGGCTCGATACCTGCCATTTTGCACAGGCTGGGGAAGAGGTCCAAAGCGGTAATGACGCTTGTAGTGTTGACTTTTCCTCCTTTAATGTGGTCTGGCCAGCAGATGAGGAACGGCATGCGGATGCCACCTTCGTACAATGTTCCTTTCTGCCCTCTGAGCATTTGTGTACGTGCATTTTTGTAGCTTGGAGCCGGGCCGTTGTCAGATGTGAAGATGATGATGGTATTGTTTTTTAATCCCAGTGCCTCTATCCCGTTGAGCAGCCTGCCTATTTGCTTGTCGTACTCTGCCAGGACTGGTATGAAGTTTACTTTTGCATTCCACATTTTCTTACCTTTGTCATATTCCTCTTTTGAGGGGACATAGGGGGTGTGCATGTCATCGGGCCACAGATGAACGTAGCACGGTTTGCCCTTGTTTTCCTTCAGGAAGTCAAGAACCTTGTCTACAAAGTAGCGGGTGCGTTCCCATCGCTTGATGCTGTCCTGGTCGCTCCATATCCAGTTTGAAGCGGTGATGGCAGGGTCGGGAGACGGGCTCTCCCACGTGGAGAGTGTTCTGTCGAATCCGAATTCGGATATCTGGGGCATATCAGTTACGTCGCGGCCTCCTCCCATATGCCACTTCCCGATGTGGGCGGTGGCATATCCGGCTTTCTGGAACGAACGGGCTATTGCCGGCGCTTCGGCTGACAGGTAGTCGTTGCTTTTCCGCTCGCGATTCATTTTCTTGGTATCAAGATAGTTGGTGATTCCCCATTTGGTGGGATACATGCCTGTGGTCATTCCGACTCTTGACGGCGAACTGATGGGGCACGCTGTATAGTATTGGTTGAAGCGAATACCTTCATTGCCAATTCTGTCAATGTTGGGAGTAGGGGTGAATGTCCCACCATAGCAGCTGATATCAGACATCCCCATATCGTCGGTATAGATTATGACGATGTTAGGCTTTTCCATATTGCCGGCTTTGCCCGTGAGGGCAATTGTGCCTATTATCGGCACAATGTAGTGAAAATTACAGTGTTTCATATTCTTTGTGTGTTATTTGTCCATAGGGTTTTCGGTCGCTTCTGTGCTTGTCCTGATATCTCCGAGCATGATGCTGTCAGTGTTTTCTGCATCCTGCGGGTCGGTATTAGTATTCTTGCGTATGGCGAGGGGTACCCGAAGTGTGGGCATATCGTCATAGATCAGTACGAGGCCGGTAGTGAATTTTACACCGGGTGTGACAAGCAGACAGGGAGCGTCGCCGCTCAAGTCGTATTGGAGCTGCTCGCCTATCCACAGGGGTGCGTCTTCGTCGAAGCCGCCCATATCGGTGACAGTATTCGTGGCCCGGGCAATTTCGCGCTCTCCGTCATAGAGTGTTATCTCTTCTCCTTCAATGCGGTAGCCCAGACGTCGGCAGAGGTGTTGTTGCAGGTCGTAGGGGTCGACAACGCGGGCAATATATGCCTTGTCGTTATTGTCGAACCCCATCTGGTAGAGCCGGTCGGTCTGTACCCCCGTGCCCCATACGGCACTGCAGGCAAGCCAGAGCGTATTGGTCTTTTCGTCATACCGGGCTGAGGGACAGCGGGCGTTACACAGGTTGGGAAATGTGGTCGAAGTGGCGCCTTTCTCCACGATGATACCGTATTGCTCTGTGGAAGTGGTGTCCGCCTCGGCAATTGCCTCTACGCAGATGGCGTGAGCCGTGTCGCTCATGATTTCATAATTGTAGAAGCGTTCAGCCCGTTCAATGGTCTCCTGTATCCAGGCTGGAGCGGAGTCGGGCCCAAGCGGACCGTCGAGCGTGCCGGAAATGGGGCGTATCTCAGTCTTATAGTCTGTACATGCGCAAAGGAACAGACTCAAACCGCAGAAGACTGAGAGGGAGGCGATGGACCATAGTTTTATCGGTTTCATGATTTTCTGGAATGCGAATGTCGTAAAATAAGAGTGGGGTACATATTAATATCCCGATACAAAAATACGATACATTATTGTTATTCTGTCTGTTTTCCGGCTTTTTTTCATCAGAATGAGTTGAATGTTGCCGGCTCCTTCCTTTAGTGCGATATAAATTAACAATCTTTAACATGAAAGGCGGGCATTTGTCATCAACAATTATACCCGTTCAGAAACTATTGTAGAGGAGGTAAATTTTGTAGGCCTGCGAGATTTCACTACAAAGCCTTCCAGTAAAAACTACAAGGCCTGCCAGCAAAAACTGCATGGCCTGTGAAATCTTCAACCTACACCGGTAAGGTGTAAAAAAGATTAAAATATGTTTATTTTGTTAAAAGTAAGAGGCCGTCAACATAGCAAAAAAGCAATTGAGAGATGCTTCCTGTTGAAGTGCGTGACTGAATTTATGAGTTTCCTGTCGCTTTGCTGTAAGTCGTGACAGATGGGCTGCGGGGCAGTAGGTGTCCTTCATCGCTTTTCGCCAATAGGCAACAGCCTTTTTTTGCCTAAAAAATTGATTTTATTGTATAGCAGGTGAAACAAAATAAGTACCTTTGTAAATAAAATAAAGACATTTTTTTAATCAATACATACTGTTATGAATAACGAAGAACTTATCAGAAAAGGCCTGCAGATTGCAACTCAGACCAAATCTTATGTAATCGGGAAGGACGTATTGAAACAAGTCCCCTCTATTTTTAATGAGCATTTTGCCGGCAAGAAAGCCATGATTATTGCAGATGACAATACATGGAAAGCAGCAGGTGAAACGGTTTATAACTATATGACGGCTGCCGGTATAGATACCGATAAATTCTTAATTCCTGATAAGGAATTCCATGCTGATTGGAAGTATATAGAGATGGTAGATGACGTGCTGAAGACATCTGGCCGTATCGCTGTTTCTGTTGGTTCCGGAGTTATAAACGATATTTGTAAGCTGACGGCTTTCCATCAGAATAACCAACGCTATCTCAGTGTGGCAACAGCAGCTTCAGTAGACGGTTATTCCTCATTTGGTGCATCAATTACATATCAGAATGCCAAGCAGACTTTTGAATGTCCGGCTCCGATAGCTCTTATAGCCGACACCGACGTTTTGGCAAATGCTCCAAAGGAAATGACAGCAGCAGGCTATGCCGACCTTGCAGCCAAAGTGCCGTCAGGCGGCGAATGGATTATTGCCGCTGAAATATCAGGCGTAGAGCCTATTATTCCAGACGCATGGCATATTCTTCAGGATGTTCTGGATGATATGCTGAGCAATCCAGAAGGAGTTGCAAACGGCGATCCTGATGCTATTGCACAGTTGTTTAATGGTTTGACATTGAGTGGTTTCGCAATGCAGGCAGCCAAATCAAGCCGTCCGGCATCTTGCTGCGAACACCTGTATAGTCATATTATGGATATGACCCATCACCGCTATCATGGCAAGTTGCAGAGTCATGGCTTCCAGGTTGCTGTAGGAACCTTGACGATGTGTGCTATCTTTGATGAATTCCTTAAGATGGATATGTCCTCAATCGATGTCGACAAGTGTGTTGAAGCATGGCCCTCGTTGGAAGAGGAGCAGGAGCGTGCACGTGTCTTGTTTGAGGATTTCCCGTCACCCGAATTAGGCTATTCGCAAATTACTGAAAAATACAGTGACAAAGAGAAAGTACGTCAGGAACTGACTACACTCAAGGCTATATGGCCGGAGCTGAAAGAAAAATTAAGAGCTCAAGTCTATCCTTATGCCAAGATGAAGAAAATGTTTGAAATTGTAGGAGCACCTACAGAACCTGAACATGTAGGCGTTAACCGCAAATACCTGCTTTATCGTACAGATTTCGTACAGCTCATGCGCTGGCGCTATAACCTGTTGGATTTGGCAAAACGTGGCTGCTTCTATGACCAGCTCCTTCACGCTACGTTTGGCAAGGGTGGTCAGTTGGAATTTTAATATAAACTATATATATTGTGCAGTGCTTCGGCAGCGAAGTGCTGCACAATATTAAAAAAACAACAGATATGAAAAAGAGATTATCCGTATCCCTGATGTGCTGCGATTTGATGAATGTTGCACACGATATAAAAATATTGGAAGCAGGAGGCGTCGACTGGTTCCATTTGGATGTCATGGATGCCCATTTTGTACCCAATCTGACGTTTGGTCCCGACTTTATCAATAGTCTGAGAAAAATATCGGATACTCCTTTTGATATCCACTTGATGATAGAAGATCCGGAATTTATTATCAACAG
>CACYCZ010000145.1 GCA_902773055.1 uncultured Bacteroidales bacterium
AGGAGGTTGATTCTGACCTACGACGAGGAGGACACCATTAGCGACAAGCATGGCATCATCGAGGTGATGCCGGTGTGGAAATGGATGATGTAAGAAGGAAGATGTAAGAGGTAAGAAGGCAGAGGGCTGAGGGCGGATTTGAGGTCTGAGGTATGATGTAAGAGGTCAGAAGGAAGAGGGCTGAGGTGCGAGGGCTGATTTTGAGGTCTGAGGTCTGAAGGATGCGACAAATTATCTAATTGAGGGTAAAAAAGAATAATAATCGCAAGGAAATGCAATAGAAACAAGGATTTTTGTTAATTTTGCAAAAGATTAGAGAATTGTCCTTATGACAACAATGACTCGGATACAACAATCGCGGCAATATGCGCAGGCTTTCGGACGGTCTGTGTATGCTGATATTTTGCGTTGGGGCGATTCTGAGATGTTGTCTTTTCTGTGTCGTGCAAACAAACTCAACAGAGATGATACTTTCATGGATTGCCTGCATAGATTTTATCACTTCATGAAGCAGAATTATCGTTGTGAGTATGTGTTCAAGAATGAGATAATAGCAGAACTTCGGAAGCATTATGCTCACAGAAAATCTTTAGTCGTCAATGAGTTTCGTGTTGGGAATTCCATTGCAGACCTGGCTTTTTTTAATGGTGAAAGCCGTGCATATGAGATAAAAACCGGTTTTGATTCTCCTCGTAGGCTGGAAGGGCAGTTGAATGACTATCACCGTGTTTTTGACAAATGTTATCTTGTTGTGGAACAGAGTGAGGTGAACGATTGGAAAGAATACGATGCAGATATGGGGATTATCGCGTTCTGTCATGGACCTCGTGGTGGAATTTCTATGAAGGAGGTCAGACCTGCCAAGGTTAACGCGCACATTGATGTGGATGTCCTGATGACATGCCTGAGAGCGGAGGAGTATGAAACCATTGCAGAGCAATATGCGGGAGCTCAACTGTCAGAGAGTAAGTGTAAGCACTTTGAGGAGTGCAAGGCCGTTTTGAAAAGCATGGATAACAAACTACTCCATGATGCTTTCTTGGAAACGATAGAGAGAAGGAAGAGCAGTTTTAAGTTGCTGGAACATGCACCTTATGAATTATATCAAATTTGTTTGAGCATGCACCTAACGGGCAAGCAGTTAGATAGTATTACAAGTAGTCTGAACAATAAAATAATTTGAGTATGTACCTGCCATTTTTAAGAGGGAAGCTTTATGAGCTTAAAGCCATAAAGGAATATATAGATGAGGGCTATGGAAAGGAATATGGTCGTCATATCATGCCTATCATTGAACCTGTGAAAAAGGATATTCGGCCTTTAATATCTTGTGTTGAGGCTATGGGAAAAGCAAAAATGCCTTTTGCGGTAGTGCTAAATTCACGTACAGGTGACTTCCAGAGGGCTACTTTTGATGTTACGGCTCTTTTGACCAAAATGAAGGGCGTTCAGTGGGCTCCTGCTTTCGAAGTGAATGGAAATGCCAATGTTGATGACATTGAAACGACTATCGCTGATTGTGGCTTGGATAATGTGATGCTTGTGTTCTTCTCCATTGTGGAACTTGATGATGAGAAAATTAAAAGGCTTGTTAGCAATGGGGCTGTCAGATATATCGCAGCGATGAATTTAACACAACGCATATCCGTGATTGAGGATTTAACGGAATTGGGAAAGGAGCTTATTTCGATTGAGGATTGTTTCCCAGAGAAATCCCCGAACAATGCGTACCGAGAAAATGTCGACGAAGCTTTCTCTGACACGTTCAGTTATTATAAGTCAAGGCTTGGCTTGTTTGGATTCTCAGACTTTACGGCACTGGCTAGAAATTTCCGTGAAGGTGGTGTTTTACCACAGGTGGTGGCCATACATATGACTTATCAAAAATCTGCAAGGGTTATTTATGTGCATCATTTCCTCTCCGATTCGCGCAATGGTTCAAACAATATCCGCGAAGAGTTCCGTGAGGCAAATGAGAAGATACCTCCCTTCTATGATGATAAGCCAAAGACCATTGCAGTGGAACAAATAACAAGTATGGGTTATCCAGGACTTGGCGCCATTAAAAAATTTAGTATCAAGAATCATCTTGAGCTGATGAATCGAATCTTGCACGAAAAGGAGGATTCGGAATGATTGGTTTAAAGATAGATTTTTTTGCTGATACTGAAATCGTTAGTCTTTTGCAGGATGGTGGTGATGATGGCGTTCAGACCGTAGAGGATTTCCTAAATGCGCTGTTATCATTATACGAACCGTTTCCAACAGGGGAAACACTTACAAAGGCTTTGATAGAAGATTGGCAAATTTTTGTGAATGAAGCCTCTTTGACGCAGGTCTTGGACTTGTTGGACAGTCCTTTTCAATCTGGCGACCATGTAAGATATGTCCCGGAGTATCAAGATTATTTGCAGGCATGGAAAGACGTAAAAGCGGAGGTGAAAACAAATACCCGTTTTTTCTGCCATCTGGATTCGATTGCAGATGTTCTTGACGATTTCGATATAGAAAACGATTCTTTGTTACTGTTTAAAGACGAGAAGTATTTTCGTGCGCGAGTTCACCATAAAGAAGAACCCGCATTCTCTAAAGATGAAATGGGATGTCCCCCAACACCAGAATTGGCGACTCCTGGTCGTGTGAATCCTAGGGGGATAAGGTATCTCTACCTTTGCAGCGATGACCAGACGCCATTTTATGAGGTGCGTCCTTACTATCTTGATAGGGTGGATATTGGTGAGTTTGTTATTTTGGAGGACAATCTTAAGATAGTTGATTTTACAGAGAAAGTCAATTTGTTC
>CACYCZ010000146.1 GCA_902773055.1 uncultured Bacteroidales bacterium
GCCTCTCAGTGAAAACGACACTACCATGATGCCTTTCAGGGACTACATTCCCCGCTACAGCACGGCATCATGCATTCTGGTTCAAGGTGTTACAGACGAAGAATCCGCTTGTCTCACAACCAGCTGGATGTATGTAGGCTATCCGTTGACAACCGTATGCGTACCTATCATCATTAATCCAACAGGCACATTACCTCAGACCTTCATCCACCAGGCTGACGGCAAATCATGGCTGGCGACAACAGGGCTGCAACTCAAGAAACACCTTTTCCCCTACACTGTGAGCAACGGCAAAGACTATATCAATGTTGCATACCTATATAACAAAAACGGCACGGGTATTCAGCAGAAAATACAGCCCATGGAAGAAAAAATCATTCTCCGGGCACAAGAGGTCATTACCAAAATGCGTAAAAAGAACGCCGTCACCACTGATTTGACCTCCTATTATAAATGGGTAGATAAGTTTATCCGTAAACATTTCAACCAACTCTGACAACATGGACAAACATAACAGGAAAGAAGCCGAAGAGGCGTTTGGACGATTGTTGGACATCATGGACACATTGCGCCAAAAATGCCCCTGGGACAGCAAACAGACCAACCAGTCACTCAAGTCAAACACCATTGAAGAAGTCTATGAACTGGTTGATGCGCTGACTAATGAGGATGACAAGGAAATCTGCAAGGAACTGGGCGATGTCCTCATGCACATTGTTTTTTACAGCATTTTCGGCAGGGAAAAAGGTGCATTCGACATTGTTGACGTTTGCAACAAGGTCAGCGAAAAACTCAAGTTCCGCCATCCGCACATCTACGGCAACGTCGTTGCGACTACTCCCCAACAGATAGAAGATAACTGGGAACAGATCAAACAGAAAGAGAAAGACGGAAACAAGACTGTCCTCTCCGGCGTTCCCTACGCTCTGCCATCTATCATCAAGGCCTACCGCATTCAGGACAAGGCTCGTCATGTGGGTTTCGACTGGGAGCAGAAGGAACAGGTATGGGATAAAGTCAAAGAGGAAATTTCTGAATTTGAATCCGAGGTCTGCAACATGAACGAAGACAAAGCCGAGGCTGAATTCGGCGACGTGCTGTTCAGCTTGATCAACGCCGCCCGTTTATATGACATCAATCCAGACAATGCCCTGGAGAGGACTAACCGCAAATTCATCAGGCGGTTCAACTATCTTGAGTCTAAAACCATCGCTCAAGGTCGGAACCTGAAAGACATGACTCTGGCTGAAATGGACAAAATTTGGGAAGAGGCAAAAAAATATGACAGATAAATGCGTATGCCTCGTTTTCAAGAACTTATTTATTAGTAACTTTGCACGCAAAAATAAAAACCTTAACATAGAAATTTATTTATTATGGAATTAGCCAGTAAATACGAACCTCATGATATAGAGAAAAAATGGTATGAATACTGGGAAAAGAACAAACTGTTCTCCTCCAAGCCAAACAGCAAAGACCCCTATACCATAGTCATTCCGCCACCCAATGTAACCGGTGTGCTCCACATGGGCCACATGCTGAACAACACTATCCAGGACGTGCTGATTCGCAAGGCACGGATCGAAGGCAAGAATGCCTGCTGGGTTCCGGGCACCGACCATGCCAGCATCGCCACAGAGGCCAAAGTTGTCAACCGCTTGGCGCAACAGGGCATCAAGAAACGCGACCTGAGCAGAGAGGAATTCCTCAGATATGCATGGGCATGGAAGGAAGAACATGGCGGCATCATCCTCAAGCAACTTCGTCGTCTGGGTGCCAGTTGTGACTGGGACAGGACTGCGTTTACCATGGACGAGCCCCGCTCTGAAAGTGTCATCAAGGTCTTTGTCGATCTTTACAGGAAAGGCCTCATATACCGTGGTCTGAGAATGGTCAACTGGGACCCCAAGGCTCAGACTGTACTCTCTACAGAGGAAGTCATCTACAGGGATGAAAAAAGCAAGCTCTACTATTTGAGATACTATGTTGCCGATGCTGATGAAAATCCGGTAAAGCCCACAGGTCAGGAAGGTGAAGTACTACATCAGGATGCCAACGGCAAGTACTATGTTGACGGACTGGAGGCACTCGAGAACGAGGAGCAGCTGCGTGCCGA
>CACYCZ010000147.1 GCA_902773055.1 uncultured Bacteroidales bacterium
CTGGGATATTTTTTGCCAGATTTGCCGATGACGGAAGATGAAATACGGAACTATGGTTTTATGGAATCCATGCAGGTGTGTGTGACTGCTGACAATGAGGAACCATGGAATGTGTTGTTTATTCCTGACAAGGTTGAGCCGGGATTATTTCATCCAGCAGTCAGCGGGCAAAGTACCACACATTATAAACAATTGACTGATGCAGACAGGTATGCCTATGACCGTATCCATAATGACTATTTTTATTGCCGTCACAATGATTTCTGGGCCAGGGAAGGATTGAAACGCTTGCCTTGTGCGGTATATTCTACAAGGATGCTTGTATGTGCGGAAGACTTGGGAATGGTACCTGATTGTGTCCACGGCATTTTGGAGCGTTTCAAAATTCTTTCCTTGGAGGTTGAAGGGATGCCCAAACGTAATGAAGGGCGATTCAGTTGGGTGCCCAATAATCCCTATCGCTCAGTGGATACCATAACGACTCATGATATGGAGCCGCTCCGCTTATGGTGGAGCCGTCATCATGAAGATGCCCAATCTTACTATGAGCAGCGTATGGATGGACACGGCGAGGCACCAAAGGACTTGTCTCCTCTGATGGTACAGGATATTATCCGCCGTCATATGGATAGTCCGTCGCTGCTGTGTATCGTGGCATTGCAGGATTGGCTGGCTATGGATGCTGCATTGCGAAATCCCGACATGGCAATTGAACAGATCAATGATCCTGCCAATCCTCACCATTATTGGCGTTATCGAATGCATCTTGACATAGAAGAACTGCAGGCTGCCGATGCTTTTTGCCACATGGTTGAGGAGTTGGCAAACCGTAGCAGATTAGGAAAATAGAAGTTTATAAGAATAAATTGTAAAAACAATGAGGAAATACATTTTGTTGGCTATTGCAGCGTTGGTCGTATTGTTGGGTTCTGCCATGGCATATTATACTTTGTTTTCTTCCATAATCCGGGAGGCGGGTGTGTTTATCAATGTTGATCAGGATGATACGGCAGACTCCGTCGTGGCTGATTATGCACTTGTTGTGCATGGCAGTCATCTGTGGGCATTTCAAACAGTGGCATCAGTGTTGAAATATCCGGAACATGTGCGTACGGGCCATTATGAGATCCGTCCAGGTGAAGGTGTTCTTAACCTTGTCAGGAAACTTCGTAGCGGGATGCAGTCTCCGATAAGGCTTGTCGTTCCGTCTGTGCGTACACCTGAGCGTCTGGCTGCAGAACTGGGGGAGAAACTCATGATTGACTCGGCAACGATTATCAATGCGCTTAAAGACAGCGCAACGTGTATGGCATATGGATTGGATACCGCAAATATTATTGGTATGTTTATTCCCAATACCCATGAGATTTACTGGAATATTTCAGTGGACAAGTTGCTGAACCGTATGCAGAAGGAGAGCGACCGGTTTTGGACATCAGAGCGCCGGAAAAAGGCTGAAAAGACTGGTCTGACTCCTCAACAGGTTATTACACTGGCTTCTGTCATAGATGAAGAAACTGCAAACAATGCCGAGAAACCGATGATAGCCGGTATGTACCTTAATCGCCTCAAGGTGGATATGCCTCTGCAGGCGGACCCTACAATTAAGTTTGCATTGCGTCAATTTGGCTTGCGCCGTATATACCATGATTTGCTTACGGTTGACAGTCCTTATAATACATATCGCAACACAGGTCTTCCTCCAGGCCCCATACGTATACCTTCGGCTGCCGGCATTGATGCAGTGTTGAATGCTGTCAGTCATGATTATCTTTACATGTGTGCCAAAGAGGATTTTTCTGGTTCCCATAATTTTGCAAGGACCTATTCGGAGCACCTTCAGAATGCGCGCAAGTATTCGGCAGCTCTCAATGCCCGTGGCATACGCTGAATATTTTTTTGAAAATCTTTTTGCTTGTTTCTTCTTCAAAGGGGCACTTGTAGGGCATCTTTTTTCCTGCCCCAAGGGATAAATCGCATCGCAGAAGTTTCAAGGCATATATCTGTTTCTGACAAAGATTTTGGCTGAAAATCTTTGTGGCGAAGTAAAATGTTTGTATCTTTGCAGATGTGTACGCCGAAATGGCTCAGTTGGTAGAGCAATTCATTCGTAATGAATAGGTCCCGGGTTCGAGTCCCGGTTTCGGCTCACAAGTAAATA
>CACYCZ010000148.1 GCA_902773055.1 uncultured Bacteroidales bacterium
CCCTAGAAGAAGTTGACTCTGGTTTAACGTTATTACTGGTATAAGTTGACTTTCGTCTTTATCCCTGTTTTTGGTTGTTTCCCAGGTGTCTCCTGTTAACACTTCGACTAACAAAGGAAAATGCTCTACTTCTACAGTTAGCCGGTTAGGGACGATTTGCGTAATAAACTCGCGGAATCCTGAATACTCAGCCAAAGATGGTCTATAAAGATATGGTAGTATACGCCACAAGTCGTGATTATCAATGAACAAGTCTAACAAGGAATCTGCTATTTGATTATACAAATCTCTATGATATACAGGCTCTGATAAAGAATGCATGTTTTCCTCAAGCCATGAAGCTAAGGGAATACTAATACCAGAACTCAGATTTCTCCGATTCCTTAAATATTCTTGGTTATTCTTAACATAACCCTTCAAATCGTTTAAAACGCGATCGCTGGAAGACATTGGAACTCCAGGAACCTCTACGTATTGGTATGCATTCCATCTAATCGTCGCTCGATTAAGAAAAAACATTGAAGCAAGTTCACAGATGGATTCCTCAAACCAAAATGAGGTTTCGAGTTTCCCATCAAGTGGCCCATTAATCAAATAATGACAGTACTCATGGGAAAACTGAAACACATATTGACTCCAATGATTCCCCCTAGCCGTAAGAAAGATTGTATAACTATCACCAGTTTTGCTACACAGAGGATAATCAAACCCAGAACTCGGTTGTATATTCAAAACCCCTGATGGAATAATTCCAGACACGCTCCTGAACTCTTCAATCACGGTTTGGAAGATTTGTATCAGCACGGAGATGTCGGCACCACCCCAATTGGTCTCATCGACCATCAAATTGCAAAACTCGTTTATTCTGACAGGCGATAATTGCATCACAAAACAAATCAATTCAGTTATTCACGCCCCTTATATGCTGAATATCTTGATAGAAAGACTAGATATTTCTTTAAATGGCTCAGTCTATAGCATCTCTAAACTACAGAAGATGAACTACCAATTATTATCAGGTATGGATTTGAGCCAATTATACTCCTTATCTTGAAAGCCCACGGCGGCCCATTCTTTTTTCAAAACAACGACGAATAACTTATCACTCCGATCAATATATTTCATCAAGTCATCACGAACTTCAGTAGCAGTTCTTTGAGAAACTATAATCCAAACAGATTGAGTCTGATGCCACCATGTCCCATAAGCTTTTATACCCTCTATGAGGGAAGTATAATCTCGTCCAGGGTTTTTCAAATCATATGAAATACAATATACCATAACTATTCTCCCTTTTTATCATCTTTCGTTTTATCATCTTTTTCACCTTTATCATCTTCTTTCTCCTCAGTCTGAGATAGGCTTCTCTCATCATTGGGCAGTTCATCCGAAAGCGCCCCCGAGACAGATCCTACTGGAGTATTATCACCTGGTCCAAGTGATGATAAAGATGCTAATGGCTCGAGACTTTGTGCAAGGTCAGACCACTTTGAAAACGGTCGCATTCTACTAAGTTTTGACAGTGTCTCTGCATCTAATAAGTTATTCCCCCCAGAAGTAACATTCGTCCATAAACCGGAGGCTGGTATACTAGAATCAAGTCCAGTTCTAAAAGAATCAAGAGAATCCGATAAGGGTTCGAAACGGGTCCCAAAAGAGATCAAAGGATTACTATCTCCTAGTTCGGAATCAACTCCCAAAGCTGACATCCAATCCAAATGAGGACGTTTCATCTCATCAATGGTCTTGTTTTTTACCGATGCTCCCTTCTTCTCTTTTGCAAAAGACAAAAACCTTTCTGCAGTATAAAACCATATTAGATGGTCACCCGTTTCTTGACGGAACTCATGTATCAATTCCTTTCGCGGTCCTAGTTTATCATCTTTATATAGCGCCCACCAATCCTCTTTAACATCGTCCGTTACGAAAATGATGTCTTTATTAGCTGTTTTAGAATACTCGATAATCTGCTTCCAGATTATAAGGTCACCATACCGCTGACGATCAAAAGGTTTATCTTTATCTTTATATCCGGGAGGAGTTTTTTTATCATATCGATCTGCCCCTATCTTAAATAGCTCAGAGAGTTTATCCTCTTCATATTCATCACCAACTTTTCCTTCGAACAAACCTGTCAATGAATCAAGGACCTTATCTTCCTTTATTGGGTTAGGACATGACGCCTTCCATTCCGATGCAAGGTTTGCAAATTTAGCCTTTAAGCTACTAAGTGCTTTTTCAAGCTTGTTATAATCAATATATGGGTTTCCCGAATAAAAATCCTTTATACCCTTCTCAAAATCAGCAGCCTTCTTCTCTAACAAACTAACCGCCTCAATAGGTTTCAGAGCAGTTTCAAGTCTATTTTCATGGAATTCAAACCCTACTTGATGCGGCATCCATAAGCGATCCTTGTATCCTTCCATAACACGAAGTATCTCCTCTCGAGCCTCCTTAGACAGGCGGTAAAGGCTGAGAAGAATATTCGTGTCAAAGACAATTATACCTTCCTTCCAAAGCTTGTCAGTTTCTTTTTCAGACAAGCCATAATATTCAAAAAATGCAGCTCGCATAATGATGCCCTTATCTTTTACTCAAACGAAGAATAACCTCAATCAAGAAACACAATGTCGTTTGAATCTAAAGTACTAGCAATTCTGATAGTCAGACATTTCGTTTTAAAAAGCAATAACCCACATTCATCGCTCGAAGCCATGTTTATCAACAAACAAAGTTTCACTCCCCCAGGCGCTGATGCCTTCTCGGACACGTTTGTGTTCACCGTCGAAGTGCCCGCGGCGCCGAGCAGGGCGAGGCGGCCTTGCGTCGCAGTGATGCCGGCGCATGCTCTCAGGGACATCACGCAGGAAGGTCTTGCCGTGGGCCTTCAGGGGCACGTGTCCATGGGCCTGGACCATTGCATTGTCGTCATCTGGGCATATCCCCCGA
>CACYCZ010000149.1 GCA_902773055.1 uncultured Bacteroidales bacterium
TCCGTCCAATTGTCTCTTTCGTGTATATACATAACGCATTCCTACTTTGTGCAACATAAAACAGCGATTAACGTCGCAAATTCTGCGGCAAAAATACTAAATTAATGTCGAACAGCCAAACAAATCTGCAAATTGTCGCAAATTATGCAACGTTTTTAGTCAATAATCGTCGGAAGGCTTCTTCCGAAGACTAAAAAAGGACCTGCCCAAGTGGACAGGTCCCAATGCAAAATATGTAAAGGATAATTACTCCTCGATGGCTGCCTGCGCGGCGGCGAGACGAGCTATTGGAACACGGAATGGAGAACATGAAGCATAGTTCATACCAACACGTGCACAGAATTTTACACTGCTTGGTTCTCCCCCATGCTCTCCACAAATTCCTGTGCGAAGATTGGGACGGATGCTGCGTCCTTTCTTAACTGCCATGTCAATAAGTTGGCCAACACCGTTTTGGTCTAATACCTGGAAGGGGTCAACTGTCAAGATCTTTTTCTCAAGATATGCAGGCAGGAAGGATGCAATATCATCACGCGAATAGCCGAATGTCATCTGGGTCAAGTCATTTGTTCCAAAAGAGAAATATTCGGCTTCAGTTGCAATCTTATCTGCAGTGAGACAAGCACGAGGGATTTCAATCATGGTACCAATTTCAAAATCAATGCGTACGCCCAATTCTGCGAATACCTCTTCTGCAGTCTTTAGTATGACCTCTTTCTGTTGTTTTAATTCGTACAAAATGCCAATCAGCGGAACCATGATTTCCGGCATAGGATTATACCCTTCCATCTTAAGTTCACAGGCTGCTGATAGAATTGCACGAGTTTGCATAGCTGTAATTTCCGGGAAAGTTATACCCAGTCGGCAGCCACGATGTCCCAGCATGGGATTGTTTTCTGCCAAGCTATTTACACGGCGTTGAATATCCTCGATGCTGACACCCATTTCTTTAGCCATTGTTTCCTGGCCTTTTAAATCATGGGGAACAAACTCATGTAAAGGAGGATCAAGAAGACGTATGTTAACAGGGCATCCGTCCATAGCTTTCAGTATACCTTTAAAATCGGCTTTCTGATATGGGAGAAGTTTTGCCAATGCTTTTTCCCGGCCTTCAACAGTTTCTGCCAGAATCATTTCGCGCATAGCAACAATCTTTTGGTCTTCAAAGAACATATGCTCTGTTCTTGTCAGGCCGATACCTTTAGCTCCAAATTGGCGGGCAATCTGTGCATCGTGAGGTGTATCGGCATTTGTTCTGACCTGAAGTTTGGTGTATTTGTCGCATAATTCCATCAAAGATTTGAAATCTCCGCTGAGTTCGGCAGCTTTAGTCGGAATCTGTCCTGCATATACAAAACCCGTAGAACCGTTGAGGGAAATATAGTCTCCTTCTTTATATTTGACACCTTCAATCTCTACAGTGCGATTTTTATAATCAACAGTTATGGCACCTGCTCCGCTTACACAACATTTTCCCATGCCTCGGGCTACAACAGCAGCGTGGGATGTCATACCACCTCTGGCAGTAAGGATGCCTTCTGCAGCAGACATACCGGCAAGGTCTTCGGGTGAAGTCTCAATGCGGACCATGATAACCTTATGACCATCATTGTGCCATTGCTCTGCATCATCAGCAAAGAATACAATCTGCCCGCTTGCTGCACCAGGACTGGCAGCTAAGCCACGTGTGATAGGCTTTGCGTTTGTGAGCGCCTTCTTGTCAAAGACTGGATGGAGAAGTTCGTCTAACTTTTGGGGCTCACATCTCATGACGGCAGTTTTTTCGTCAATTAATCCTTCTTTAATTAAGTCCATGGCGATTTTTACCATAGCTGTTCCGGTACGCTTACCGTTTCGTGTTTGCAGGAACCATAGTTTGCCCTCTTGCACGGTGAACTCCATATCCTGCATGTCACAATAATGCTTTTCCAGCTTGTCCTGTATATCGTAGAGTTGTTTGTAGATATCAGGCATAGCTTCTTCCATGGAGGGATATTTTTTTACGCGTTCCTCTTCGGTAATTCCTGCCCGTTCAGCCCAACGTTGTGAACCGATTTTTGTAATTTGCTGTGGAGTACGGATACCTGCGACGACATCCTCGCCTTGTGCGTTGACAAGATATTCACCGTTAAAAAGGTTTTCTCCTGTACTGGCATCTCTGCTGAAACATACACCTGTGGCAGATGTTTCACCCATGTTGCCAAATACCATAGCCATAACAGAAACGGCAGTGCCCCACTCGTCAGGAATACCTTCCATTTTTCTGTATAGAATGGCACGTTCGTTCATCCAACTGCGGAATACTGCACAGATTGCTCCCCATAGTTGTTCCATTGGGTCATCGGGGAATATTTTTCCTGTTTGTTTCTTAATAGCTTCCTTGAATAATTTGACAAGTTCTTTAAGTTCCTCAACAGATAAGTCTTTATCTAATTTGATTTTGCGGATATTTTTTACTTGTTCTATGATTTTTTCGAAGGGGTCAATATCATCTTTGTTAACAGGTTTCATCCCTAACACAACATCGCCATACATTTGCACGAATCTACGATAAGAATCATATACAAAATGTGGATTCTGCGTTTTTTTACACATTCCTTCGGCAACTTCGTCATTTAGGCCTAAATTGAGGATTGTATCCATCATGCCGGGCATTGATGCACGGGCACCAGATCGAACGCTGACGAGCAAAGGATTTTTTGCATCGCCAAACTTGCTGTTCATCAAGTTTTCTATATGCTTGATTGATGCTTCAACATCTTTTTCTAAAAGTGCTACGATTTTATCTTGTCCGACTTTATAATATTCATTACAAACTTCTGTCGTAATGGTAAATCCCGGTGGAACAGGAACCCCGATTAAATTCATTTCAGCGCAATTGGCGCCTTTGCCTCCAAGAAGATTCCTCATGTCGGCCCTGCCCTCTGCTTGACCGGCTCCAAAAGTATAAATACGTTTTGTGTCCATTATGTTATATGTTGTGTTTTATTGTTATAATCTACAAATTTACTCGTTTTTAGCGACCTGACAATATGTCAAAGAAAATATTTTCAAATAAAAATGTATTTTTTTGACTTTTGCTTATAAAAATGCAAATCAAGCTGTTTGATTTGCAACAAGTATATTACTTTTGTAAAAAAATATGATGAATTTAGCTTTAGTTGGTAATGGTAATATTGTTCACTCTGCCTTGGAGGCTTTGCAGAGTGTAGACGGAATCAACGTTCATGCCCTTTGTGTTAGGGCGCAGAGTGAATCCAAAGGAAAGGCTCTTCAGCAGAAATACGCCATTCCCGTGTTATATACTGATTATGAAATGCTGTTGAATGATGCAGATATTGATGCAGTATATATTGGTATCGTCAATTTGTTACATTATGAATATGCCAAAAAGGCATTGTCGGCAGGTAAGCATGTCATTGTAGAAAAACCTTCTTGTGTTCATTCTGAAGAAATACGAGAATTGGCTGCCCTTGCAATGTCAGACAACCTTTTTCTGTTTGAGGCTGTTACATTCCTTCACGCAGATTTTTTCAGGCATTTACAGGATGCTTTGTCTCAAATAGGTAAAATCAAAATTGTCCAATGTAATTTTTCCAAATATTCATCGCGCTATAACCAGTATTTGGATGGAGTTGTTCATCCTGTCTTTGACCCTGCTTGTGCGGGTGGAACGCTTCTTGATTTGAACATTTATAATCTGAACTTCGTCATCAGTTTGTTTGGCAAGCCGCAGGATGCAGTGTATTATCCTGTAATGGGATATAACGGTGTCGATACATCTGGAATAGCCATACTCTCCTACCCGTCTTTTGTTGCAGAATGTACGGCTGCAAAAGACTCTTCATCTCCCGGGTTTATGCAAGTTCAGGGAGAGAAAGGATGGATTAAGATAGAAGGGGAACCCGATAATTTGAAGGCTTTACATATATGTATTGACAATAAGGTGAGAACCATTTCTCTTGTAACAGAAAAACACCGTATGGTTGATGAGTTCTCGGATTTTCTGATGATGTATGAAAAACAGGATGTTGGCCGAATGAAGCATTTTCTTGATATTTCTGTATGTGTGTGCGAGGTTGCAGAAAAATGCTTGGCTTCTGTCGGTGGGCAATCGGACAAATAAAATACTTTTCTTCATAATATAACATAAAAAAGCAACACTCTGAAGTGTTGCTTTTTTATGTTATATTTAGAATTCAGCTGATTTCGGGGTACGTGGGAAGGGAATGACGTCCCTGATATTCTGCATGCCCGTAACAAACAAGATAAGCCGTTCAAAACCGAGGCCGAAACCACCGTGCGGGCAACTGCCAAACTTGCGCGTGTCTAAATACCACCACATATCTTTCATCGGAATATTGCGTGCTGTGATTTCTCCTACCAGTTTATCATAGTTTTCCTCGCGGACAGAGCCTCCGATGATTTCTCCAATTGCAGGGAAGAGAACATCTGTACCTTGAACGGTCTCTTCCATCTCTTTGCCGTTATATATCGGTTTCTGGTCATCTATCTTCATATAGAAAGCCTTGATGGCCTTGGGGTAATTGGTCATGATGACCGGTTTTTTGAAATATTCCTCTACGAGATAGCGCTCATGCTCGGAAGCCAGGTCATCGCCCCAATTGCATGGGAATTCAAATTTCTTGCCGTTCTTTATGGCTTCTTGGAGAATTTCTATACCCTTGGTATATGGAAGCCGCACAAAATCCTCTTTGATGACAGATTGCAGGCGTTCTATCAAACCTTTGTCTATCATCTTGTTCAGGAATTCCAGGTCGTCTTTGCAGTGTTCCAAAGCCCACTTGACACAATACTTAATGAAATCTTCTTCCAGATCCATCAACTCATTGAGGTCTATGAAGCACACTTCCGGCTCTATCATCCAGAATTCTGCCAGATGGCGTGGTGTGTTGGAGTTCTCTGCGCGGAATGTCGGGCCGAATGTATAAATCTGTCCGAGTGCAGTAGCTCCGAGTTCACCTTCCAGCTGTCCGGATACAGTCAGCGATGTCTGCTTGCCAAAGAAGTCGTCATCATATATGATACTGCCGTTTTCATCCTTCTTCAAGTCATACAGATTCTTGGTCGTTACCTGAAACATCTGTCCGGCACCTTCGCAGTCGCTTGCTGTAATCAGCGGGGTGTGGAAGTAGAAGTAACCGTGCTCATGAAAATATTTGTGAATGGCAAAAGCCATGTTGTGCCGGATGCGCATGACAGCTCCGAAGGTGTTGGTGCGCAAACGCATGTGGGCATATTGGCGCATATATTCAAATCCCTGCCCTTTCTTCTGCATCGGATAATCTGACGGGCAGAGGCCGTATACTTCAATTGCGGTGGCTTGGATTTCGCTGGCTTGACCGGCAGCGGGGCTCTCCGACAGAATACCGGTTACACAGAGACATGCTCCAGTGGTTATCTGTTTGAACAGTTCTTGGGTAAACTTGTCGGTATCTGCAACAATCTGGACATTTTTTATTGTAGAGCCATCGTTTAATGCAATAAAATGTACAGCTTTGCTGTCGCGATGAGTCCTTACCCATCCCTTTACGACAACTTCCTTACCATATTCCGTCGATTTCAGTATATCGATAACTTTTGTTCTTTTCATAAAAGACATTATATAATTAATGTAAGACAATTATTCAAATGCGCCCATTTTGAGCATTGAAACTTCTTCCTCCGTCAGATAGCGCCATTGACCCTTTCGCAGGTTTTTCTTGGTCAGTCCGGCAAAATATACCCGGTCAAGTTTTCTGACGTGATATCCCAGACTTTCAAAGATGCGGCGCACAATGCGGTTTTTACCACTATGGATTTCTATGCCGACTTGCATCTTGTCATCGTCTTTGGCATATTCAATGGCATCGGCTTTGATGTCACCGTCTTCAAGTGTTATGCCATTGCGGATTTTTTCCATATCTTCTTCTGTAACTTCCTTGTTCAGGAAGACGTGATATATTTTTTTCTTCAAATACTTGGGATGAGTCAGTCTGGCTGATAATTCTCCGTCATTGGTCAGGAGAAGCACTCCCGTCGTGTTTCTGTCGAGTCTTCCTACAGAGTATATTCTTTCAGAGCAGGCTCCCCTGACGAGGTCGAGAACTGTTTTCCGGTTTTGTGGGTCTTCGCTTGTCGTAACATAGTCCTTGGGTTTGTTGAGGAGTACATATATTTTGTCCTCCAGTTGTACAACCTTGTTTTTGAATTTGATGACGTCAGTGCGTAGAACCTTTGTTCCCATTTCTGTGACGACTTCGTCGTTGACTTTTACCAGCCCGACCTTGATGAAGGTGTCAGCGTCACGGCGTGAACATATTCCGGCATTGGCCAGATATCTGTTCAGGCGGATGGGTTGTGTTGGATCGGCTGTCATGTCCTTATAGCGTACAACTTCCGGTGGTATCTGCATACCCTTGGAACGTTTTGGTGTAATCTTCTTTCTGAGAGGAGCATTCTCGTCTCCGCGCTGATATGGCCTGTTATCCTGATTGTAGCCTTTGGCATAGGCAACACGCGGAGCGTGTTCCCAATAATTGCCATATCTGGGCTGCTGGTTGTTATCGCCGTAATTATTGTAGTTCCGGGTATGCTGATTGTTTTCATAGTTGTTGTGGCCTCGGAACTGCTGAGGATGATTGGATGGGCGATAATGTTCTTCGCGGTATCTTTGGTCTGAATAGGTACTGCGTGAGCGGACCACGTTCTCGCGCGACATACCGGCATCCTGGTATGTCCGTGGATTATTTGTAAACCGTGGCTCCTCGTCGTCTCCATAGTTTGTCGGACGGGGGCGCCTTTCATCGCTCAAGTATGAATTGCGGCGGTATGACGGCCGGTCATTATTGTTATAGGAATGGTTGTAGGAAGGCCTTCTTTCATATTGCTCTTCCCGATTGTAGTAATGACGCTCGGGGGCATTGTAATTGTTGATTCTTCCCGGGATAATTTTTTCTCCTCTTGGGATGCGTTGGCGTGTACGGTGAACACCCTGATTCACATCAGTGTTTCCTGTGTCTTGTGCTTCCTCTTGTGGGGAGCTGTTCAATAAATCTTCGTTCATAGTTGTAACCTCTCGGTTGTTAAAAATTGATTATTTGGGTACTTGTTTAATTATATTCCGGTATAGTTGGAAGGTGATATGGCCCTTAATTCATTCTTGACGGCATCAGATACGTCAAGCTGATTTATAAATGAAATTATTGTTTCATGGGTGATGGCCGTATTGGTACGTGTCAGTTGCTTCAATGCCTCGTAGGGATGAGGATAGCCTTCTCGTCTCAGTATGGTTTGAATGCCTTCGGCTACTACAGGCCAGCAGTCATCCAAGTCGCTCTGGATGGCATTCTGGTTAAGCAAAAGCTTGTTCAAACCTTTCAATGTGCTTTGTATAGAGATGATTATGTGTCCGAAAGGAACACCGATATTTCTCAATGTCGTTGAGTCAGTCAAATCGCGTTGCTGGCGTGAAATAGGCAACTTCACACTCAGGTGAGCCAAGATGGCATTGGCCATTAGCAGATTTCCTTCAGAGTTTTCAAAGTCAATTGGATTGACTTTGTGGGGCATTGCGCTGCTGCCGACTTCTCCGGCCTTAATCTTCTGCTTGAAATAGTTCATGGAGATATATTGCCATATGTCACGGTCAAGGTCTATGATAATGGTATCAATTCGCCGCAAGTTGTCAAAAATCTGGGCAAAGGCATCATAATTGGATATCTGGGTCGTGAATTGTTCTCGGCTGAGTCCCAGGATATTATTAACGAAGTCGTTGCCCGTCTTCACCCAGTCTATATCTGGATAGGCTACGTGATGGGCGTTGAAATTGCCAGTAGCACCACCGAATTTTGCGGTAACCTTGCATTTTTCCAATTCGGCAAGCTGCTGTTCTGTTCTGTATGAAAAAACCTTGATTTCCTTGCCCAGTCGTGTCGGTGATGCCGGTTGTCCGTGTGTATGTGCCAGCATGGGAATATTTTTCCACTCTTCGGCCAATGCATTGAGTTTGTCTGTCAGTTCGTGAATCAGGGGGATATATATGTCATGCAGGGCATCTTTCAACATCAATGGAAATGATGTGTTGTTGATATCCTGTGATGTCAGTCCGAAATGTACGAAATCCTGAAAACATTCAGGGATGGCCATTTCGGTCATTTTCTCCTTGATGTAGTATTCTATTGCCTTGACATCGTGGTTGGTGGTCTGTTCTATCTCTTTTACCCGCAGGGCTTCAGCCGGGGTAATGTTGCTGTACATTGCACGCAGGGTATCAAACTGGGATTTGTCAAAATCTTTCAGTTGCGGCAACGGCAACTCGCAGAGCATAATGAAATACTCTATCTCCACTTTGATACGATATTTTATCAGTGCATATTCTGAAAAATAGTTGGCCAGTTCTTTGGTTTTTCCATAATATCTGCCGTCTATAGGACTGACAGCAGTCAAGTTGTTAAATTCAAGCATGTATTTTTCTGTTTTTTTTGTTTTAAGTGTCAGGTTGTTTCCTGATGTGTATATTCATTCGTAAAAAAGAGTCATTCTGTAAGCCGGGTTCTGTAACCTTGTTGGGTTATCTGTCATTTATCTGGTTCTGACGTCACCGCCAGACTCTATCGTTCTACCCTCCAGCGCTGGTATATCGGACGAGCAGCCCTCATACGCTGGTATACTTGAACTTTCAGCATTCAGTGTGTACACGGCATATATTGCTACATGTCGTTGTGAGCTCTTACCTCGCATTCTCACCCTTACCCTTTGGGGGCGGTTGTTTTCTTCTACACTATACATACCCTCACGGATATCTTCCCGTTAAGAAGTGAATAGCTCTGCGCTGCCCGGACTTTCCTCTTATTGGTTGCCCAATAAGCGACAGATCAAACGACTCTTTATTTTATATGCAAAGTTATAATTTTTTAATGATACTAAAGTTGTTTCTACCTGTAAAAAAACTAATTTATCAGCCAAGCCACGCCTATACCGATGTTGAAATACTTTGAGGGTTCATTAAAATTGACATCGGTATATAGGTCCAACTGCAGTTTGGGGCTCAGTATGTATGCAGCACCCCATTCCGACATCCAGTTGAAATGACTTGCCTTCTGGGGCTTTGCCCATTCGTCCTGCTTACTGCCGTTATAATAATTATAACTTTCAGCAAACAGCGTCAATTTGCTGTTTATCATCAGGTTTATGCATGCGCCGAAAAAGAGGTCTGGACTGTTGCTCTCTCCGCTCCATTCAGCCCCGATGTCATAGCCCAGGCTGAAGAGGCGGTTAATGGTATTGCTGAAAAGCAGGTGCATCTGTGCTCCCGGATGAGAGGGCAGGTAGTCGGCCTTCCGGCCGCCCGGAATCAGCAGGTTGCCCAAGTAGGATATCTGGGGGACCCATCCTTGCCCCTCAAAGATGCGTATCTTGGTTCCTATCATGGCATTGGCTATTCCGTGGCTGTTGCCGTCGGGGCTATGGGTGGTGCATTCATCCATCTGGAGCCTCAGTTCTGCATGGGGCGTTACGCCGATACGGATTGTCGACGTATTGATGGTCCACGTTTTCTCGTTGCTGCCGTTGCGCCGGTTATGCTCGTAGGCGAGGCCGGTTTCCCACCCTACTTTCCACTGTGGCAGGACGTTTGTTCCCGTAGTGCATCCTGGACGGTCGGGAGAATACTCAAAAGTATCTTCGGCATACATAAATACCGGGAACAGGGCAGACAGGAAAATGCTTAAGACTTTCATCGTTCAAAGAGCGTTATTATTTCTTCCAGCAGTCTTTGCAGCGCTGCTTGACGGCCTTGACGGAATCTTCCTCGCAGACTTGTACCTTCTTTGAATTCCTGATGTGGAAACAACTGGGCTTGGAGTGATATATGTTTGAACCGGCTACCGTATAAACTTTGTTCACAATAGCTGTGCGCCTGCTTTTGGTTGAATCTGCACAGTTCTTGCAAGGTTTCCTGCTGACTACAGCCTGCTCGCGATACATCTCAATGACGTCTGTCGCATTCTTCAAGGCGTGACAGTCTCTGGAGTTGTGGTATTTGTCGGAATTGGGAGTACCGTAGACAATATCGGTCGAGTCGGTTACGATGACAGCATTGTCGTCTGCTTTGTTTTCTGCCGGATTGTTGGAACTGCATCCTATCAGCATCCCTATCACGGCCAAGGTAATGATTGTAGATTTCATATTATGGTTAAAATTGTTATGTTTTTCCAAAGTTACGACAATATCAGATAAAACGGCAGTTTTTCAGTAAAAAACATGACAATTTCCTGTTTTTGCCTTGTCTGGCAACATCATGGATATGCAGCCCTGCTCCCCTGCCCTGTGTTGCCGGCATTTGAGACGCAATTAAGCCTCGGCGGACATCTTTCGTCTGCACCTGTCTTGTCATTTTGGCATCAACTTCCGATTCTGCACCAGCCCCCTTTAGAAGATGCTGCAGAGGGGGCATATTTTGCAGGCCTGCGCGTTTATTCTGGCAGGCCTTGTAGTTTTAACGCGCAGGCCTGCCAGTGAAAACGCTTTGGGCAGGGAAAAATATCAGGATTCGGCAGACCACAGGAAAGTGACTTTTTGGCATATTTGGACAAGGCAGTCCTGTTCTGACCAAAACAACCATGATGCCTGTCGGGAAAAGGTTGCTTTTGTATACTGAATGTTCACATTATTGTGTCAAAGTGTATAAAATAAAGACCTAAAACTGTTTTTTTTAAACTAAAACATACAAAAAACATAAAAATACCTATATATTGGTATTGGTAGTAGAAAGTAAATAATGTATTTTTGCACTTGAAAGTTTAATGAAAACATGAAGTTTAAGTTATATACTCCAATGAGACCGTTTTTTCTTAGAGCCATTTTATTGGTATTCTTGTCAGGTTCAACTGCTGTCAACCTGTTGGCCCAGCAAGCCCACTATACCCTGAAAGGGCATGTTGCCGATGAAAATGGCAAGGCCATAGAGCTTGCCCAGGTAATTCTCAACGATGCCCTTCAGGCAAATACCGACAAGAACGGTAATTATGTGATAACAGGCGTTCCGGCAGGAGAATATACATATCATGCCATATTCGTTGGGTATCAAGGTGTGACAGGAACGGTTAAGGTGACTGGCAACCAAAGTTTGAATATAACAATGCAGGAACTGGGACTGAAATTGAAGAATGTCACCGTTACAGCTAATCAGGTACAGATGGGGAGCAAGTCAGAGATAGGTCAGGAAGCCATACGCCACTTGCAACCCAAGAGTCTGAACGACCTCCTGCAGCTGGTTCCCGGTAACCTCACGGAAAATCCCAACCTCAACAACCTGGCCCAGGCACAAATCAGGGAGATAGACTACGACAATAATAATGCGTTCGGCACGCAGGTTATTGTTGACGGAACTCCCTTGAGCAATGACGGTAACATGCAGACGATATCTCCTACTATGTATGCAAGTCGCAGCAGTTCCACGCAAGATGGTATGGCAGACCAGACAACTGCCGGTAAAGGAGTTGACCTTCGGACTGTAAGTGCAGGAGTCATTGAAGCCGTGGATGTAATCAGGGGAATACCGTCTGTGGAATATGGCAACTTGACAAGCGGAGTCGTAGTCGTCAAGACAAAATCAGGCTACACTCCATGGGAGGCAAAGTTTCAGGCAGATCCAAATTCCAAACTGGCCTTTGCAAGCAAAGGATTCAGTCTCCATTCTGGTGGTGCCGTCAATTTCAGCTTAGACTGGGCACAATCATGGGCTGACACGCGTCAGCATTACAAAGGATATGACCGTGTTACGGCAACTGCCGGCTATAGCAATCAATGGGGAGCACTGAGCTTCAATGCAAAGGGAGCCTTCTTTACAACGTTAAACAACCTGAAAGAAGACCCGCAGATGCAGGAGCATCGCACTCATTACAAAAACCGCAATACGGGTATCCGCCTTTCCTTGAACGGAGATTACAAGCCGAAAGGAACATTTTTGACTTCATTGTCATATGACCTTAGCCTGCAGGCCTCACAGACGATAGACAAGAAAGACACTTGGGTCAGCAATTATGACGTAGTAGTCTGCAACGCACGTGAAAGCGGCATCTCCGTGGGCCGGATTCAGAATGCCAGTTATCAGTCGTTCTATCAGATAGACAGTAAACCACTTAATTTTTTCAGCCAATTAATCGCAAATAAATATCTTCAGTTTAACAATACAGATTTTACGGCCATTAAACTCGGTGCTGAATACAGCTATGATGTCAATAATGGTAAAGGGGTTACATATGATGAGAAAAATCCGCCTCAGGCACAAGGAACGCAGACCTTACGTCCACGGGCATATAGCGCCATTCCCGGTATTGGCAACTTGAGTGGCTTTCTCAGCGACAAACTGTCTGTCGGCTTGCCTGCAGAAATGAGGGCACGGGCAGAAATCGGTGTGCGTCTGAACAATCTCTTTGTAGACAGTAAGATGAGCGGAGGACACAACAATATAACGGTCCTTGAACCGCGTGTCAATGCCAGTTTGAATATACTCAATGCAAAGAACAACAATTTCTTGGATAACCTAAGCCTCACCGGAGGATATGGTATCAGCCACAAGATGCCGTCACTGTTGTATCTCTATCCTGACTATGCTTATTTTGACAATATCAGTCTGGCACGAATTGCAACAAATACGACCAATCCCAATGAGGACCCCAATTGCTTGGCTTTGGTTACAACCGACGTTGTGAAAAATACACAGAATAAGTACCTGAAACCCATGCGCTCACGTAAATGGGAAATCGGGTTCAGTTTTGCCAAGAATAAGATAAGAGGTTTTGTTACCTACTTCAACGAACACAACCAACATGAATATGGGTTCCAAAGCTATCTTACATGGCAGGACTATTACAAATATGATATTCCCATCGGTGCGACGGATCTGTCATTTAATCCTTCTTCAAATGACGTATCCTATATATATAATGGAATGCCTGGAATTGCAGCCAAAGCAATGAATACGGAAATGTTCACATGGTATCAGCCATCCAATAATACACACTCAAGGAAATACGGTATAGAATATGGATTGGATTTGGGCGAATTCAAACCTTTGAAAACCAGTTTGAGTATCAATGGTGCATGGTTCCATGTCAAGAGGCTGAGAGAAACCGAGGCATTGAATTATATTAATTTCACCTATGACTATGTAGGACTTCTGCCCAATGGGGCCGGTGATGTCAGAGATCGGGTTAATACCACATTCCGCCTCATTACTCATATTCCGGTCATCAAGATGATTCTTACAACAGCCGTACAGGTTGTATGGTATGAAAGTGCACAGTCGGTATGGGAAGACAGCAACGGCAACAGCCGCTTCTATCTCAAGAGCTTTGACGACAAAGATTATCTCGTGGTCAACCCTGTGGGATATTATGACAAGCAACGCGTATATCACCCTTGGCAAGATAGCGATGTCAACAATGCAGCACTGCTTCGTCTGGCCAGTCGCAGCCAACCATACAATTATTCAAAAGATGTCATAGAGCCATGGGCTATGCTTAACCTGCGCTTCACAAAAGAATTAGGTAAAATCGGCGAATTGTCATTCATTGCCAACAACTTCACCAATACCAAGCGCTGGCATACCAATAAATACTCACTCTACAAGAGCCAGATATTTCCAAGTATGTATTATGGAGCAGAATTAAAACTGAAATTCTAAACAATTTATTAACCATATTTATTAACTTCAAAAAAAACAGAAAATGAAAAAATTTTTAAGTTTTGCATTTGCAATTTTGGCTGTTTTTTTTGTCGCTTCATGCAGTGACAGCGATGACAACAGCTCGAAAAATTACAACATGACGGTTCAGGTTTCCTATCCTGAAGGTATTGATGCGGAAAGCATTACTGACCTGAAGATTGTTGTTACAAACACAGCTACAGGTGAAACACAGGAATTCACTTCCTTAGACCAGATTAAGTCGCTGAAGCAGGGCTCCTATACTGTTAATGTAACAGGTAAAATCAAGGATGATGCTACAGCTATTGTAACAGGTGTCGGCAAGGTTGACCTCTATGCCAATGCTTCTTGTGTTGTTAAATTGGATGTCAGCTACAAGTCAAGCATTATTTTCAAGACTATCTACACTACCGGTAGTGTTCAGTATTACATGAAAGAAGGTTACTTTGAACTGGTAAACAACAGTGATGAAGTACAGTATCTTGATGGTTTGATCCTGTCTGCACCGATGGGTAACCAAACTGTAGAAAACGCATGGCAGGCAAACAATATGGCAGACCTCTATAATAATGGTCAAGGTGCTATTCTCCAGTTCCCCGGTACCGGTAAGGACTATCCGTTGCAACCAGGCCAAAGCGTTTTGATTGCCAATAATGCCATCAATCACAAACTGGCTTATGGTGACGACCAGGATCAGGCAGAAGCCTATTCTAAAGCTCCGGATTTGAGCAAGGCTGACTGGGAAATTTATCTGGATTATAATGCCAATGATGCAGACTATGATGCACCCAACCTGAAGGTGTTGTTTACAAACAACAGATATATGTTTGCATGGGGACTTGGTGTTACTGGCCGCAGTTTCATCCTTGTTAAATTGCCGGAAGGCACTGATGCCGAAAAATATGTTGCCGACAATGAAATGTATGAACCAGGTTCAAGCTCAACATATCTGAGTTATGTTTGCTTCCCAAGCAAATATGTATTGGATGCTGTTGATACATATAATCCTGCAACTGAAGAACACGTATGCACATTCCTGCCTAAGGACGATGCAACGGGTGTTAAGGCAAGTCCTTCTTGGGAGGCTAAGTGCGTTCGTCGTAAAGTCACCAAGATTGAAAACGGCCGTGCTTACTACAAAGATACCAACAGTTCTGCTGATGACTTCCTGAGCAATCAGCCGTTGACTCCAGGTGAGACGCCTACAGCCGTAGATCCTGAATAATAGTCCTATAACATAATAGAAGATGAAAGGAGAAAATCTCCTTTCATCTTTCTGATAAAAATACATCAAATCAAATTGATTCCACTTTGAACCATCCGACAATGAAAAAAATACCCTTGATATCTATAGTGCTATTCTGCATGAATTTCGGTATCTGTGCCCAAACCTTGGACAACAATACGAGAACATGGGATGAAAGTTCCGAGAATGAACTGGCAAACATACGCTACAACAGTAAAAACCCAGTACGCTTGAGTTACAATGCTCTCAGGACATTTGGAGTGGCAGTTGTAGATTATGGGTTGCGACGTGGTGATTTCCATGCCCCCGGAACTTCAGGAAAAGTGAATGACCTAAATGTATATATCGCTGGTTTACAAAATGTTGGAAAGTTTGATGTATCAGGTTATATTAGATATATTAATCAGCAACAGAGGGATAAAAGATGGAATTCTACATTAGGACTCCGCTGGGATAACCCATTGATTCTTGCTGATACAATAAACAGTCAACAATCTGTTGAACAATTTGACATGAATGCTACCGGAGCCTTTCAAATTAATGATTCTTGGAAGCTAGGACTTTCTATCAGTCTCCAGACCGGTACGCTTTCAGACCAGACAGATCCTCGTCCCGAAACGCAGTTTTCTAACTTGCCCATCACTGTCGGAGCAGAATACCGGCTGACCGATAAATTCTCATTGGGACTGAATACGGGTGTAAGGCTGTTTAGTTCAGAAATAAATCATCATATTGAAGACCCGCAAAAAAACTATGTCTACTATTTAATGAGAGGAAATGGCGATTATTATCGTCGTAGCTCTGCAGATGTTAGCGGATATAGCCGTGAATATAAAGGAACAAGCTATAACGGTGCTGTGCAACTGAATTATCAGTTCAGTGACAAGATTAGCGACTTATTAGAATTTGGCATTGATGCCGGACATGAGAATGCTACCGATGAAGGTGGTATATTATTTAAAGGTGGTGACTATGACTTTACAGAATTTGCCGTGAGTAACCGTATCATCATCAAAAACAGTGATGCATTGCTTCATAATATTATCTTCTCGGCAAATATAGATAAAGGAGAAGTAAACTGGTATGACCAAAGAAAAGTTCTGGATACGGAACATGGAAATCGTACGTACTATTTGACATTAGGAAAATATAAAGCTCATGAAAATAATTATATAAAAGCATCAGCGGAATATCGTATTGACTTTTTGAAAAAGGGGAAACAGGATATGTTCTTGGATTTTCGGACAGGGATACGTAATTTTAACAATAAGCAATTTAATACCAATATAGATATACAGAAAGCAACAAATATAAATTTCCTACTTGCAGCAGGGAAAAAATGTCAATTCAAAAAGGTTAATCTGAATACTTCTGTTTATGCAGGATATTCATTTGCTACAGGTGATGATTTTACCGATGGCAGTTCGTATGCCAATGAAAATATAGCAGTTGAATATACACTTCCCTACTATCAGTTTGAAATCTCAAAAAGATATGATATAGGAGCTAAGGTTGACTTCGGAATGCCATTGAGCAAGCAAATATATGGTGGAGCTTTTATTACGGTAGATAGTCATATATATGCCGACAACGGAAAATACATAAATGTTTACAAAGGAACAAGTTTTACGACAACTAAACTTGGCTTGTATCTAAAATTCTAAAATTATAAAATATTACTTTAAAACCTAAATCATAATGATGCCAAAGAAAATTTGTTTATTTATAAGCATAATGATATTTGCAGTGGCAAATGCATCTTCCAGAAGGAACGGCTTTGCTATTGTGATAGACAAGCTAAGTTATCAACAAGCAAAAACAGAAGTTCAGGCATATCAAAAGGCCTTGGAAGAAAAACAGGGCTTAAGGGTTTACCTTGTAACCGATAAATGGGGAATACCCGATTCCATTCGTTCTGCCCTATTTACTTTGTATACTCAAAAGAACAGTCCAATTTGTGGCGCTGTATTTATCGGGGATATTCCGGTCCCAATGATACGCGATGCACAACATATGGCAAGCGCATTCAAAATGAGCCAAGATATGCCATGGCAGGATTCGTCAATCCCCAGCGATCGCTTCTATGACTCTTTCGGGTTACAGTTTGATTTTATTAAGCAAGACAGTATTGACAAACATTTCTTCTACTATTCTCTCAGTGCGAAAGGAGAACAGAAACTCCAATCCAGTATCTTTAGCGGGCGAATACGTCCGACGGATGCCGATGGAACTTCACGCTATGAAAAATTGCGTCAGTATCTTCGTAAGGCAACTGACGCAAAGTTGAATCCAGAGAAAGTTAAATCGGTTTTTGTCTATACAGGTAGTGGTAGCCTTAATGAATCCAAGGTTGCTCATATCAATGAAATGCGTTCAATGAATGAGCATTTTCCACAACTGGCGGGTAAAAACAGGGCTTATTCATACATGGATTTCAGTGATGCTACATATCCTAAAGCAAAACTGATGAGTGAGATGATGCGTCCAGACTTAAGCATCGGTTTGATGCATCATCATGGTGATTATGATACCCAATATCTGACAGATTATCCTAAACCTACTGATATGGGAACTGCCAAAAATTATATGCTTTGGCTCTTGCGGCAGAAACTTAATAGTGCTGCGAAATGGGGACAGGATATTGACAGCATTCGTAATGCATTAAATGAAAAATATGATTTATCAAGGTCATGGTTGGATACTATACCGTCAGAAAACAGCATTAAAACTGATTCTATCCTAACAGCTAAGAAAAATTTAACTCTGCCCGATTTTCAGGATTATGGATATAAACCTAATTGCCGTGTTGTCATATATGACGCATGTTATAATGGAAGTTTTCATAGAGATAACAGTATTGCGAATGAATATATTTTCCAACCAGGCAAAACAATTCTCGGTATAGGCGGTACTGTAAATGTGTTGCAAGATAAATGGCCAGACAAACTTATCGGACTGTTGTCGGAAGGGGTCATGGCAGGATATATCAACATGTTGAATTTAGACATTGAAATGCATGTAATTGGTGATCCTACTTATCTATTCCTTCCGGAAACAAAACATGATGACCTTAATGCTCTCTTGGCAAATGGTACAGAAAAAGACTGGAAGAAATTTTTGCGGTCAGCAGAAACACCCGAAGCCCTGTGTCTTGCTATCGAAAAACTTAAAAATAGCCCGTTATTGAGTGATGAGGATTTATATAGGATACAGAAAACGTCACAATATGGCATAGTCAGACTCCAGGCATATGAGGCACTTGCTGCTAGAAACAATGAAGCCTTTGTGAAAGCTATGAATTTAGCTGCATACGATGATTTTGAGCTGTTACAGCGCTTTGCTGTTAATGACATGGTTAAATATGGTGGAGATGCAGTACTGTATAATTACTCCAGACTGATTACAGATAACAATACTTCTGCGCGTGTAGCTTTCAACGCCGAACAAGGAGTTCAGTTTTTTCCCCAGGAAAATTTGCTAAATGCCATTCAGTCAAATTTAGATAGTATGAAGAATATCGTTGTTCGTCCGAAAGAATATAATGAGCGGCTGATGACTGAGATTAACAAATATGCAGGACGCTGGAAAGATCAAATTATAGACTTTTGCGAGGGAAAAATGCCTCTTAAGATGCAAATGCGCTATGCAAATTTTATGCGTATATACCTTCCTCCGTATCTTATAGAAAAAGTTTCTAAATATACAGAAGAAACACAAGAGATGGAACTAAAGAAGAAACTACTGGAAGCATTAGGATGGCATCGACAAGCATATTGTCACCAATCGATAATTGATGTTGCACAAAGAATATTTGATAATAAAAATATGCCTGAAGACGTCAGGAATGAAGCTCTGAAAACACTTAAAAGAATTAAATAATTTTATATGAAAAAAATGTTATATTTTGCCATTGCTGTTATGGCTATGGCAAACAAAGTGTCTGCACGTGATGGTTTTGCCATTGTAATAGATCAGAAAAGTTATAATGAGGCAAAAACGGAAGTTAATGCATATGCACAAACTGTGGAACAACTGCATAATCTGAAAGTATATACTGTAATTGATAAATGGGGAGTGCCTGATTCTATCCGTGCGACATTGAGAACTATGCACAATCAGAAAAAAGAACCGATAGTCGGCACAATTCTGATAGGTGACATACCTGTCGTTATGGTTCGTGACGGACAACATTTTACAAGTGCGTTCAAGATGAACCAGACAATGCCAAGGAAAGAATCATCTGTTCCGAGTGACCGCTTTTATGATGATTTCGGACTGAAGTTCAAGTATCTTGATAAAGACGAGGATGCTCCGTACTACTATTATTCTATTACTCCGGAGAGTGCACAGCGCCTCCACCCCGACATATACAGCGGCCGTGTTCGTCCGACAGATGCAGGGGGAACATCGCGTTATCAGAAACTGCGTGAATTCTTGCGCAAGGTTGTTGTGGAAAAGAAAAAACAACGCGAATTGAAACAGATGTTCTATTTTAGTGGACATGGCTATATCAGTGAGTCAAAGGTTGCCCGCATAGATGAAAAGATGGGCTGGTTTGAACATTTCCCACAGCTGAAGAGCCGTACCAATGCTATCAGCTATATGGATCATACTGACCATATACCTGTCAAAGTAAATCTAATGAACGAGGTTATGCGCACCGATTTAGATTTGGCGGTATTGCATCATCATGGTTATTATGATACACAATATTTGAATGGTTTAGGCAGAATAGCAACTGTAAAGCAAGCCAAGGAATTTATTCGTAAGTCATGCAGGGAACATATTGTTTCAGCGAAGGAAAGAGGCAAAGATTGGGAAAAGATGAAGAAGGATATCATGGAACGCTTTGACCTCCCTGAGTCTTGGTTCACAGATGTTTTTGACCCTCAGCTGAATGCTCAAGACTCTACAGAAGATGCCAATGATGATCTGCATCTGGAAGATTTCAAGGTTTTCGGCTATAAGCCCAATGCGCCTGTCGTTGTTATTGATGCCTGCTTCTGTGGCAGTTTTCACCGAGACGATTGTATAGCTGACGAATACATCTTTCAGCCTGGTAGTACAGTTGCCGTTGTAGCAAACACGGTCAATGTCCTGCAAGATAAATGGAGTGACCGTCTTATCGGGTTGATTTCCGAAGGGGGATGTGTAGGTGATATCGTACGGTATTCTACATATCTTGAGAGTCATCTTATTGGAGACCCAACTTTCCGCTTCAATCCAACAGGTAAAACGCCTATGGATATTGATCATATGATTCTGGAAAATAAGGCTTCTGACTGGAACAAACTTTTGAAGAGTAGCACTCCAGAGTTGCAGAGCCTTGCTATCGAACAGCTTTGTCGTCTAGGAAAAATGACTTCGGCAAAACTGAGGAATATATACGAAAACTCTCCTTATGGAATAGTTCGTTTAATGGCTTTAATGAAAATTGTAGATTATAATGATGAAAATTCGTTAGAAGTTATAAAGATGTCTTCGCAAGACAGTTATGAACTTACGCAGCGTCAGGCATTAAAGGCTATTCATAATAGCGGTGATGAGCGTTTGATTCCAGCACTGATTAAGGTGTGCATTGCAAATAATACCAGTGATCGTGTTAATTTTGATGCAACAATGGCTCTCAATGTTATGCCTGAAGATAAACTTATTGAAGAATATAAAAAACAATTCTATGCCCCTTCTGTGTGTTATTTAAATAAGGATTCTGTTGGGGGCTTAATAGAAATGGCGGTAAAACGTGGCACTCACTCTGCCGCCAAGAGTGTAGATGAATTGTTGTGTGACACCATTCCTGCGAAAACCAAGCTCTTTACACTTCGTGGGCAGCGCAATAATCTGGTGCATCATAAAGTACCTCAAATTATTGACTTCATAAAGACAAGTAATGATACGACATTACAAGTTGTAGCATTGGAAGCTTTAGGGTGGTTCCCCTACTCTTGTCAGGCAAATTTTATTTCGCATGAAACCCTGGCAATCAGTAGAAATGAAAAATACGCTACGGAAGTAAGGCAAGAGGCATTGAAAACATATAATCGCATAAATGGTAAATAATATTGAATGAGACAAGCATTTATAAAATCCCTGTTTTTTATTCTTTTGCTTCATGTATGTGCATGGAAGTCGTATGCCCAATTATTAGAGCGGAAGGTTTATCCTCAGCCCAAAATGACCGAGGAAGTGAGATATATACAATCTTTGCGATATACGTATCAACCTCGCGAAACAGATGATATAGTCTTACCAACATCGATAGACAATTCCAAGAAGATGTTTTTTCCTCCAATTCTAAATCAAAGTGGCGGCTCTTGTGCTCAGGCTTCTGGAATTGGATATATGTTTACTTATGAATTTAATCGTTATCTCGGGCGTGATGCCAAAGCTTCTGCCGATAACCGTTTCAGTTATCTTTTTTCGTGGAATATGATAAATGACGGTGAAGATCAAGGTGGCTTTGTTGATCAGGGCCTATTCCTTGCCCAAAGATATGGTATGATGACAGAAGCTGATTATGGTGTTTCCAGCACTTTTACTTTCAAATGGGCATCAGGATATGAAAAATATCTGCGTGCTATGCATTATCGGACGAAGCAAATAATTCAAGTTGCAGATAGTGTCCCACTGATCAAGCGTTATTTATATGAAGGTGGTATTTTAACCTTTTCCATGCAATCACTGGGATGGAAAATCAATGATAATTATCAGGGCCCTTCGGAAACTGGATACAATAGTTTATTGACGAAGTTGGCTACCGATGGTGCTCATGCATTGACTATTGCTGGTTATGACGATTTAGTGACTTTTACAGATGACACAGGAATCGTACATACTGGTGCATTTATTGTTGTTAACAGTTGGGGATCATACAGTCATGACAATGGTCATTTTTATCTCCCGTACTATTTTTTCCGACATAAACATTCCTCTTTGGAATTAGGAGAAAAACTTGTAGGGGTGTCTGTTACAGAGTATGAGCCTCTTATTGTGTACAAAGTCAACATTGATTATACTTCCCGCAATGATTTGAGTTTTGGTATGGCTGCAACAGCGAATGCTACAGCTACGGCTCCATCCACGGCATACACTTATTGTTATGCATTTCGACGAATGGGCGGTGATATAAAAATGCAAGGAGCATATCGGAATAGTGATATAGAACTTGCTTTTGATTTTCCTGTCAGTGCTGAAACTGCCGATACTTACAAGAAATACTTTCTCAATGTACTCTGTCAGAAAAATGGTGAACTTGGTACAGGATTTGTACAAGGCATAGATGTATTTGATTATCGCTTTGAACAACCAAGGGTCTATACATGTCATGCCGGATTAGGTACACCTTTGCATACTGGATCAAATCTTTTTACCATTCCTATTGCTCCTCTCTATAGTTTTTCGGCATCATCTTATAATTATTTCAATGATGATACAACTTTGTCAAATAAAACGTATCTGGTCAGAACAGCCCGAGGACATCAGGCTAAGATGCAGTTTATTGCCTATGATGAGACTACAGGCGAAGTGACTTTGCGCTATGCTGTTTTCAAATAATTTAAAATAAGAATGTAACAATGAAACAATATATATATATTCTGGTAGGTATTGCTTCCTTTTTTACTTCATGTAGTGAAGATGCCCCAAGTCCTATTTTGAAGGAAGAGACTAAAACATTTACTACAACTTCGGATGTCTGGACATATATATCTTTGGAGACAGGACACACGGTTGCATCATGTTTGATTTCTGATACCATTACACAAAAGGAAATGGCAATACGTAGTGATTGGGATATTGCACTATGTAATGGTATGATTCGCACGAATAGCGGTAAATCGGGAAATGCTAATGGAGGGATTATTACTGTTGACGATGCATATGACGTGATTTCAACACCTCAAGTCGTATCATACCAAGTGGATGAAAAAAATGTTGATGTATGGAATTAATTAGTGCTATAAAATAAAATGCCCATATGTTTGGGCATTTTATTTTATAGCACTTTAAAGTCAGTCTGAGAATTTCACTATTAAAACAAATTCAAAAGAAAAAGAGTTATTCCGTATCAACGAAATAACTCTTTTTCTTTTATGATTCTTGTTTTATGCTTCAGCAACAGGCTCTACAGTGACAACACTGCGTTTGCGTCCATCATGCTTGAAATTTACAACACCATCAGCTAAAGCATATAGTGTATGGTCACTACCCATTCCTACATTTTTACCAGGATAGTGCACTGTACCTCTTTGGCGAACCAAGATATTACCTGCTATGCAAGTCTGTCCACCCCAAATCTTAACTCCAAGTCGTTTGCTATGTGATTCACGACCGTTCTTAGAACTACCTACACCTTTTTTATGTGCCATTTTACTAAGATTTTAAAGA
>CACYCZ010000150.1 GCA_902773055.1 uncultured Bacteroidales bacterium
AGATAACTATTGCAGTTTTTTCACAACCAAGCCTCCCCAAGTCGTTCCAATTCATGCTGTGAAATATGGTTTAAATAACGTTCAATGCTTTGTATTTTACCAATAGATTCTTCTGGCACCTATATATTTTTCATATTGCATAAATAAAGAATAATTTACATAACAAAGATAAAATAGTATACTGCCTATACTTCAGCAGTACTGCCATATACTTCAATTTCGATGAAATACTATACGGCGAACATGTTTTAAACGCTGATGAAACCATGTCCGAATTCCTCATTGTCTTGAAGACTCGCCTCTGCTCGCTTAGTGATTTCCCGCCTTCTAGTTCATTTGAAAGAATCATGGGTATAGTATGTAACATTGTATACTTGTTCAAATCATTTTCATAATTCTTAAAATCATGCCTTTGATATACTTCTTTTTTTTCCTCATATAGTTTGTTTAGTTTTTCAAAATAACCATTTTTGTGTTTGGTTTTTGTTAAACTTCCCTGTCGTTGAATATAATGATACAACTTAGTATCAACTGTTGCCATTTTATGGGCACACAACAAGCATTCTAATACAAATGGCGTTTCTTCTCCCAGCACCAAGTCAACAGGGATACGGATTGAGTTTTCCTCAATCATTCTTCTTGAATAGATGCCTTTCCATGCAAACCATAAAGTTTTCTCCTCATTGGCATGTCTTATAACATCCTTCATTTGCATTTTGGAATATAGCTTAACCTCAGGTTGTTCTATTCTATTAGTCGCCGCAAAACTAGTGCAGCCATCTTTTTCCATAAAATAAGATCCGTTTACTATATCAGCATTCGTTTCCTTTGCTATGGAATAGAGCAACTCATACATATTTGGTTCGATATAGTCATCGCCATCCACAAATCCAATAAACTCTCCTGTTGCTGCTTCCAGCCCTCTGTTCCGAGCTGCAGCGGCGCCTGAATTGTTCTGTCGAATAATATTGATTCTCGCATCGTCCATCGACTTACACAAGTCATATGTATGGTCCATAGAGCCATCATCTATAATAATAACTTCAATGTCATTTAACGTTTGATTTAGAATTGAGCGTATACATCTTTTTATATGCTTTTCTACATTATATGCAGGGACAATAATTGATACTCTACACATTGTCATCCCTCAATCTAAGTTATAACCAGTTTTCTATTTTTTCTTACTATCGGCTTGTTCTTTCGAGGACGTCTACACTTTTTTGTCTGTTTTTCTGTTTTTTGCGAATCTTCTGAAGAAAGGGAATTTATATTTCTCTTGTTGATACTGAAATGATCCCTATGTAAGTTCATCCTGTAAACATATTTCTCTTTTTCAAGCGCGAGAATTCCAAAACTGGCGCAATGCAAACGACATCATGATTTGTCAATGCGGCATTTCTATCGGATTAATGGTATCCTGATGGCAAAATATCATAATAATTGCAGGCAAACTGAAATGGCATTGATCTGCCACATTCCGGAAGATAGAAAATGCAGATTACTACAGATAACAAGTTACTGGTTTGAAACAAATTAGCCTCATCACCGAATGCTGCAGAACGGAATGACAGATGTTAACTGGTGTTGTAGAGACTACGTTGTCTGTTAGCTATAAATCCTTTTGGTACTGATCTTTATGAAGTTAATTTTAATAATTCCTTGTACATGTTAGCATATTCTGCAACCATCTCATATTTGAAAGGAGATAGTATGATTCCCGCATACGCACTATGATTAGTATTCTTTTTAAGAGGCACCGTATTCCCTGGCGGGTTTGATATATTATCTCTAGTATCAAAATGGTACGCAGATCTGTAAATTCTCTGAAGTAATGAAAGCTCCTCTGCAGTCATAATATCAATAAATTGAACAGTAATATTTTTAATGATATCGTCAGTTTTAATTACACATTCTCCCATATACTCATAGATTGTTATTTCTTTGTGATTTCGATAAATTCCTATTGGCTTATCAAGATTCAGTTCAATTCCTTTGAACACCTCTTCAGTAATATTAGTTAAATCGTATGTATTACTTTCGGCACCATTGAATAATTTTTTGAATGGTTCATTCATTAATACAAGTATCTCTTCAATGCTGTTCTTCAAAAAATATATCTGAGCACTTTGTTTTTTGTAATTTGGCAAAAAAACCTGAATAAAGTAGAAAATCAAGCTCACTACATAGCTTATCGAAATTGTATATATCATGCTGAATATTACTCCTGCATTATGGAATAATTCCTCGCAATCCCATGTAATGAAGTACAGGAAACATATGGCTACTGCTAAAAAGCCTATTATAGACAATAACATATTCCTTTTTATAAATATCAGCACAGTTTTTTCTTTCATCTTCTTTTTAATAATCTGTTTTCTCTCATATACATCATTTGATACTCAAATTACTTACTTTCACCAAAGACAGTAACACTTTTGTTACACATAATCCACTACTTCCAATAGCCTCCATTGGATTATTCACACAGCGCACCATGCTTCACAGCCATCCTCTGAGAAAATAATCAAAGCACAATCCTATCTTCTAACACCGCCCTCAAATGCTCCCCATACGGACCTTTCCCATACTTCTCCGCGCTCTCAAGCAACTGTTCCTTCCCGATCCATTTAAACCTATAAGCGATCTCTTCCGGAGCTGATATTGACATTCCCTGATACTGCTCAATCATACACACAAAGTTAGTTGCCCTTCTCAAGCTGTCAATGGTCCCGGCGTCCATCCAGGTAAATCCGCGTCCAAGCAGTTGCGCATGAAGCCTTCCTTCCTGCAAATACATATCATTGAGCGAAGTGATTTCCAATTCTCCCCGCTCAGAAGGCTTTACTTTTTCTGCCATCTCGCTCACTCCAGCAGGATAAAATACAGACCTACAATTGCATAATTCGACTTTGGCTCAGCAGGCTTCTCTTCCACCGACAGCACCCGCATTCCAGATTCCTTATCATTAGAAACTCTTTCAAATTCCATGATGCCGAATCGTTCCGGATCTTCCACATAATAACCAAAGATGGTTGCTATTCCTCTGTCGGCAAGCTTTACCGCCGCACAAAGCTTGGCACTCAATCCATTTCCATAAAATATATTATCTCCTAGAATCATTGCACAGCTGTCATTCCCGATAAACTCTTTTCCAATCGTAAATGCCTGTGCCAGCCCCTCCGGCTTCTCTTGCACCGCATATTCGAGCCGCATTCCAAACTGCGAACCATCACCCAGCAACTGGCTGATTCTAGGAGTATCTTCCGGTGTAGATATAACGAGTACCTCTCTGATTCCTGCCAGCATTAATGTACTAAGCGGATAATAAATCATCGGCTTGTTGTAAACCGGGAGCAGCTGTTTACTCGTAACCATAGTTAGCGGATAAAGTCTGGTTCCTGCTCCTCCCGCAAGCACTATTCCTTTCATAACAATCCCTTCCTATCTCGAGTCGTTAAGAGCATACAAAGCAATCTTACTTATCACAGATTAGCTTCCTTTAGATACCGTCTGACCGCATCCTGCCAAGTTGGCAGCGGTGCAAATCCTGCAACTACAAGTTTGCTCTTATCGAGTCGTGAGTTGAAAGGACGTACTGCTTTAGAGAGTCCATACTCCTCTGTTGTCACAGGAAGAACCTTTG
>CACYCZ010000151.1 GCA_902773055.1 uncultured Bacteroidales bacterium
GGTGAATGTATGTTCACCGATGCGAAACATACGTTCAGCGACGGGAAACATACATTCACCGTCGCTGAACATAGATGCCCAGGGGATGACGACACACCTCCCACGCCATGCCGCCTGACCGCCATCGCCCCACGGACGAAACAGGGACAAAGAACATAACGGCTCCGTGCAATCCCGTCAAAGGAATCGCAACCCTGCCTGCATAAATAATATAAGGAAAAATGTCAGGAATACGACTAATGCGTCTTCTTGTTTTGAATATCGTGCTGCAATTTACGCTCAAAGAAACGCACCTTCTCAACGGCCTCATCATGATAGAAGTCGAGCGTATCCTTGGCTATCTTGTCAGGATTGACAATCTTGCTCATGTCCTCCTCCATCTGGCGGAGTTCAGCCTTTGACTGGGCAATATTGATGGAGTCAAGCAGGATGATGGCGGCTTCACGGGCATTCAGCGCACGCGGATACTTTGCGCGCAAAGAGTCGATGTAAGCCTTTGCCTCAACATATTTGCCAGCCTGAAAACTCGCCCTCGACATATTCAGATATCGGCCGGCCTGTTCCTCGGGATTGTCTCCCCCGCCACATGCCGCAAACACTGCGGCACACAGCAGTAACACTATACTCTGTTTCATTTATATTTTCTTTATTGACAGACCAAAAGTACAAATATTCAGCCGAACTTTTGTAATTTTGCACAAAGAAAATAGAACCAGGCCTTCCTGACCCTGATACCATCAAGGACGGCGACACAGTTTGCAGACACCTCGCACCCCGATGCACACAGGAACTGAGTCCAAGGACAATCCTATGATACTCATACCAGAGGACAAGGATACAATTAAAGTTTTCAAACCCGAACAACATGCTTCACCTGAGCCAAGACGACATCATACAACATCTGGACACCCCTCTCTTCCACCTGCTCAGCCAAACAGCTGACGAACTGAGCCTGCCCAGCTATGTCATAGGCGGATACGTACGCGACCTGTTCCTGCAACGCCCCAACAAGGACATTGACATCGTAGTGGTGGGCAGCGGCATCAGCATGGCCGAAAAATTTGCCTCACGCCTGGGCAGAGGAGCTCACCTGTCCGTATTCAGGCACTTCGGCACTGCACAGGTGAAGTACAAGGGCACAGAGATAGAGTTTGTCGGGGCACGCAGGGAAAGCTACAGCCACGATTCCCGGAAACCCGTCGTTGAGGACGGCACCCTGCAGGAAGACCTGGAGCGCAGGGACTTCACCATCAACGCACTCGGCATATGCCTCAACAAAGAGCACTTTGGAGAAATCATCGATGCCTTTGACGGCATTGCCGATCTGGAAGACCACCTCATCCGCACACCGCTGGAAGCCGAGATAACCTTCAGCGACGACCCTCTGCGGATGATGAGATGCATACGATTTGCAACACAGCTCCATTTCGACATCGACCAGGAAGCGCTCGACGCCATCAACAAAGACAAGGAACGCATCAGGATAATCAGCTACGAACGTATCACCGACGAACTGAACAAAATCATGATGAGCGACACACCCTCCAGAGGGTTCATCGAATTGGAACGCACCGGTCTGCTGGAAATCATCCTCCCCGAACTGGCCGCACTGCAAGGCAGGGAAACACGCAACGGCATAAGCCACAAGGACATCTTCTACCATACACTTGAAGTGCTGGACAATGTCAGCAAGCACTCCGACAACCTGTGGCTGCGCTGGGCTGCCCTGCTCCACGACATAGGCAAACCCCGCAGCAAGGCATGGAGCCCCACAGCCGGCTGGACATTCCACAACCACAACTACCTGGGACAACGCATGGTGCCCAATATCTTCAGACGTCTGAAACTGCCACTGAACGAAAAGATGAAATACGTCCAGAAAATCGTCGACCTGCACATGAGACCCATCAGCATATCCGACGACATCGTTACCGACAGCGCCGTGCGCCGCCTGCTCTTTGAAGCCGGCAACGACATCGACGACCTGATGACACTATGCGAAGCCGACATCACCAGCAAGAACGAGGCAAAGAAACAACTCTTCCTGCGCAACTTTGAAATAGTGCGCCGTAAACTGAAAGACATAGAAGAAAAAGACCGCATCCGCAACTTCCAGCCACCCGTAGACGGCGAAGAAATCATGCGCATATTCCATCTTACACCGTGCCAGGCCGTCGGCTCTCTCAAATCAGCCATCAAAGATGCCATCCTTGACGGAAAGATAGCCAACGACCATGATGCAGCATACCAATATATGCTGAAAAAGGCAGAAACCATGGGGCTGTACCCCAAAGAATAAAAAACGTAATCAGTTCACTGCGTCAGGATTGACACAGCGATGCCGACAGAACTGACCGTCAGCAACAACGTCAGTCCTATCCAGATTGTTCGCAAGAGCTTGTACACATAGTCCTTGCGAACAGTCACAAACAAAGCAACAAAAGACAGCAAGGCATAACAGGCCACTGCCGACAAATAAAAAAAAGAAAAACACTTCATGCCCTTTGCCTTTTAACCAGCATACACAAGCCGATAAAAGTAAACAGGGCATTCAGTATCAGCAATTCATAGCTAAAACGGTAGCCGTTAAACCATGCAACAGAATTCCTGTCCAGAATAAAACACAACACCGGAGCCAGAATAGCCACACAGGGTATATATCTGTCTCTGACATGCCAGGGAGTAAGTATGCCAAAGGCAAACATGCCCAATATAGGCCCATAAGTATAGCTCGCCAAGATATATACCGCATCAATAACACTGGTATTGTTCAACAGGTTAAACACGTATATCACCACAGCCATCAACAACGCCATCCCCGCATGAACACGCCGGCGGATACGCGCTGTGGCCTGCTCATCAGTGCAGTCCGCATTGAGGATATCCACCGTAAAGGAAGTCGTCAGCGCCGTCAGGGCCGAGCCAGCCGCCCCAAAAGCCGCCGCCACAAGACCGATCAGGAATAAGATGCCGACGACAACAGGCAGATAGCCGCCTGTTGCCACCTTGGTAAACAATTCATCACCATTACACTGTGAAAGTTCAGGTCCGACATGGGCAGCAAAAATATATAGCAAGGCACCCAGCATAAGGAACAAAGAAATCACAATAAACTGCATAAAAATACTCACGATCATATTCTTGCGACTCTCGTCTGAATTCCTGCAACTCAGATTACGCTGCATAAGGTCCTGATCCAAACCCGTCGTGGCAATGATTGTAAACACACCGGCAAAAAACTGTTTTGGGAAGAAACGCCTGTCATTGACATCGTCAAAAAAGAACACCTGCGACATATCACTGCCGAATATGGCCTGACAGACCCCGCCGAGACTGTAACCAAGCTGCAGGGCTATGAAATAAATGCACAGCACCACTGACAATACCAGGCACATCGTCTTGAAAAGGTCGGTCCAGATTACCGTCTTCACGCCGCCGCGGAAAGTATAAAGCCATACAACCAGCATTGTTACGATAGCATTCAGCAAAAATGGAATGCCCAGCGGAGCAAATATCAGAATCTGCAACGTCAGACATACCAGGAAGACTCTTACGGCAGCCCCTAATATTTTGGAAATAAAAAAGAACCATGCGCCGGTACGATAACTCCCCATGCCGAATCTGCTTTTCAGATATTCATAGACACTGACCAGCTTCAGCTTGTAATACAACGGTACAAGCACAAACGCTATGACAAACTGACCCACGACAAAACCCATCACCATTTGAAGATAAGCGAAATGGCTCGCCTGGACCATTCCCGGCACGGAGACAAACGTCACACCAGAAATGGTAGAGCCTATCGTAGCAATGGAAACGACAATCCACGAGGACTGGCGTCCCCCGACAAAGAATCCGGCGTTGTCAGCCCTACGGCTCGTAACATAAGAGATAGAGAACAGCATTGCCAAATACAGCAACACTGTTATGCCAGCTACAAGAGGGGTAATCATAATTAAAACGTTTTTCTGTGTTTATTCTTTATACAGGAGGTAAGGTTTCCGCTGCTTCTTGAAGCGCGCCACATCGTCTTTCCAGCAGGCTTTGATCTCCCGGGCAGACTTACCGGCCACTATCATGGGACGAACATAGTCCACCCCGATAAGCAGTTCAAAGAAACGGGTAAAAAACTTTTCGCCCACCCCGACAGCGTGATAGGCATCTATAAGATAAGAGAGGTTCAGGCCTTCGCGTTGTATTTTCCTGTCTGAAAGGTTTCGCAGATCCACCCCGTAGCAGGTTTTTCCCAGCAGTACAGGATTCTTGGCTCCGGGCACACTCTGAGGCGTAAAACTGAAGGCATAGCCTTTCATATCAGGATGACCATATACCTGGAACGGCGCATCAGTGCCACGACCCAGGCTAACCACTGTACCTTCAAAGTAGCACATTGAGGGATACAGATATATTGACTTCATGTTGGGCAAGTTAGGCGACGGAGCAACAGGCAGGACATAGCGTGACTGGTGCGTATAGTTGGCACAAGGTATTACCTCCAGACGGCACGTCATACCATCGTCAAGCCATTTCTCTCCGTTTATCATCAGGGCAAGTTCACCGAGCGTCATGCCGTGAACCACAGGGATGGGCAGTCCGCCCACTCCGCTCTTGTGCTTCATGTCCAGTATGGGGCCGTCTACATAGAAACCATTAGGGTTAGGCCTGTCCAACACCACTACCTGACGATTTTCTCGGGCACAGGCATTCATTATCTTCAGCATCGTGACATAATAGGTATAGAATCGCAGCCCGACGTCCTGAATATCCACTACCACTACGTCGTATGCCTTCACCAATTCCGTCAGCGGGGTTTTATTGGCGTTGCCGTAGAGAGAAATGATGCTTACACCCGTCTTCTCATCAACATCGTTGCTGACATGCTCGCCGGCATCGGCCTTGATGCGGAACCCGTGTTCAGGCGCGAAGATAGCTCTCACGTCCACTCCTTTTTCAAGCAGGACATCCACAATATGTTTATCGCCTGCCATGCCTGTAGCATTAGAATACACACACACTTTCTTCCCCTGCAGGAGCGGGAGGTACAGTTCCGGCCGCATATCGCCAGTAAGGATTTCAGCATATCCTGTTACCATACTGCCAACAAGCAGACACAGGAACAGGTAAACAGTCTTTTTCATTTAATGATAATTTTTCTACCTTGCAAAGGTAACAAATTAGCACTTATCCTGCAAAGTTTTTTCGCCGGCACAATCTTCTGTATCCTTTAAAAAGCAATATCTGAGCCCGTCACGCTTTTCAGAGGACTGAATTGCTACCGTTTCAGTATCTTCTTTGTCATGCCACCCTTGTAGCGGATGATGTTCAGGCCTTTCTGCCAGACATTCGTCTGCCTGCCGTCAGGCAAGAATATACTTTCCACCTCTGAACCTGCAAGCTCCGGCCTTTCTATCCCAGAGATATCTCGGGTATATATATTGGTTTCGGCAAAACGCGACCAAGGCCAAGTCGTGTGATATATCATGGTCGTCCCTGACGGAATAATCAGTTTCGTTCCGTAAATGGTCGGATTATATGTTTTTGTGACCTTGTCATAGGTATTGTCTCCCAAGACTTTTGTTGACGTGCAATAAGGCGGAGTCATCTTATTGACATATAACATGTCTATTTCCAGTTCACGCCGATCCTCCGGCTCTGGGCTCACCCATGTGCACAAAGCATAATCGCCTATATCCCTGATTGTAGCCGGAATCTCAAACGACTTCCACTTCTTATGGTTATAAAAGGCTTCCTCCTTAATAAATTCCAATCCGTAGGGAAGTTCGGGAGCTTCCAGGAAGTAACATCTGCTGAATGCTCTCTCGCCTATCGTCTTCAAATTGGAAGACAATACGATTTTTGTCAATGATGATCTCGTGAATGCTTCTTCTTCTATCGTCTCCACAGAGGAGCATAACCTGACTTCACGCACAAAAGCACTCCGGAAACAACCCACAGGAATAGATTCCAGGTACTTATTGCCTTCCTCAAATTCAACTGTATCTATTCTATTCATACTGAATGCCTCTTCAGGAATATCAGAAACCGTTCTGGGTATTATCAGTTTACGCAGGGCAGTGTCCTTGAATACATCTTTTCCCAGCGAACGCAGCCATTCTATATTCTCAGGCCATATTATTTCCTCTACAGGGACTCCACAAAAGGCTCTATCACCTATATAACATAAGTTATGTGATATCCGCACTCTGCTGAATTGGCATTTTCCATTGTACCGAACGTCAGCATTGCCGTCATCAATATACCTGAAAGCCTGCTTAGCGATACCTATTACCTGAAGGAGCGTATCGGGGTCACCCCGTTCCTGATTACCCGGGCAGATGGCCGTCTCGGGTATTTTTAGTGTGTCACAAACGTAAATGGCACCGCGACATAATACAATTTCACAAGCCTCTTCGTCATCGGCTATCCTGTCATAATAAAACATGACACCATCCTCATTGGGTGCACAGAAATCCCACGCACCGACTGTAAGAATGCTCATCAGAAACAACAGCAACAGCCTTCCTCTACTGCTTATCGTCTTATTCATAAACTATCAATCCAAGTTCATGATTAGTAAATAGATTTCTATGGAAAAAATATGCTCCTTCTATCACATTTGGTATTTCTTCATCAGGATCAGCTGGATTGTCTACCACCATCTGTTCTATACCCATCTCATATTCATAACCATCTGTCAACGAATTTCCATCAAAATAAAAACGCTGTCCTAAATCATAATAATAACAATAGTCGTCATTTAAATCATGAATTATCAACGCTATGCCATATACCCTGCCTGTATAATAATAGTCTCCATATTCATCAACGCTACAATCTGCAATTTCAAAGGCAGGTAAGGTACTCCTATCTATCATACCTATCCATTCATTTCTATCCCCGTCATATGATCCATTATGAATCCTACACCAATAGTGAAGATTCTCATAATTCTCAATTAAAATAATCCACATCTTCCAATGTCATTTGAATTTGGGCCTTTAAGTTAGCCGCACTCAACATAACTGCCGCAATAGCAGCAAATACTTTTACCAATTTCATAACCTAATTTTTTATAAATTTTCTTAATGTCACAAAGATATAAATAAATAAATAATTGAGTTTATTTTTATAAAAAAATGCTATTATCTGCACTTTTAACGGGCCTGACCGCCCTCAAGTTCAAAATAATTGGTACTTTTACATCATCTAAAATTCTTTTTATGAAAGGTCTATATCTTATTCTGTTTTTCGTTTTCCTGAGCACTGCCTTATCTGCCAGAAAAACATGTGACAAGAAAGTCATTTCCTATAACATCCGTTATGAAGGTGCGCCCACCGACACTGGGGCTATCAACTGGCAAAACCGCAAGGAAGCCACCCTCAACATGATTCGCCGTGAGCAGCCCGATGTCATCGGTTTTCAGGAGGCCCGTCCTTCCCAGACCCGGTATGTTGCTGACAACCTACCCGAGTATGGCCACATATATGCCAAGATGGACAGGGGTGAAATACCAGCAGGCAGTTCTGTACTGATTCTCTACAAGAAGAAAAGCTGCAAGCTGCTCGACTGGGGCTACTTCTGGCTGGGCGAGAATCCTTCCCTGGAGCAGAAAGGCTGGGATGCCCACAACCTACGCCCTTCCTCATGGGTCAAGCTGCAGGACAGGAAGAGCAAGACCGTGTTCTACTATTTCAACACCCATCTGGACCATCGTGGTCAGGTGGCCCGCATCAAGGGCGTTGAACTGCTGATACAAAAGATGAAAGCCATTGCCGGCGAGGATGCCCACATCGTCATCGGCGGCGACATGAACTGCACCGTAAACACTGCCTACGACATCCTTCAGAATGGCCAGCCCGTCAATGTGCTCCAGCCCTTCTTTACTTGGATGAAGGGTGGCAGGGAAACGGCTGCCGTCACCGACGACCATTTTACCTTCAACGGCTTCAATGCCGCCAAGGTGCAGCACTGGATTGACCACTTCTTCTACCGCAACGGGCAGGCCCTGAAATTTGAGACCCTCACCGGAGACTACGGTGCGCCCTATATCTCCGACCACTACCCCATCGCCCTGACCATACGATTTGCAAAACACTAAACACAACAGAATATTTATTATGAACAAACTATCTCTTATCGCGCTCGGCATGGCAGCGCTGCTCAGTGCAAGCGCCAAGAAAGGCCACACCGAGCTGAAAGTCATGAGCTACAATATCCGCCACGGATATGTTGAGAAGTCCGACACCGGTCTCAAGCACTGGGACAACCGCAAATTTGCCACCATCAACATGATCAATGCCGAAAAGCCCGACATCATCGGCTTTCAGGAAATGAAGGAAGCTCAGCAGACCTATTGCGCAGAGAATCTTCCCGACTACGAGGAAGTATTCCAAAGCCGTGGCAACACCAAGTACACTATGTTCCGCAAGGACCGTTTCAAGAAACTGGACCAGGGTTGTTTCTGGCTCAGCGAAACACCCGAAAAGAGTTCCTACGGCTGGGGAGCCGTAAGCATACGCCCCACTCTGTGGGTACGGCTGCAGGACAAGCTGACAGGCAAGGAGATTTACTTCTTCAACACTCATCTTGACGTGCGCAGCTATGAAGCCCGCATCAAGGGAGCCGCCCTCAATGTGGAATACATGAAAAAAATCTGCGGCAAGAAAGCCATCCAGTTTATCGGCGGCGACATGAACACCCAGAACGAAGAAGACTTGACGGCATTCGAGTCATGGCTCAAAAACGGTCGCAAGACGGCTCCCGAGACCGATGACCGGCCTACATACCAAGGTTTCGGATATAGCAAGAATCCCACACGCCTTGACCACATCTACTACCGCAATGTCAAGCCTGTAAGATACCAGGTACTGACAGGCAAAGACTATGGCGTAGAATACATCTCTGACCATTATCCTGTCATGCTGACCGTGAAATATTGATTTCATCGTGCCGCCATTTCCTGACGAAATGAAAAAACTGTTCCCCTGTCACTCTCAGGGGAACAGTTTCTTTTTCGGCTCCTGCCCTACGCCGGCTAAGAGCACAGCCTCGGGGGAGGACATATGTCCAAGTACCTCGCCTCTACTTCAACTTTACCTTCCTGCCGTTGCGGATATAGATGCCGCCACGGCGGGGAGCTTTCACCTCACGGCCCTGGAGGTCATAGTAACGGCCGGACGATGACTTA
>CACYCZ010000152.1 GCA_902773055.1 uncultured Bacteroidales bacterium
AGCTATTGCTGATGGCATTTCTATAGTATTAAAGGATATGAGCAAAGACACTCCAGGGTTTAAATATGTTTATACGGATGCCGGTACTTCATTAGAGGTATCATTAATGGATAACCCTGGAGAGACTCTTATGCCTTTGAATCCATTAAATAAGATAATAGCAGACCAGATTAATACTACGGTTGAAGAACGCGAGTTCGCTTTTTTACACGATTCCGTATTATCTCAAAAACTGTTTTCGATTGAGAGCGACTTTGTTGAAAAGAATCCGACGTTGGTACGCCCTTACTCACAGGGGGATGAGTTTGATAGAAAAACAGAAATAAAGCTTTTCACTAACGATAAAAGTGGGAAAGCTGGTCGCGGCAAGTGGTATGTTACTAAGAAATCTGTTATTACTACGGGTTTGGAGTATCTTACCAAGTGGAAAGTGGTTGTTTCGTCAGCAAATGCGGGTGGACAGAAACGAAGCAATCGAATAGAAATTTTTGATAAGTATAGTGCATTTGGTCGTGCTCGTGTTGCCCTAAAAACTTTCTCGTCAAAGAAAGAAGCCGAGAATTTCTTCACATACGCAAATAGCGAATTGATTCGTTTCTCTATGCTTTTGACTGATGAGTCATTAACTTCATTCGCGAAGAGGACACCTGACATCCTAAACTATAAAGACAATAATGGTATTATAGACTTTGCAAAGGACGTCAACGAACAGTTATATGAAATCTTTTCTATTACTACTACTCAGAGAGAACAGATTAAAGCTGTTTTAGCCAAGTATAACCATAATCAGTAGCATGACAAAGCAATTAGAAAAGACAGAAGACGGAGGAAAAGCTTTAATTAAGGAACTTATAGGTCAAGATTCCACACGTGGATTTGACTTAGATAGCGTTTACTGCGTTAATGGGAATTATTTCGTTTTAGAGCTCCTTTTTTGTGACGTGTCGTGTAATCCTTGGCCGCGTGATAGCCATCCATCTCGTTATTTTGAGAAGGATAAACTCAAGTTTATTAACCTTTGGAAAATAACGAATCGCTTACAGGGTCGGTTGATTTTGATTAATTATGAAGAGACCCACTCAGAGTTTAAGTTAATGGAGGTTGAGTATTGTGATGAAGCGGGCATCAAAACAAAAGATGACTGTGTTATTAATTATGAAGGGATGAAAACATGGTTTCAATCTCTTAATCATCATAATTATTTAGAGATCCCCAATTTAAGAAAAGAGGCTTATCGGATTAGATGCCCTAAGTGCGGAAGTGCACTTGTATTACGAAAGAGTAAAGACGGGAGTTTTCGTGACTTTTGGGGGTGTAGTAACTATCCTAATTGCCATACTATAATTGAAGTCAGATAATTATCGAGTTGAGCAACTAACAATCATTAACCCTAAATCCTTTTCATTGTAATATGATTAAGACATTTACGGCATTTATTAGCCTCGGATTTGCCTGTGGTGGCCCGGAGATGGGCGATTATGGAGAATTCACTGTGGATTTATCCGAAGATGATGTTAAAAAGATAGATGAAATAGTAAGGGAAACGACAAAAGGGTATAAGCGTTTCCTCTTGGAAGAGAGATATCCAGAACTTCACGCGAGGATTGTTGCCGCCGCCCAAGGTTTGGTAAGGGACGTTATTGTTCATGACGGCGTAGCTTACTTGGAAGAGCCGATTACCGAAGAAGATGAGACAAAGCTCGAGTCGATGACCTATCATGAACAGACTGATTATCTGACCGCCAAATATAATCTCGAGCCTGATACTCTTGAACTTGCTGATGTGTGTTATTATCTCTCCAAAGAGGAACTTCCTAGGGATTACAAAGGATAAGAATTTATTTCAAGGGCTTTTATGATTCTGACCACATTCACACGAGGGGAGGTAATTGAAAAACTGCATCAGGCTGCAGATCTTTTTGAGGAAAGATCTCGCAATTATTGTTATCAAAACCAAAAAGTGATGGTTGTCAGGCTGAAGAAGAAGAAAGAAGAAGTCAAGTTCTTTTCCTGTGAATTAGACGGACAGCGTTATTATCAGAAGTATACATACTGCTTAAGCAGTGGGTATATTATGAGTAACAGTTCAAGTGTTGTCACAGTTCTCAGCGATTCTAAGGGAGTATTCGTTCTTCTTCACTCTCCTTTATTCAGCAGAGCAAATGACTATTATATGAAAACTTCTCTCGAATTGAGAGTTTTCTCGGGGCATTTCGTAAACCGTTTTTTTGAAAGGACCGGAAGATCTTCTATTAATATGACTCTTGTCGATAAGACAATGGTTATTTTAGAACAAATGCAGTCTATGGTTCCTTCGACGGTTGATGATGAGGTTATTCGAAGGCATGGGGAGCCGTCACTTCCTTTTGTTTTTTTGCAGGAAGGAAAGAAAGAAGTTGAGTGCTCATATCTTAATGATGGGGACATTGCTATTGTTGAGAGATATGGACCTGTTCCGGTATGGCGAACATATGTCGCGAAAGAAATGCTATTTAATTCACAACGAGAGTTTGTAGACAAACCCGAAATCCAAGAAGGAATTCAATTCGCAAAAGACGTCTCCTCGAAGTTGAATAAAGGTTAACTATTAAGAATAGATTATTCAGAGTTAGAGCACCCTATAAGGAATTGTATAACAAATAGAAAACGCTATGATTGAAGGAATGGAATCATTTGTTGGAAGGAAACTAACGGGAACCGTCCTCGAACGAAGGCTGCCATGCTCAAACGGGAGCGGGTATTACATCATAACTCGCCCCGACTATTATAGTGACGCTATTCATATCAATTTGTACGTCTATTTTAATGAAGACGGGGTTATTACTGATTTTGACGGAGATAAGTGTTACAGTGTTTGCCGTGGTTTTTATAGTCGCCATTCAAATGTTTACGATCGGGAATTTACCAAACGGGATATACAGTTTCTTCGCAGGTTTGTAAAAGAGAATACAGAGGGGTAGATGTTCAATTGAGTTTTATCGTAGCCCCTGAAAACTGATACGACACATATTATGGAAAAGATTATTTATCCTGAAGCCAAGCAAATCATTCTTTCGAATGACGGCATTATTCGAGTCGGGAAATACACGATTGGTATCTGGTCAAAAGATTATATCGGAGGAGGTTTTCATTATAGGCCATCACCTAATGAGGGACGGGCCGTTTACATGGCAAATCTCAATAATGGTTCTGTTGTTCAAACCTTTTGCAAGAGCGAATTACGCCAGATGATCTTAGATGAATGTAAAGATGGAGTTAGTGGTGAGTATAACGACTAGACGGACGAAGCAGAGTATCAATAATGAGTAGGATTAGATTATTATTTGCGAACATAGGATGGATGACCCACTATCGCGGTAATTGTCCCAATGATCAAATCGTGGGAGGAGGTAGTTATCGCGATGATGACAAGCATGAAGCATTTAACTATCTTCCTATCGGAGGAAAATGTTATGGTTATGTGCAACCGGTAAGATGGGGGAAAATTAACCTAAGTAGAATTGATAAGACTTGTAGTGGAGAAAGGCTTGATAATGTGTTGGTGGTATGGATTGCAAAGCATCCTGTTGGCGGCGGTACTTACATTGTAGGCTGGTATAAGAATGCTTCGGTTTATAGTGTTTTTCAAGAATCGTCATCGGCACTACGGAACAACTATGAGTATAATATTGTCGCTAATTCAAAAGACTGCACCTTGATTCCGATAGATCAGAGATCATTTCAGATTCCAAGGGCGAACACGAAAGGTCTGGGGTTTTTAGGCCAATCTAATGTTTGGTATGCTGATTCCCCTAATAAAGACGTTCAACAGTTTAGGGATGAGGCATATCATTTTATTCAAGAGTATTCAATCACGGAACGACATATCTCAAAGCAGGCGATACAAGTAGATGCCAAGGCTCGAAAGCAAGTCGAGGAGGCGGCCATTCTTTTCGTGACTAAGGAGTATCGGAAACTTGGCTATCGAGTAGTATCCCGTGAAAAAGAGAATTTAGGGTGGGATCTAGATGCCCAGAAAAACGGGATAACACTAATGCTTGAAGTGAAGGGACTCGCCCAAAGTCAAATTAGTGTTCGCATTTCTGCCAATGAATACAAGGCAATGATGGTGAACAAAGACAGTTATCGGCTATGTGTGGTAACGAATGCAATTAAGAAACCTACACTAATTAAGTTTCTTTGGGATAAGGACGTCAAGGCCTGGGTTTCGGAAACTGATTCATCTATTATTCTGTCAATAGAACTTAAGCCATCTTATCTTGCTGTTGTTGAATAAATTTAAAATTGTTGGATATGGACGAAAAAGCACAACGGCTACTATCAAGTGCATACACTTTGAAGACCATTCACAAGGGCACGGCAAAGCTTCAGCATGCCATCAGAGTTGAAGATGAAGAGTGGCAAGAGTATTTTCCCAACTACTTCATTTTTGCCTTTTTCTGCTTTAACTCGCTATATAACGTTGATTGGGATGAGAGCTACCGACTAGGGCGTGTTGTTCCTGCCGGAAAGGTGTCATCAATAAAGGACGGTAAAGTCGTGAAGAGAGAGCAAACAGAGGGAGAAAAACAATCTCAGTATCTAAAGTTTTGCTTTAAAAAAGATTTTACTCGGCTCTATAAGGACTTTTTTATTCGTTTCGTCTTAAGAGAAAACACTGTTGAGGAGATAGATCAGATTCTTTCCTCTATCCAACCGGACCGACTGCCAAACGGGTCAGTATGGAGCCAGGATTTCATTACCACTTTTCAAAATGCCATTCACGATTTATTGAGGTGGGGGAAGTTTGATAAGGATACTGTTTCTACAATTGTTAAGTTCATCTATAGCGTTCGTTGCAATATTTTTCATGGGGTGAAAACTATTGATGATATGAAAGATCTTGGCCAACAAGACAGGTTGGATGTTTATGCCTCACTCATAATTGCGTTGAATCAAATGGTCTTTTCATGCCTGGAGTTTTTGGATAAAGGGGAAAGGATAAAAGATACATTTGATGATTTATACGATAGCCTATTATGTTAAGTTGTATCCCCTAGTTAACGAATTGAATATGAAGAAACACATCATTATTATTATAGCTCTTATTCTTGCATCTAGCTGTGGAACGCTTGAGCGGACACGATCTGTTTTAACTGGTTTTGCGGACTTCAGGCCTTATACAACGGCTGGAATCTTCATTAGTCCAGATCCTTATTCTGGTAGCGAGTACACTGCTATTGGTGAGTTTGCGGCTAATATCAAACCGGCCATTAAGATGGGAGCCAATCGGATTCCGGAGGTTGAGAGAATTTCCCCGGCGGAGTTGCTTGATATCACCGTTACCGAGGCAAAAAAGCGTGGGGCAAATGGAATTGTTGACTATCATACGACCATGAATTACAAAGACGGATACCTGGAGTCATACGACATTTCCGCTTTCTTTATACTCATCCACGAAGTAAAGGTTAACGACTAACAACTGAGTATGAACGACTCTGAAACAGTACTTATTAACATCTCCCATAATATGAGAGATAAAGAGTTCTCCCGGAGAAATCTGGAAAAGTATTTTGTCTTTTCACAAGTTATTGAGTTATTGGTGTTTTTGGAACAGACTCGAGGATTGACCGACTGCTCCCTTGGAATGATGGTGGACACAATTAAGTCTTGTTCGAGAGGTAAGATTAAGGATGAGGAATGGATTAATCGCTGGATAGCAGAACTAAAATTCATGGGGGCTATCGAAACGACGGCTAGCAATTCTATACGTTTTAAAATCACTCAAACTGGTTATGATCTATATCGGCAGCAAGCATTCCAAACCATCTACTCGAATCTCAAGAATGCGAAGGACAGCCGATTATTATCTATAGTGGCTATTTGCATTTCTATTGTCGCGATTGTACTGAGCATATTGATACAATGAGTTGAATGGAACAATTATCAGAAAAACAATTAAGTGATTTTTTCAATGAGGCTAAGGAATTGAGTGATCAGTACGAGAAACTCAAGTCAAAAGAGGCATATCATATTAATGTCATCGACGAGCTTCATGCCAACGAGAATGCCCATACTAGAATCCTTGTTAGACTATTAGAATACAATCAGTCAGGAAGGTGTCCTATCCTGGAATCTTTCCTATCCCTACTTTATGGATGGCAGGACGCCGGGCTGAAAGTTGGCCATCCAAAGATAGATGCGAACATTGATTATATCGATGGGTTAATCGAGTGCCCCCATCAATACGCTGTGATTATTGAGAACAAGATTCACTGGGCGGCAGATCAGGATAAGCAAATAGA
>CACYCZ010000153.1 GCA_902773055.1 uncultured Bacteroidales bacterium
AACAGCCATTCAAGACGAGGAATGGGACTACATCAGCTTCCAAGAAGGGGCCGGCCACCATGGATTTACCGATTACATTGAACCATATCTGACAAATCTCATCAATTATTGCCGGACAAATGCTAAAAAGAAAGATTTCAAAACAATATACCATTCTCCCTGGGCAGCTCAAACAGGTTGCACATCTGTAAAGTTCAGTTATTACGACTATGATCAGGCTAAGATGTACAACAATATTGTCAATGCAACAAAACAGATAGTTGGTTCCCACAACTTTGACCTTGTCATTAACAGCATGGATGTCATCCAGAACGGCAGAACATCTTATCTTGGCGATACATTCAACCGCGACGGCTGGCATCTGAACAAAAGCTATGGTCGCTATGCTGTAGGATGCTTGTGGTTTGAAAAACTTACCGGCATATGCGCCATCGGCAATCTATACCACCCCGCCTCTATATCTGAAAATGTTGCTAAAATATGCCAGTATGCAGCTCATCTGGCCTGCATGAACCCCTACAGAATTTCAGATATGTCATCTTTTGTCAAAAAAGATGATGACCTTACAAGTAACAAGAGAATCTTGGCTTCATGGTATTTTACACCTCAAAGAGCAAAGTCGGATGGATGCATCAAGACATGGACAGGTCAGGATGAAGTCGGTATAGTTAATTATAGTAATAAAGCCGGTGAAAGAGGATATTATCTGGCTAACGGAAGTGGTCATGGCAAATTAAGCTATATCCAGATAGACAAAACCGCATGGGATGATACCGATGGTGACAAACGGGCAGGACTGTCAATCCTAGATGCCGTCACTGGAGGGCAACCCGTCATGTGCGGTCAGATGCCTGGCGATTACTGGCTCTTCGAAACAACTGGCGATTACGAATTTGAAGAAGGATCTATGCTCCATATAAGTTATGCATATACACCGGGAAAATATGGTGCCAAATATTGGATATTGGAATATCTGGACGGAGACACATGGGTTCCTGCATTGGAAACAACGACAACAACAATCAGTGCCAGCAAGGAGACCATAACCTATAATATAGAACTCGCGGCAAACAATAAAGTGCAAATTGATGCAACAATAACATTAGCAAATCGCACAACAGAGTTCAAGGTTAGAATGCGATGCTGTTCAGAATATCAGGTAAACGACAAATGGTTTGAACATCCACGCCGTCAGTCTTCCCAGCGCATTGCCGGAACACCAAGTGATGAAAACATGCCCATCATGGAAGAAATTATCGGTTCGGCTTCAAGTAAGAAGAAATGATTGTACAAAAAGAATTTACACTCTGTCGTAAGCGCCGAGGCTTTCACCTCATCACCAAAGAGCTTATGGAGAATCTCCCCCAGCCTCTTCCTGAGACAGGCATACTAAATATTTTTGTCAAGCATACCTCGTGTGCCCTGAGTATAAATGAAAACGCCGATCCCGATGTCAGGAGCGACATGGAGAAAATCGCCGACGACCTCGTCCGGGAAGGTCAACCATATTATGCACACACTCTGGAGGGACTTGATGACATGCCGGCTCACGCCAAAAGTTCTCTGTTCGGCGTCAGCCTCAATATACCTATCTCAGACAGCAGACTCAATCTTGGACTATGGCAGGGTATATACCTGTGTGAATTCAGAGAGAATGGCGGTCCCAGACAGATAGTTTTAACAGTATATTATTAGTAATAAGCAGATGCCTCTCGCTACTCAGTTTTTCTTAATCTAATCGCAATATGCTTATTATTTCCGCACTTATCAATGTCAAAATAATAATACAGCAATCATCCAGGCAATATATATAGCCATAATAGCCCGAACCAATAGAAGGCAAAACAGCTTACTTGGACCCATTCCCTATTACAACCCCCAAACTGGCTATAGCAATAAACATATAAGAAAGTTCCCCTGAAGCATTAACTCCAGGGGAATTTTCCTATATTTCAGTTATTCATAACGTATAGCTTCTATCGGATCCATGTTGGCTGCTTTCTTTGCAGGAAAATAACCAAATATTACACCGATGAGTGTACAAACAGCAAAGCTAACAAGAATACTCCATAATGGTATTGAGGTCGGCAAGTTAAACAATGCACAGGCTTTTGTGCCCAAATAACCCATAATAAGCCCCAAAATACCGCCTGTAATACTGATCAGTATGGATTCTAATAAAAACTGGTTACTGATATCCAACCCCGTGGCACCAACAGACATACGAAGGCCTATCTCTTTAGTACGTTCCGTTACCGAAACCAGCATGATATTCATAATACCAATACCGGCAACAAGCAGTGAAAAAGCAGCTGCAACAACTAGAATTATGGTTATAGTATCCATCGTGGAACTCATGGTGGACATCATTTCTTCCTGTGAACGTATTGTAAAATCGTCTTCTGCTTCTGGCGCAATTTTATGGTTCGTCCTCAGAATCTGAGTCAGCTCATCAATAGCATTCTGAGTCATCTCTTCAGTTAAAGCCGAACAGTTTATATTACTGAGATAAGTCTGAGCTAAGACACGCTTCATCACTGTTGTATAGGGAGCAATGATAACGTTATCCTGATCCATGCCCCAAGAGTTGTATCCTTTTGATTTTAGAACACCTACAATGCGGAAAGGTATGGACTTAAAACGTATAGTTTTACCTACCGGGTCTACGCCTTCACCAAATAATTCCTTGACAATAGTCTTACCTATCAGACAAACCTTAGCACTGTGTTTTACATCTTCATCAGTAAAACATTCACCTTCTTGAATTACCCATTGTTTGATGTCCATATAGTCAGTTGCTTCCCCATACAGGGAGCAAGTCGTATTTTTGGCACCATTAACGGCCTGTCCTGAAGAAGTCACTTCGGGAGAAACTTTGGAAATATAGCTTTTCTGGGCATTGATTTTCTCATAGTCATCAACCTTAAGCGTCTGCATAGCACTGGGATCTCTCCTGACCCCACCTCGCATGTCTGCACCAGGACGCACCATAATGAGATTTGTACCCATCTTTGAGATATTGGCGCGCACACTTTCTTTAGACCCTTGGCCAATTGACATCATAATAATCACAGCGGCAACACCAATAATTATTCCGAGCATTGAAAGAAATGAACGGAATTTATTACTCCAAATGGCGCGCAACGCTATCTTAAATAAATTGGCTAAATTCATATATAACTACATTATGTGTGTTTTAGTTTCAGTCATCGTTTTGTACTGGCAGGGATGCTAAAGCTTCTTCTGCCGACAATATGTTTCCGTTAGGCTCATCACTTCTGATTTTTCCGTCACGCAACATTATATTACGACTACTGTATTTTGCAATTTCTGGATTGTGGGTAACAAATATTATAGTACGCCCCTCTCTATAGAGTTTTTGGAACAAGACAAGCATTTCAAAAGACGTACGCGTATCCAAATTACCCGTAGCTTCATCTGCAAGTATTACCGCTGGATCATTCACTAAGGCCCGGGCAATAGCTACACGTTGCATCTGTCCACCCGACATTTGGTTGCTCTTATGATATAACCTGTCGCCCAAGCCGACGGATTCCAAAGCCTTAATAGCTGCTTCCCGCCGCATTGCTGCATTGTATTTTCGGTTATACATCAGCGGCAATTCAACATTTTCCACACTGGTAGTCTTAGCCAACAGATTATAGTTCTGAAAGACAAAACCGATTTTCAAATTACGCAGTTTGGCACGCTGCTTTTTTGACATCGTCCGAACAGATACTCCATCCAGATAATATTCGCCGCTAGTAGGAGTATCCAAACATCCCAACTGGTTAAGCAAAGTAGATTTACCCGAACCGGAAGTACCCATAATCGTAACGAATTCCCCCTCATAAATCTTGAAAGAAACGCCACGGAGGGCATGAACCGTCTCCGACCCAACGATAAAATCACGTTTCACATTGTCAAGCTCTATGACGACCTTTTTGTTATCTTCTTTCATGAATAGTTATCCCTAAGAATTACTTTGAGTTGGAAGTTTTATTATTCTGTCCTCTTCTGTTACGCGGACCCGGCATAAACGGATTCCTGTTCTGTGAGGCATCATCCTGTTCATCTGCCATTGTAGCGGAAATCTCTGTCAACACCATGTCTCCTTCTTTTATACCAGAAACAATTTCTGTCAACGTTCCGTTAGAAATACCGGTCTGAACAGGATATGCTTTAAACACATTATTTTCCTGCTTCCATACTTTCAAGGGTGACTCACAATCTTCTATTGTCTGATCCTTGGTAAGCAATTTATCACTCGGCTTGAAACGCAAAGCCTTGGAAGGAACAGCCAATACATTGTTTTTCTCCATCGTGTATATTGTCACATTTGCTGTCAGTCCCGGTTTTAGTTTCAGGTCATTATTAGGAGCGGATATAACAACTTCGTACGTAACAACATTACTCTCCGTTGTAGCTTCCTGACGGACCTGAGTAATCGAGCCTTCAAAAGTGTCGTCAGGATAGGCATCAACTGAGAATGTTACACGCTGTCCCTCCGCAACTCCACCTATATCAGCTTCATCAATATTGGCAATGACACGCATGTCTGTCAAGTCCTGGGCAATAGTAAACAAGGTAGGCGTACTAAAACTTGATGCCACAGTCTGACCTTCCTCCACTGCACGATTCAAGACCACCCCGTCGATTGGAGCAGTGATGGTAGCATATCCCAGATTTGTTCTTGCCTTCTGTACGTTCTGCGTCTGAACTTTTACGGTAGCCTGAGCTTGCTGATATGTCAATCGTGCGCTCTCAAAATCATTGGCACTTACAAGTCCTTTCTCATACAATGTTTTATATCGGTTAAAATTAGAAGTCTGATAATTCAGGTTACTCTGGGCATTAGCCAAATTGCTCTGTGCGCTGGTCAGTTCGCTGACCAAATTGGTTTTATCTAATTCGGCTATAACCTGTCCTTTTTTAACAATGCTGTTATAATCGACATATATCTTATCGATTATACCGGAAACTTGGGTACCTACTTCGACCTGCGTTACAGGCTCTATCGTACCGGTTGCTGTAATTGTCGTCTTTATGTCAAGAATCTGAGCTTTAGAGGTCACATACGACACAGTTGATTTTTTTGAACAACCTGCCAGGATCACAAGACAAGTTGCACAGACAAATGCAGTTGATAACAAATTGATTTTCATATTTAATATTATTTTTATTTGCAGTTATAGTTTAATTTCCTGTCCTTCATAGAAACGCAGCATGGAAAGGTTATACAAAGCCGTGTATTTGCTTTGTAGCATTTGTTGCTGTGCTGAAAGCAGATTGTTTTTTCCTGTGGTAAGTTCCACTATATTCTTCAGTCCTAACCGGAACTGTTCGCTTACCAGATTATAGCTTTCCTGCATACTGGTGACATTGCTTTTTGCTGAAATATATTGTTGCTGTGCAGTTGTTGCATCAAGCCAATAATTTTCTATTTCGCTGTACAGGCGCTTCTGAGTACCCATAAGTTCCAATTCACTATTTTGTGTATTCAATTTCGCCTTAGCAATGGCACTCTTGGTCTGTTTCTGGTCAAAGATAGGAACAGATATCGTCACACCGGCACTATTGGACCAATTTTTCTTTATCTGTTTACCGAAATTTGTTCCTCTTCCGCTTGAATTGCTACTTGATATAGAAGCATTCATGCTGACCGTAGGCAAATATCCGGCCTTAGCTATTTTTTCTTCCAATTTGGCTGCATCAATATTCAGTTTGTTACTTTGAATTTCCGGCCGTATATTCAGCGCAGCCTCGTACACAGCCCTTCTGCTTGGTATCGTGACCAGCACATCCTTGTCATCCACGTTTGGAACAACAATGTCGAAATCGTCATTCTCATGTATTTCCAAGAGCTGTTTCAATTGTAATTTATAATTATCTAGCTGTGATTTGGCTCTAACCAGTGAATATTGGTCCTGAGTAACCTGAGCTTCCAACTGGGCTACATCAGCTTTTGCAATTGAGCCCACACTGAACATTTCATTTCCCCTGTCACGCTGGATAATAGCCTGTTTGACGATTTCACTATCAACAACCACAGCTTCTCTCTGATAGAGTATTTGGATATACAGTTGCATAATCTGCTCCTGGATAGAATTGGCAGTCTGTTCTACTTGCAGTTCTGCCAGTTGTCTATTCATTTCGGAAGCCTTTATGTTATCCCGATTCCTGTTTCCATTCCATACAGTCCAAGCAGCACTTACACCATAGTTGCCATTATAGTTCACCTGGGCAGAGGTTGATGTCATGGAACCGTTTGTCAGACTTGTTGTAGTCTCACTGAAAGGCCTGTACGATACCGACTGGTTCGTATTGAAATTGACATTTGGCAACAGGGCCGCCTTTGAGGATTCTACGTCAATCTCACGTTGAGCAGAAGAGAGCTTATTCTGCAGCAATGTGATATTGTTTGCCAAGGCATAGTCAATACAATCCTGCAAACTCCATTTTTTCTGTGCCCCACATACATATGTCACAACACATGCGAATACAAGGACAATTAACTTTTTCATATTTATTTTTCTGTTTTTTGTACAAAACTATGTGCTATTGCTATTTATTATTATTTTCTTTTTGACAGTACAAAAATATAGTAATTATTGCTCATGCGAATAAGAAAAGTCATTTTTATTCAAAAATCAGACAAATGGGCATAAAAAATGGAACAGCCAACCTGCTATCTTCTGTTTTTTAGGTTTTGCTTTCCAATATTTTTCTGTTAGGGGCACACAACGGTTTGACTTGTCATATTCAAAAATATGCTGCAGCTCTCCCGTAGTGCTCTTATCCATAATCAGCGCATTTACTTCATAATCCCATGCCAGACTACGGCTGTCTAAATTAGCAGATCCTACAAAGGAATAGCTGTCATCTATCATCATTATTTTACTGTGATGAAATCCGCCTTGAAAATAATATACCTGCGCTCCGCGTTTTTGAAGTTTTCGAACTTCATAGTCAACAATGCGTGGAGTAATTGGGATATCACACTTCTCCGATACCATGATTTCCATTTTCACCCCCCTTTTCAGCGCTTTTTTCAAGGCTTTGCGTACAGAATGCCTCAAGGTAAAATATGGGTTTATCAACTGTATCTTGTTTTCTGCGCTATTGATGAGTGTGACAAAAGCATGCCTCATAATCTTGGGAGTCACGTTAGGCTCCCTGTTTACTACTGCCAGTTTTTTTGCTCCGCTTGTCTGGGTTGTATCCTTTTTCAATCCCGTCAATGCATTTTCCGGAAAGGATTCTCCTGGATAATACTGTGGTCCTGAAACGATTTCGCCAGTTGTCTTTTCCCATATCCGCAGAAATATCTTCTGATACTCCCCCACGGCATCTCCTTCTACCCTGAAGTGCATGTCACGCCATTCACCAAATTCGGGCTTACCCTTAATGTAATAGTCCGCCACATTCATACCTCCTGAATAGGCACTCTTGCCGTCAATGATGACAATTTTACGATGATCCCGGTTAAAAGCATAGTCTAACCACGGGAAACGCATAGGACGATATGTCTGTATATTGATACCGCGCTCACGGAGTTCATTCAGTTTTTTCTTCCTGAGCGGTTTGTTGTTGGAGTCATTCCCGAAGGCATCAAAGAGGAGACGTACTTCCACGCCTTCCTTTTGCTTGATTTCCAGCAAGTCAAACAAAGCATTGGCTATACTGTCATCTCTGAAATTGAAGTATTCCATATGAATGGAATGCCTGGCCTGCTCTATCGCTTTGAAAACGTCATCAAATTTTTCTGTCCCGTTCTTGAAGAAGACAATCCTGTTATTATTGCTGACCACAGCTCCCTCTTGCTGCAGTTGGCTGAGCAACAACTCGTCTTTGCCATCTGCATGACAAGCGAACCAAATTGAAAGGAAAAAGGGAAATAAGATGAATCTGTATTTGTTAGATGGCAACAACATCACAAAATAGTACTAAAGGAATCTACGACCCCACACAGGTGCATATCTTCATCTACGACAATAACGCAGTGAATATTATTCTGATTCAATATTTTATCTATCTCGACTATACGGGTTTGAGGTAGTACTGTCTTGGGGGTCTTTGTCATGATATCTTTGAGCGTCAGGTCAAAGAATCTGCTCTGTGAATTCTCTATCGCCCTGCGAATATCTCCGTCAGTAACCAATCCCACGACCCTGTCATTCTCGACGGCAATACATATTCCTAGACGTCCCTGGCTGACCAAGGTCACCGTTTCACCTAACGGCATATCTGGCGATGCAACAGGCAGGTTATCTTTTCTCATCACGTCTTTTGCGCAGGTCAGGAGCCGTTTGCCCAGCATCCCACCGGGATGGAATCTGGCAAAATCACGTTCCTCAAATCCTCTGGCCACCATCAGGCTGCAGGCAAGTGCATCGCCCATTGCCAAGGTGGCTGTTGAAGAACATGTGGGAGCCAGTTTCAGCGGCATAGCTTCGTCTTGGACATAGATACAGAGACATGCTGCACTGTGTTGTGCCAGCAATGAGTTTTTATACCCCGTCATGCATATAATCGGTATGTTACGTTCTGACAGTGAGGGTATCAGCTTAAGCAATTCATCCGTCTGCCCGCTGTAAGAAATAGCCAGCACGATGTCGTCTGACGTCACTACTCCCAGATCACCATGATACATATCCAACGGACTGACGTAAAAGCTCGGAGTGCCTGTACTTGAAAGCGTTGCAGCTATCTTCGCACCGATATGCCCACTCTTCCCTACGCCTGTTATAACAACTTTTCCTTTACAGCCTATAATCAGTTTGACCGCCTTCTCAAAATCACCGTCAACATTGGGAATGAGATTCACGACAGCCTTTGCTTCATCATTCAAACATTTTATTGCAGTCTCTTTCCAATTGTTCATAGCAAGGACTTAATTACTTTCTCCAAATCTTTCAAATACAACATATTCGGCCCGTCGCTCTTGGCAGTTTCTGGAGACGGATGCACTTCAAAGAAGAAACCATTGGCTCCAAAAGCTTTGGCAGCAAGGGCCATCATCGGGACATATTGGCGGTCACCGCCTGTTGTGGCACCTGCACCTCCCGGACGCTGCACACTATGGGTACAATCCATTATACACCGGGGGGCGATGGAAGACATCACCGGAATATTTCGAAAATCAACAACAAGGTTATTGTATCCGAAACTGTTGCCGCGCTCGGTCAGCCATACTTCCCCGGCTCCTGCGTCCATAGACTTTTCATAGGGAAATCTCATATCTTCGCCTGAGAGGAACTGGGCTTTCTTGATATTGACTATCCTGCCTGTTTTCGCCGCAGCCACCAGCAAGTCGGTCTGGCGGCACAGGAAAGCCGGTATTTGCAACACATCACATACTTCTGCAACGGGTGCAGCCTGCCAGCTCTCATGGATATCGGTCAGAATCTTTAAATGAAACTTTTCCTTCACTTCGGCCAGCATCTCAAGCCCCTTCTCCAATCCCGGTCCACGATAGGAATGAATACTGGTTCTATTTGCTTTGTCAAAGGAAGCCTTGAAAATGATATCTATATTATATGCACTGTTCAGCCTGACCAACTCTGAAGCAACTTCATCAAGCAAGGCTTGAGATTCTATGACGCATGGCCCGGCAATAAAAACCTTTTCTTTACAATACTCCATATTCTTGACAAAATTAATACATTTTTTTTAATGCAACCCTTTGGGTGCATATCTTTTTTGGCATGCAATTTATGCTCATTTACACTTTACGCCCTGCACGGACTTTTCCGTCACGCACAATATAAAAAGCCGTCAGTCCCCCCCAAAACACGAATGAAGCATTAATCTCTCAGTTTACACAGCCAAGAAACACCATGGCACTTTATTAACACTTTACAACAGACGTTATCGTTTTTGGGCATCAAAAGCCTATTTAAAGACCGCAATTTCCTGCGGGATTTTTTCTCTGCCCAGACAGTTTTTACTGGCAGGCCTGCGCGTGGAAACTGGAAGGCCTGCCAGTAAAAACCAGCAGGCCTTCCAGATTTACCCCACCCACAACACCTTCTGAAAGGGCCGAAACGAGAGTTATAACCCAAATGTTAAAAAAATACAAGAAATCACGCGAATTACCCAACGAGATTACTTCTTGCCGGAACGGTCCAAATGCAGAATTTCTCTCAGATTACTGCGCTTTGACAATATATATAAGGTATAGCATACGGAAAATATTCCCAGTATCATTCCGACAACATATTTAACCATATCATTGCATGCAAAGACAACAACAATACAGAGCAACAACAACATACCCTGTACCATCATAATATATCTCGCCCTGACAGAGTAAGAGAACCTGTAACGGCAATGATAATAAACCGACAGCATGATGGTCTCAAAGAAATTTGAGACTGAAAGTGCTATCCCAGCTCCGGTAAGCCCCCAATAGCGATAACAGAGAATCATAACGACCAGAAAGACCCCATAATAACAACTTTCCATAATCAGATAGGTCTTACCATCACCCTTGGCCAAGGCTATATATGCGACAGGCGTATTGATTGCCTTGAAGAACATATAGAATGATGCCAAGACAGCCATTGGCAGAATGGGATAGAAATCTGACGTGTACAATATCCGGATGACCACAGGCATGAAAACATTGAACACCAAAAGAAAAGGTGCAATAAGCAGCAGGCATACTTCAAGTTGGCGATTGACAACCAGATTCATTTTACTGACCGAATGGCAGCATCCTGACAACGTGGGGAAAAAATCCGCGTCCATCGCCACGAAAAGAAAACGGGAAGCCACCACCGTAATAAGCAGTCCGGCACTATAGAACCCCACGTCATTGACATCACCATTGTTTATCATGTACGAACGCAGGGCAAATTCCACTGCAGATGCCACGATGTTGGCCAAAATGTATGCGACACTCAGTTCTATAAGATCCCGGCCTTTACGCAATGTGCTCAAGGAAAACGGACTGCTTCTCCAAGGAAAAAGAGGCAGGGTAAATCCGAATTGTACCATCAGGATCAAAAACGTGCTGAGCAATAAGGCGGGAATAATAGCATTTACGCCCCACAGTATATATAGCGGAATACTGACAACAGCTAAAATAACTGCCCCGTAAAAGGAAGACAAAGCAAAACGCCCGAGTTCACGGGTTGCCTTCAGTATAGACAATTCCGTTCCACTCAATATTACCATTGGAATAATGGGCGAAATACCGATAAAAGCCATATAATGGGATATATCCCCATATGTAACATAAGCTATCAGCGGAGCGCATATCACACTGACGACAAAACCTGCCAATGCCGTCAGCAAAGTGAGACTGCGGATAACACGTACCTGTTCAACAAACGCCTCCCTGTCGCCCGTTTCGTAAATAACAGACAAACTGCGCGTTGCTGCTACCGGGGTGACCAGTGAGAAAAAGGCTGTAAACAGATTGTTGGCCCTGTTGTATACATCAATGATTCCGATGCCGACACTGCCCAAAAAGACTGCTGCAAATTTGTTGCGGACAAAGGACAGCAGCACTGCCACCCCCTGCACTCCGCCAAACAGTCCCGTATAGTGGAGCACATGGCTGTATATTCCCTTTTTCGTACCGTGCTCAGAAGTGCCCATGCTTAATCTTGATAATATACACGCGGTATACGCTCACTTACCGATGTCAGCAGTTCGTAGGGAATGGTCTGAAGAACATCGCTCAATGCAGAAACAGGAAGATGGTCTCCGAATATCTCAACCTCATCACCGACTTTACAAGGAATATCCGTTACATCAATCATGCACACATCCATACATATATTTCCTACATATGGTGCCTTATAACGACCTTTTACGAGACAATAGGCATTGCCTCTTCCCAAATGTCTGTCAAGCCCGTCGGCATAACCGATGGGGATAGCCGCTATGCGACTCGTACGCTTTAATCTGCCATACCGGCCATAGCCGACAGTTTCAGATTCAGGAACATCCCTGAGCTGCAATATAACACTCTTCAGCGTACATACATTATGAATAACAGCATTGCTGACAGGATTGATGCCGTAAAGTCCCAAGCCAAGACGCACCATATCAAGGTGATATTGCGGAAAACGTTCAATGCCGGCACTGTTGCAGATATGACATAAAATCTTACCGGGAAAAGCCTGTTGCAGTTTCTTGCGGGCAATGTCAAACATCTTAAACTGTTCATGGGTAAACGCATCCAGAGTCGGCGTATCACTGCCGGCAAAATGACTGAATATCGAACGTGGCATCACGACATTCTGATGTTTCAGTATATCTATGAGTGTGTCAATATCATTCAGAGGATGAAATCCAAGACGATGCATACCTGTATCAATCTTAATATGAACCGGCCAACTGGTTATACCCTCTTTGTCCGCAGCATTCATAAATGCCTCCAGCATGTCAAAACTATATACCTCCGGTTCCAAATCATGGTCAAAGATTTCTTTAAATGCTGTCTGTTCCGGATTCATGACCATGATCCCCGACGTAATTCCGGCCCTCCGAAGCGTTACCCCTTCATCAGCTACTGCAACGGCAAGATAATCTACATGATGATCCTGAAGCGTACGGGCTATCTCAACAGCACCGGCTCCGTAGGCTGAAGCCTTGACCATACATACCATCTTGGTACCAGGCTTAAGCATTTCCTTATAATGATTAAAATTATCCACAATTGCACTCAGGTTGACCTCCAATATTGTCTGATGAACCTTTTTCTCCATCAATGCTGTAATTCGGTCAAAACCAAAGGCACGTGCACCCTTAATCAGAACGACTTTATTTGAAATCTCCTGCAACATACCTGAAGCAATCAAAGCATCCGTCGTGGAAAAATAAGACTTACT